>JANMAP010000473.1:0-13173 GCA_031359905.1 Burkholderiales bacterium | reverse complement strand
ACCTCGACGGCTTCGGCATGGCCGGTGGTCTTGGCCGACACCTGCTGGTAGCTGGGGTTGGGCACCGTGCCGCCGATGTAGCCCGAGGTCGTCGACAGCACACCCGGCACCTTGTCGAAGTCGGCTTCGACGCACCAGAAGCAGCCCCCTGCGAAAGTCGCCTTGGCGGTGCTCTGCGCCATGGCCGGCAGCGGTCCGGCGCTGGCCACCGCGGCCAGGCCCCACGCCAACGCCCAGCGCTGCAGAGCGGCCTTCATCAGGCCGCCTCGGGCGCGAAACGCAGCGCCACACCGTTGTTGCAGTAGCGCTTGCCGCTGGGCCGCGGGCCGTCATCGAAGACATGGCCCTGGTGGCCGTTGCAGCGCGCGCAGTGGTATTCGGTGCGCGGCAGGATCAGCTTGAAATCGGTGCGGGTGCCCAGTGCACCGGGCAGCGCGGTGTGGAAGCTCGGCCAGCCCGTGCCGCTTTCGTACTTGGCGTCCGACGCGAACAGCGGCAGGTCGCAACCGGCGCAATGGAAGCGGCCACGCCGCTTCTCGGCGTTCAACGGGCTGCTGCCGGGCGCTTCGGTACCTTCCTGGCGCAGCACGCGGTACTGGGCGGCGGTCAGGCGCTGCTTCCACTCGCTGTCCGACAGGCGCAACGGTGCTGGCGCGCCCGGGCTTGGCGCGGAATCCGGCGCGGCCGCGGTTGCCGCCTTCGCGCCCAGGCCGAAGAGGGAAAGCAGACTCATGGCGAAGCGTCGGTTCATGGGGCGGGGTGCGAACACAGGTGATCTTCGTCGTTCGGCGCCGGTCGATCTTTCAGAAGCAATCTTTGCCCCTGGTCCGGGCGCCGGTATCGGTCCGGGCGTGTCGGCGGCGGCATGTCGACAACTGGTCGGCGGCTACTCGGTCGCGCCGAGCGTCACCGCCTGCCGACGCGTCTGCCCGGCGCGCCACAGCGTCAAGGTCACGCTGTCGCCAGGCTGGCGCCGTTCCAGCAGCGTCAGCATGTCGTCGAGGTCGGTCACCTTGTCGTCGTTGACGGCGGTGATGACGTCGCCGGGCAGCACCTCGCCGCGCTGCCCGCGGCGAAACGCCTGCAGGCCGGCCCGCGCAGCCGGGCTGCCCGGTGCGACCTGCACCAGCGCCACGCCGCGCGGCAGGTTGAGGGCCTGGTGCACTGCCTGCGGCGCGGCGGTGACGCCGATCGCCGGGCGCACGTAGCGGCCGTCGCGGATGATGCGCGGCACGATGCGGTTGACCTCGTCGACCGGGATCGCAAAGCCGATGCCGGCGCTGGCCCCGCTGGGGCTGGCGATCTGCGAGTTGACGCCGATCAGCCGCCCGGACGAATCGAGCAGCGGGCCGCCCGAGTTTCCTGGATTGAGGGCCGCATCGGTCTGGATCACGCCGCGGAGGGTGCGCTCGTTGAACGACTCGATCTCGCGGTTCAGCGCGCTGACGATGCCGGTGGTCAGCGTCTGGTCCAGGCCGAAGGGGTTGCCGATGGCGTAGACCCGCTGGCCGACGATCAACTCGCGGCTGGTGCCGATGGCCAGCGGCGGCAGCTTGCTCGGCGGCACGTCGATCTTCAGCACCGCCAGGTCGCGGTCGGGAAACGCGCCGATGACCTTGGCGTCGTGCGTGCTCTGGTCGGCGAGGGTCACGCGCGCGGCGTTGCCGCCCTGGATGACGTGGAAGTTGGTGACGATGTGGCCGCGGTCGTCCCACACGAAGCCGGTGCCGGTGCCGCGCGGCACCTGCTGCACGTTCATCGAGAACAGGTCGCGCTGCGCGGCCAGCGTGGTGATGTGCACCACCGACGGCGATGCCTTGCGGAAGATCTCGACATTGGCCAGTTCGTCGGCGGCCAGCGGCCCGCGCGGGGTGATGCTGCGCGGCACTGCATCCGGGCGGCTGTCGGCCCGGCCGGGCGCCACCAGGCCGGCGCCGGCCGCCGCAGCGGCCAGCGCGGCGGCGCCGGCCCACAGCGTCCAGCGGCGGGGTTGGCGCGGCCGCAAAGCGGTGGGCGGTGGGGGCGTCGGCATGGTGGGGGCAGGAGTGAATAACAAGGCGTGTAGATCGGCGCCGGGGCGTGGAATTCAAGGCCCGCGGCGCCGCCGGCAGCGTCAGGACACGACGTAAGCCGCCGCGCCGGTGGCGATCAGGCTGCCCGCGTCGTTGGCCAGGCGCATCTGCGTGGCGCCGATGCGCGAACCCAGCCGGGTGACCTCGGCCCGGGCCACGAAATGCTGGCCCAGGCCCTGGCGCAGGAAGTCGACACGCAGGTCGATCGTGCCCATGCGCGAGAAGCGCTGCATCACCTGCAACATGTTGTCCTGCGGAAAGCTCTCGCCGATCGCGACCATCAGCGCCAGGCCGCCCATCGCGTCGAGCACCGCGGAGATCACGCCGCCGTGCAGTCGGCCCGAGCTGGCATGGCCGATCAGTTCGTGGCGCATGGCGAAGGTTGCGCGCACGTCCCCGGGCTGGGTCGACGCGACCTTCAGCCCGAGCACCTGGTTGAAGACGATGCGCTGCTCGAACAACTCGACCAGTGCGCTGTCGAGCCGGGCCTGCTCGGCAGCGTCGCGGCGCGCGAGGGCGTCCGGCGGCGGGGTGATGGGGCGGGGTCGGGCCATGGGGTGTCGAGATGCGGGCGTGGGTTTCATACTAGCCGCATGAGCACCGCCCCCGAAGAGCGCGACGGCACGCCGGCTGCGGGCGACCTGGGCTTCGCCTGGCGCCGGCGCAAGAACGGCGACGTCGAGATCCTGCACCGCGGCCGCCTGGCCAGCACGCTGCGCGGCAGCGACGCCGCTGACTTCGCGCACGACATGCAAGGCGCCGACAGCGCTGCCCAGCAGCAGGCGATGGCGCGGCTGACCGGCAACTTCAAGCGCGGAAACGAAGGATTGGCCGGGGCCCACCCGCGCAACCGGCGCTGAATCGGCGTCGAGTCTGTTTTTGTACTATTATCACCAAATTGTCCAACCAAGGATTTTCGACATGAGTGCGTTGCTGGCCGCCGCCGCGCCCGGCCCGGCCACCACCGCGGCCCTGGGCAGTGCCGGCTTGCGAGCCTTCGCGCGCATTGCGCAGGCCTGGGGGTTGAGCGTCGATGAGCAGCTGTGCCTGCTCGGCCAGCCGCCGCGTTCGAGCTTCTTCGCCTGGCGCAAGCAGCCCGACAAGGCCAGCCTGTCGCGCGACACGCTGGAGCGGCTGTCCAACCTGCTGGGCATCTACAAGAGCCTGCAGATCCTGCTGCCCGACGCCGCCGCGGCCGACGCCTGGGTCCGCCAGCCCAACCAGGCGGCGCCGTTCGGTGGCCGCAGCGCGCTGCAGCGCATGCTCGCCGGCAACGTCAGCGATCTGAACCTGGTGCGCCGCTATCTCGACGGCGTTCGCGGTGGCGGCTGGTCTTGAGCCGGTCCGCGCCGTTCGCCGCGCCGGCTGAACCAGAGGTTCGCCGGGTGCGCTGGGGCCAAGCCTGCCGCATCGTTCCCACGCGCTATCCGGCGGTGTCGCTGTTCGACCGCGTTGCCGACGCCGCCGACTTCGAAGCCCTGTACGCGCTGGAAGCGATGACCAACGAGCGGATGCGCGACGAACTCGGCCAGATCGAACGCGTGCCGCGCGAGCAGCGCCTGTACGGCCCGGGCAGCGGGCCGATCATGGCCGCGTTCACGCATGTCAACGTGCTCGGCAGCCGCTTCTCCGACGGCCGCTTCGGCGTGTTCTACGCGGCGCGCGAACGGGCCACCGCGCTGGCCGAGACGCGCCACCACCACGGCCTGTTCCTGACCGCCACTGCCCAGGGCCCGATGCACCTGCCGATGCGTCTGTATGCGGTGGCCATCGACGCCAGGCTGCACGATCTGCGGCCAGCCGGCGCCGTGCCGGCTGACGTCTACGACCCGGTGGACTACGGCGCGGCGCGCTCGCTCGGCCACCGCCTGCATGCCGCCGGCTCGGCCGGGGTGGCGTACCGCAGCGTGCGCGCGCCCGGCGGTCAATGCGTGGGCCTGTTCCGGCCGCGCGGCGCCAGCGCCTGCGTGCATGCCGCCTTCCTGCTCTACGCCTGGGACGGCCAGGCCTTCAGCGACGTCTACGAAAAGGCCGCATGACGACGCCACTGCAGCGCAGCGACCGCGTCGACGCCCTGCGCGGCGCGGCGATGCTGTGGATGGCCGGCTTCCACTTCGGCTTCGACCTGAACCACCTGGGCATGCTCAGCCCGCGCCAGAACTTCTACAGCGACCCGTTCTGGACCGGCCAGCGCACGGCCATCGTCAGCCTGTTCCTGTTCTGCGCCGGCCTGGCGGTGGCCCTGGCGCTGGCCAACGGGCAAGGCTGGCCGCGCTTCTGGCGGCGCTGGGGCCAGATCGTCGGCTGCGCGCTGCTGGTCAGCATCGGATCGGCGTGGATGTTTCCGCGCAGCTGGATCTTCTTCGGCGTGCTGCACGGCATCGCCGTGATGCTGCTGCTGGCGCGAATGCTGGCGCCACGGGCATCGATCGGCGCGCTGTGCCTTCTCGGCGCACTGGCCATCGCCGCGCCGCGGCTGGTGCAGGGGGCGGTGTTCGACAGCCGCTGGACGGCCTGGGTCGGCCTGGTCACGCGCAAGCCGGTGACCGAGGACTTCGTTCCCGTGCTGCCCTGGCTGGGCGTGGTGCTGTGGGGGCTGGCGGCCGGGCAGTGGCTGCTGGCGCACCGCGCAGGCTGGCTGGCCGGCCGGCTGCCAGGCGGCTTGTCGCCGCTGGCCACGCTGGGCCGCTGGAGCCTGACCTTCTACATGCTGCACCAGTCGCTGCTGATCGGCGGGCTCATGGCCTGGCAGGCGTTGGCGGCGGCGCTACTGCGGCCGGGCTGAGCGCCTGCCGCAGGCGCTGGTAGACGCCGTCGTCGCTCAGCAGATCGAGGTGGTTGATGCCCCAGGCCACCCACTGCCGCGTTGGATCGAAGGCCAGGTGGCGCGCCGGGTCGGCATGCTGGCCCAAGGCGCTGGCCAGCGGCACCAGGCCATCACCGAGCAGGCGGTCGGACAAATCGCCGCGACGCTCGCCGGTGCTTGCGGCCAGGGCGTGACAGCGCACCCCGCTGGGCAAGGGCACGACCGGTGGCAGGCGGCCGGCGCGGCCGAAGCGCGCCGCGCCGCCGGCAGCAGGATCGTCCAGCACGCGGCCATGGCGCAGGTCGGTGATGCCGGCGCTGCGCACCCGCGTCAGGCCGGCCAGCGGCGCCGCATACGGCGCGGCCCCGAGCACGCGGGTCAGCACCTGGCCGGCGCGTTCCAGCGGCGCGCCGTGGTGTGGCGTGCCCAGGCAGACCAAGTCGGACAGCAAAGCCGGCCAGCGCTGACCGGCCTGCCGGGCCTGGCACACCGCGCTGCGCGCGACCAGCCCGCCCATGCTGTGGCCGAGCAGCACCAGGCGCTGCGGAGGTTGTGGCCAGCTGTCGATCAGCTGTTCGAGCAGGGCCGCCAGCGTGCGGCCGTTGGCGGCGATCGCCCGGCCGCTGTTGTAGCGCAGGTACAGCGGCGTGAAGCCGAGGTCGTGAGCCAACGCAGCGCCATGGTCGTGGGCCGGGCGGTCGGGCTGCTCGTCACCTGACCCGGCACGCGGGCGGCGTCGCCACTGGCGGTCGTTCATGCACAGGCCATGCAGCAGCACCAGCAATTGATCACCGGCGTGGGGCAGCCGGGCCTGCAGCGCCGGCCGGTCGAGCACCAGCGGCCGGCCGTCGTGGCGCAGGCCCATGGCGATGGCCAGCGGGTTGGCACTGGCTTCGAGGTGGTCGCCGAGCACGCCGTTCAGCGCAGCCACCAGCGCGTCGCGGCGCTCGCCGCCGGCGCGGGCATCGCCGCCGCCGCGACGCTCGGGCCACAGCGCGAGCAAGCCGTCGGCACCGCGGCCGACACCGCGGGCCACACCGCGCACGGCGCCGTAGATCAGCCCGCTCAAACCGCGCGTGCGCGGCGGCACCGGTGTCCCGGGCAGGCGGGCGATGCCGGCGTGCATGGCCTCGACGATGTCGGCGACCCCGGTGGTGGCGTCGGCGGCCAGGCGCACGGCGCCGCGCAGGTCGTTCCGTGTGCTGGTGTCGGGATCGGGGTCGGGCATGGCTGCCGACGATACGCGCGTTGCGGCTTGAGCCCGGCGCTGGACTAGCATCGGCCGCAGCAGCGTGCCCCTGCCGCCGCCCCGTCCCGCCGCTCCGCACCGAACGAAGGCCGCCCCTTGAGCATCCAGATCCTGTTCGGCTTTCATGCCGTCACCGTGCGGCTGAAGACCGCCCCGGCGTCGATCGTCGAAATCCATGTCGATGCCAGCCGGCGCGACGCGCGCATGCGTCAGTTCGTGGCCCGCGCGCAGGAGGCCGGCGCCAAGCTGGTCGACAGCAACGACGACCACCTGATCCGCCTGGCCGGCAGCCCGCGCCACCAGGGCGTGGTGGCGCGGGTTCAGGCCCTGCCGCAACGCCATTCGCTCGACGACGTACTCGATGCGGTCAGCGGGCCGCTGCTGCTGCTGGTGCTCGACGGCGTGACCGACCCGCACAACCTCGGCGCCTGCCTGCGCGTGGCCGACGGCGCGGGGGCGCATGCGGTGATCGCGCCCAAGGACCACGCGGTGGGCCTCAACGCCACCGTGGCCAAGGTCGCCAGTGGCGCGGCCGAAACCGTGCCGTACCTGATGGTCACCAACCTGGCGCGTGCCCTGAACGAGTTGAAGGAGCGCGACATCCGCATCGTCGGCGCCAGCGACGACGCCGCGGCCACGCTGTACGAGATCGACCTCAGCGGCCCGGTGGCGCTGGTGCTCGGCGCCGAAGGCGAGGGCCTGCGTCAGCTGACGCGCAAGACCTGCGACCAGCTGGTGCGCATCCCGATGGCCGGTGCGGTGGAAAGCTTGAACGTCTCGGTCGCTGCTGGCGTTTGTCTCTACGAAGCGCTGCGCCAGCGGCGCCAGTCATCGCCGGGCAGCGCTGAAGTCCCGTAAGGGCTGGCTTTCAGCCCAGCCAGCCGAGTGCCCCGGCCAGCGCGCCGGCCGCGACGGGCCACAGCGGGCTGAGGCGGGTGCGCAGCATGAAGGCCACCGTCAGGGCCATCGCCGCCGCGCTGGCCCACGGCGTGGTGGTCGGTTCGACCAGCACCCAGGCGGTGGCCAGCAGCAGGCCGAGGGTCATCGGCGCCAGCCCGCTGTTGAAGGCCTGCACGGCGCGCGACTGGCGGTGGCGCTGGCCCAGGCGGGTGGCGGCCAGGGTCAGCAACGACGAGGGCAGCAGCGTGCCGGTCATGGTGGCCAGCACGCCGGCCAGCCCGCCGACGTTCCAGCCGACCACGGCGACGAACAGCACGTTGGGCCCCGGTGCGGCCTGGGCCAGAGCCACCGATGCGGTGAACTGCGCGTCGCTGAGCCAGCCGCGCTCGCCGACGATGAAGCGCTGCATGTCGGGCGCCGTGGTGATCGCTCCACCGACGGCGAGCAGCGACAGCAGCAGGAAGTGGCCGAACAGCTGCAGCCATTCCCACGGGCCGATGCCCACCGGCCCCGACCACAGGGTGTCGATCACCGCCCGGCCCGCCACCAGGCCAGCAGCACCGAAGCACCGCCGAGGATCAGCACCACCGCGGCCAGCGGCAGGCGCAGGTGGCCGACAGCGACCAGCGTGGCCGCGGCCACGGCGATGCTGGCCCATCCGCCCAACGCCTGGCGGTTGAGACCAGCGCCCAGCCGCCAGGCCGTCGAGACCACCAGCCCGGCAGCGACCACGCCCATGCCGCGCAGTGCGCCGGCGACCAGTGGCTGGCCGCGGCTCTGGCTGACCAGTGCTGCCAGCAGCAGCACTACTGCCAGCGGTGCCAGCAACATGCCCGACATCGCCGCCAACGCGCCGCGCCAGCCGAAGAAGCGGTCGCCGATCATCAGCGACAGGTTGATGATGTTCGGCCCGGGCAGGACCTGGGCGATCGACAGCATTTCCAGGAACTGCCCCTTGTCGAGCCAGCGCTGGCGATCGACGATCTCGCGCTGAGCGACCGGCAGCACGCCGCCGAAGCCCTGCAGCGCCAAGCAAGTGAAGGCCCGGAACAGCGCCGCGGGCGACGCCGGGGCCGCGGTGCCGGCCGGCGGCATGTTCAAGCCCCCACCCGGCGCGCTGTGCGCTGCAACGCGCAGGGCGCCGCCGTGGCAGCCACGGATGCCGCGCCGTCCTTCAGCGCAGCACCTTCAGCGCCTCGGGGTTGACGAGATTGCTCGGCTGGTTCTGGATGAAGTTGATGACGTTGTCGAAGGCCGCGCCGAAATAGGTCTCGTAGCTGTCCTGCTCGACATAGCCGATGTGCGGCGTGCAGACCGCGTTTTCCAGACGCAGCAGCGGGTGGCCCTGCAGGATCGGCTCGCTCTCGAAGACATCCACCGCCGCCATGCCCGGGCGGCCGCGGTTGAGCGCCGCGACCAACGCGTTTTCCTCGATCAGCTCGGCGCGCGAGGTGTTGACGACCAGCGCGGTGGGCTTCATGCGCGACAAGGCGTCGAGCTTGACGATGCCGCGCGTGGTGTCGTTCAAGCGCAGGTGCAGGCTGAGCACGTCGCTGGTCTCGAAGAAGCTCGGGCACGCATCGGCGGCCTGGTAGCCGTCGGCGACCGCCCGTGCGCGAGATGTGTCGCTGCCCCAGATCTGCACCTGCATGCCGAAGGCACGGCCATAGCCGGCGACCATCTGACCGATCTTGCCGTAGCCCCAGATGCCCAGGGTCTTGCCGCGCAGCACCGAACCGATGCCGAAGTTCGGCGGCATCGACGCCGACTTCAGCCCGCTTTGCTGCCACGCGCCGTGCTTGAGGTTGCCGACGTACTGCGGCAGACGGCGCATCGCCGCCATGATCAGCGCCCACGTCAGTTCGGCCGGGGCCACCGGCGAGCCGATGCCTTCGGCCACGGCGATGCCCAGCCGGGTGGCGGCCGGCAGGTCGATGTGCGCGCCGACGCGCCCGGTCTGCGAGATCAGCTTCAGCCGCGGCAGCTTTTCGAGCAAGGCCTTGGGGAACTGCGTGCGCTCGCGGATCAGCACCAGCACGTCGGCATCGCGCAGGCGCACCGACAGCTGACCGATGCCCTTGACGGTGTTGGTGAAGACCTTGGCGTTGTACGGCTCCAGGCGGACAGCGCACTGCAGCTTGCGCACGGCGTCCTGGTAATCGTCGAGGATGATGATGTTCATGGGCGGACCGGAAATCGCCTGCGGATTCTGCCCCCTCCGGCATCCCGCAGTGGTGAGCGATAGCATCCGTCAATCATCCACAGATCCGGAAGAAGCCCCCCCCATGAGCCTGACCATGCATTCCGCCAGCGTGCCCGCCTTTGTCCGCATGTTCGGCAACATGCTGACCTGGCTCGACAAGGCCCAGGCGCATGCCGAAGCGCGCAAGTTCGACGCGGCCAACTACCTCGGCCTGCGCCTGGCGCCCGACATGTTGCCCTTCAACCGGCAGATCCACATCGCCACCGACATGACCAAGGGTTGCATGGCGCGCCTGGCGGGCATCGAGGTGCCGAAGTGGGACGACAACGAAGCCACCCTTGCCGAGCTGCGCGGCCGGGTGCACAAGGCGCTGGATTACGTGCAGAGCTTCACCCCGGCGCAGATCGACGGATCGGAGCAGCGCGAGATCCTGCTGCCGACGCGCCAAGGCGAGCCGTTGCGCTTCACCGGCGAGAACTACCTGCGTCACTTCGTGCTGCCGAACTTCTACTTCCACGCCACCACGACGTACGCGCTGTTGCGCCACGCCGGGGTCGAGCTGGGCAAGCGCGACTACCTCGGCGGCTGACCCGCTGCCGCGCCCTGTGCCACGCGCATGCGCGGCATGGCGCGGGCGCTGTGGGCGCGGGCGGGCGAGCGGTGCGGGCCGGCCGCCAGCTTGGGTTTGGCGGTGTGCTTGGCGTTGTGTTTGGCGCTGTGTTTGGCGGCGTGCTGACTGGCGCGCTGGGCGGTCTGCTGACCCGCCTGCTGGCTCCCCGGCTTGCTCGCCTGCTGACTGGCCTGCCTGATGGCCCGACGCCCGGCGACCGCCTGGCCGGCGGTCTTGGCCGCCGCCGCCGGGACCATCAGGACCACGCGTTGCCCGGGTTTGAAGCGGGCCTGCACGCCGACCTGATTCCATTGCGCCAGGAGGGCCGGCGACACCTTGTGGCGTTGGGCCAGCGTGGTCACGCTGTCGCCCTTGCGGCCGACGACGACGTTGACACGCCGCAGGGGGCGTGGCTCTGGCGCCAGCAGCATGGTTGCGCTGTCGGCCACGGACCCCGTGACGTCGGTGGTCGCCAGCGCACCGCGCGGCACCAGCAGCGTCGAGCCAGCCTTCACCAGCATGCGCGGCGGGATGCGGTTGATGGCGCGCAAATCCGCTTCGGGCATCCCGATCAGGCGCGCGGCCTCAGCCGGCTGCACGGTGCGCGGCGCCACCCACGCCGTCCAGCTGGCCAGCGCGCCGCGGTGCTTCGCCACATCGCGCAGCTAGCGATTCGCGTTGTCGTAGGGCAGCAGCAGCTGCGGCGTGCCGGCGGCCAGGATCACCGGCTTGTTCATCTGCGGGTTGAGCGCCAGGAAGTCCTCCAGCCGCAGGCCCGACAGCTGCGCGGCGAGCGCGACATCGATGTCGCGATCGACCGTCACGCTGAGGAAGAACGGGTGGTTCTCGAGCAGCGGCAGCGTCAGCGCGAAGGCTTCCGGTCGGGCGACGATGTTCTTCACCGCCTGCAGCTTGGGCACGTAGTTGCGCGTTTCGTCGGGCATGCGCAGGTCGCTGTAGCCGGTGGGCAGGCCCGCGCGGCGATTGTGGTCGATGGCCCGCAGCACGTTGCCCTGGCCCCAGTTGTAGGCCGCCAGCGCGAGCTGCCAGTCGCCGCCGAACAGCGTGTGCAGGCGCTGCAGGTAGTCGAGCGCCGCACGGGTCGACGCCAGCACGCTGCGCCGGTCGTCGCGGAACAGGTTCTGGCGCAGTTCGAAGTCCTTGCCGGTGGCCGGCATGAACTGCCACATGCCCGCGGCGCGGGCGCTGGATTCGGCCTGCGGGTTGAAGGCGCTTTCGACGAACGGCAGCAGCGCCAGTTCTCGCGGCATGCCGCGCTTGTCGACTTCCTCGACGATGTGGAACAGGTAGCGCCCGCCACGTTCGGTCATGCGCTGCACGTAGTCGGGGCGCGCGGCGTACCACTGCTCCCACTTGCGCACCAGCTCGTTGTTCAGCTCGGGCATCGCGAAGCCTTCGCGCACGCGGCCCCACAGGTTGCGCCGCTCGCCGTCCTGCGCCGGATCGAGCCGCGTGCGCGGCAGCGGCGGGAAGATCTCGATGGTGCCTTCGACGGGTGCCTGGACGGACGCAGGCGGCGGCGCTTCGGGCACGGCCACGCGAACGGGCGGCTGCGCGGCGGGCACGACTGCGGTAGATAGGGGCGGGCTGGCGCACGACGCCAAGCCGAACACGGCGACCAGAAGGGCCATCGGTGCCATCGTGGCCAGCGCGTGAATCCGAAATCTGCCGGGCCGGCGCGCTGGGGGCGATGACGTCATGGGTGGAGGGTGGTTCGCTGGCTCGTGCCCATCACGCGCATTCGCATGCCGGGCTCGGGGCCACCACGCCAAGACATGTGGTGGTGCGTCACTAGAATCGCGCCCTGTTCGAGCCTGGGCTCGTGACAGCGAGGCCCCGCAGGACCACCACATCCATGACGCGTGAAGAGTCGATTATAGAGTTGGGGGCCTGGCTGCAGACCCCGCCCGGCAGCTACCTGCTGGGCTGGGAACAGCAGCGGCTGGACCACGAGGTGACCGATGCCTTCGGCTTCCACGCGCTGCAGCTCGGCCTGCCCGAACTCGAAGGCCTGCGCGCCAACCGCATGCCGCACCGCTGGGTGGCAAGCGATGCGCTGTACGTGCCCGAAGCGCTGTCGATGCCGCCGCCGCTGGACAGCCTGATCACCACCCAGCAGCCGCTCGAGCCGATCAGCCTGCACTGCGAGTTCGACGCCCTGCCGTTCCCCGATGCGAGCATCGACCTGGTGGTGCTGCCGCATTCGCTGGAACTCGCCCGCGACCCGCACCTGACGCTGCGCGAGGTCGAGCGCGTGCTGGTGCCGGAAGGCCGTGTCGTCATCGCCGGATTCAACCCGGCCAGCCTGTGGGGCCTGCGCCAGCGCGCCGGCCGCGTGCGCCGCGGCCTGGGCATGGGCAAGGGCAGCAGCCTGTACCTGCCGCGGGCCGGGGAATTCATCGGCTACTGGCGCGTGCGCGACTGGCTGCGGCTGCTCGGCTTCGAGGTCGAAGGCGGCGGCTTCGGCTGCTGGCGCCCGCCGCTCAGCACGCAGACCTGGCTGGACCGTTTCGGCTGGCTCGAACGGCTCGGCGAACATGCCTGGCCGGTCTTCGGCGCGGTCTACTTCGTGACCGCCGTCAAGCGCGTGCGCGGCATGCGGTTGGTCGGCCTGATCAAGCAGGAGCGCCGCCAGCGCCGCCAGGCCGCGGCGGTGGTGGCCAACCGCCAGATCGTGCTCGGCCCGCCGCGGGCGGTGCCGGTCCGCGAACGGCATGCCGATGCGGCAGAGATGGAGCAGGGGTGAAATGAATCCCCCCGAAGCGCCTTCGGCGCCTCCCCCCTGGGGGCAGCGCCAGCGGCCCGGCAGAGCCGGTTCCGCGGTGTTCGCTGGGCTCCATTTGATTCATTCGTCGCGGGTGCCGGACGGCGCCATGGAAGACTGAAGATGGCCGAGATCGTGATCTACGCCGACGGTGCGTGTCGCGGCAACCCCGGCCCCGGCGGCTGGGGTGTCTGGCTGCGCAGTGGCGAGCACGAACGCGAACTCTTCGGCGGCGAACCGGTGACCACCAACAACCGCATGGAGCTGACCGCCGTCATCGAGGCGCTGGCGTCGTTGAAGAGGCGCTGCCAGGTGACGATCTACACCGACAGCCAGTACGTGCGCCAGGGCATCACGACCTGGATCCACGGCTGGAAGGCCCGCGGCTGGAAGACGGCCGACAACAAGCCGGTGAAGAACATCGAGCTCTGGCAGCGGCTGGACGCGCTCAACGCCGGCCACGACGTGACGTGGCGCTGGGTCAAGGGCCACGCCGGCGATCCGGGCAATGAGCGCGCCGACCGGCTGGCCAACCAGGGTGTCGACGC
>JANMAP010000416.1:0-4658 GCA_031359905.1 Burkholderiales bacterium | reverse complement strand
GACGACGCGGAACTGGCGGATGTCGCCGCCGAATTCATCGAGCCGCTTGACCGCCCAGGGGCTGAGGATGCGGTTGAGATAGCGCACGGGAATGCCGTATTCGCTCTGCAGGATGGGGCCGTCTTCGACCGGGTCGAACAGCCCCAGCGGGCTCTCGTTCACCGGGCTGCCCTTGATGGCGTAGAACGGCACTTCCTGCATCAACTGCTTGAGCCGTTCCGCAATCGAGCTCTTGCCACCGCCGACCGGGCCCAGCAAATACAGGATCTGCTTTTTCTCTTCCAGGCCCTGTGCGGCGTGGCGGAAGTAGCTCACCACCTGCTCGATGGCGTCTTCCATGCCGTAGAACTCGGCGAAGGCCGGGTAGACCTTGATGACCTTGTTGGCGAACAAGCGCGACAGGCGCTGGTCGTTGCGCGTGTCGACCGTCTTGGGTTCGCCGATCGCCTTCAGCATGCGCTCGGCGGCGGTGGCGTAGGCGAGTGCGCTCTTCTTGCACTCGGCGAGGTAGTCCTCGAGGGACATCTCCTCTTCACGCAGGCGCTCGAAGCGCGCCTTCATGTGGCTGATCACGTCCATGCGGACCTCCGGTGTCCAGGTCGGCCACGTTGCAGGGGAATGCCTGCAGCGCGCCAGGGGAAGTTCTGATGAAGTCCCGGCTTGACTGGCCCAGGCTCCATCAGAGCTTTCCGGTCACCTTCGGTGCAACGCTTGTCGACTCTGTTCGATCAGCATGGATCATTCTGCGCTTCGCAAGGGGCCGAACAACAGCGCCAACGGCACGCAATTCCAACGCTCGCGCGTCAATCGACTCCGTTGATAGGTTACCCGCAACATGCTTCGCAAGTCCTGTGCCCTGTCATCCATCATGCGCCTGCGCACCACAGTGCCTCAACGTTGGCGCCGGCCTTTCGGCTGACCGACGCAGCGCGCACCGCCTTCGCGCGACAGGCCCCGCATCGGTTCTCACATCATCGGCGCCATCACATGGGAATTGCCAACGTCGGGTTGAATGCCCTTTCGCAGCGATGCGTCATGCGGGGGTGCCTCTCTCTGGAACAGTCGCCGGCCACGCTCGATTCGCCATCGAGCCCACTCACTTCGCTCGCGCGGCACAGCCTGGTGAAGGGCGTGTGGTGGTCTCGTGCGCAGCGCGGTCTGCACACACGCGGCCTGCGCCGAGCCCGGTCCAGCGCTCAGTTCTGACCAGCCCCCAGCCGCTCGAGCAAACCGTTGAGCTCGTCCAGCGAGCCGAAGGCGATGGCGATCTCGCCGGCTTCGCCGCGGCGGGTGCGGCGCTTGACGCGGATCTCGACCGGCGCGGTCAAGCGGTCGGCCAATGCGATTTCGAGACGCTGGATGTCGCGCGGCTTGGCCGTCTTGGCGCGCTGGCCGGCTGCGGCGTTGGCGACCGCACCCGGTCCCAGCCGGGCTGCCAGACGTTCGGCATCGCGCACGCTGAGCTTTTTCAGCGCGACTTGCTGCGCCGCCGTCACCTGCGTCGCACCGTCCAGGCCGAGCAGCGCCCGGGCATGCCCCATGTCGAGGTCACCGGCCAGCAACATCTGCTGCACCGGCTCGGCCAGATGGAGCAGGCGCAGCAGATTGCTGGCCGCGCTGCGCGAGCGCCCGACGGCCTGCGCGGCCTGCTCATGGGTCAGCTGGAATTCGCTGACCAAGCGCTGCAGGCCCTGTGCTTCTTCCAGCGGATTGAGGTCTTCGCGCTGGATGTTCTCGATCAAGGACATGACCGCCGCGGCTTCGTCCGGCACGGCCTTGACAAGCACCGGAACGCTGTCGAGCCCGGCCAGCCGCGCGGCGCGAAAGCGCCGCTCGCCGGCGATGATCTCGTAGGTCGGCTCGGCGCCGTCGACGGACGCTGCGGCGGGCAACGGGCGCACGAGGATCGGCTGCATCACACCTTGGCTCTTGATGCTTTCGGCCAGCTCGTACAGCGAGCCTTCGTCCATCCGCGTGCGCGGCTGATAACGGCCGGCGCACAGCTGGCCCAGGCGCAGTGTCGTCGGCAAGCCGTCGCCTGCCGACGCGGCGTCGTTGACCTTCGGGCCCAGCAGTGCTTCGAGTCCCAGCCCCAGGCCTTTCGGTTTCTTGCTCACCATGGCGGGATTGTCACCGAGCTGCGCCGCCACCCCGGCGACGCAACCGTTCGCCGGCCGGGAACAGGATCTGCCGCTCCAGATAGCGGCGCAGCCGCTGCACGCGGGGTGCGTGGCGCTCGGGCATCGTGCCCAGGTACTGCACCACGGCGTCGACGCGCAGCAGCAGCGAATGGTCTGCCGCATCGCGCCGCCACATGCCGGGCATCCGCGATGCGGTCACATCGTCGCGCTCCTTCAGCCCAAGCAAGCGCTGCAGGCCCTGCGCATCGACCCAGACATGCAGGCCGTCGTCTTCGATGCGCAG
Source organism: Burkholderiales bacterium (assembly GCA_031359905.1). GTDB lineage: Bacteria > Pseudomonadota > Gammaproteobacteria > Burkholderiales > Burkholderiaceae_C > Rubrivivax. The sequence goes on along the minus strand of JANMAP010000416.1, from coordinate 2,234 downwards.
CGGCACGCCGCCGAAGGCATGGAAGTGTCCCTGCTCACGGGCCCAGAAGCGGGCACGCACGACGGCCGTGAGGCCTTCGATCCAGGCCATGAAAACGAACGGGACGAACCAGGCCATGCAGGCCGAGACCACCAGCGTGGCCAGCATCAGCGGCAGGCCGACGCCCCACCATTGCAGAAAGGCGCCGATCGCCGTGACCGTCAGGCCGACGACGATGGCGCGGGTCAGCGGGGTGCTCTTCACGTGCTCTTCACACGCGCTCGTCCGGCCGGCGCAGGCCGTGCAGCCAAGCCAGCCCTTCGGGCCAGTCGCCCAGCCCCGAGTCGGCGTTCAGATGGCCCCGCGGCCCCAAGGGGGACAGCTGCGCACCCCAGTCGGCAGCCAGCCGCCGCGCGTGGTCGGCATCACCGAAAGGATCGTCGCTGCTGTACACCAGCCGCGCCGGGAACGGCAGCGGCTGGCGCCAAGCCAGCCGCCAGCCGGCCAGCTGCGGCGGCGAGTCGGGGCGATCGAGGTCGGGCGGTGCCACCAGCAGCGCGCCGACGACGCGATCGGTGTGGCTGGAGTGCGCGGCCCACGCCGCCACCAGCAGACAACCCAGGCTGTGCGCGGCCAGCAGCGCCGGGCGGGAATCGGCAAGCAGGACCTCTTCGAGCCGCGCCATCCAGTCGCCGCGTCGCGGCCATTGCCAATCGGACTGCTCGACCCGCTGCACGTCGTGTTGCTGTTCCCAACGGCTCTGCCAATGGTCCGGGCCGGAGTTCAGCCATCCCGGCAGCGTGAGCACGCGGAATTCCGCTGGAGGCCTCATGGCTTATCCTCGACCGACACCGCGGGATTGTGCGGGGTTCAACGCAGGGGCAGGGCATGAGCCACAAGGTCTTCGTCGATGGCCAGGAAGGCACCACCGGGCTGCGCATCCATGAATATCTGGCGGCACGCCGGGACATCGAGGTGCTGCGCATTGCACCGGACCGCCGCAGGGACACGGCCGAGCGGGCGCGCCTGCTGAACGCGGCCGATGTCGCGTTCCTGTGTCTGCCCGATTCGGCGGCGCGCGAGGCGGTCGCGCTGGTCAGCAACCCGGCAACGTGCCTGATCGACGCCAGCACCCTGCATCGGACGGCGCCCGGCTGGACCTTTGGCCTGCCTGAGCTCGCGCCGGGGCAGCGGGGCGCCATCGCCGCCAGCAAGCGCATTGCCAACCCGGGTTGCCATGCCAGCGCCTTCATCCTGTTGCTGCGCCCGTTGGTCGATGCGGGGCTGGTTCCGCCCGACCATGCGGTGAGCGCAAATTCCATCACCGGCTATTCCGGCGGCGGCAAGAAGATGATCGAGCAGTACGAAGCCGCACCAGTTGCAACGAAGGGCTCCGCAGCTGAGTGTGCGCTGGCTTCGCCGCGCCCTTACGGGCTCAGCTTGAAGCACAAGCATCTGCCGGAGATGATGGTTCACGGCGGATTGAGCGTGGCGCCGATCTTCATGCCAGTGGTCGCCAACTTCTACAAAGGGCTGGCGGTGACGGTGCCTCTGGACCTGCGCCAGTTGGGCATCACGGCTGAAGCGGTGCATGAGACCTACGCGAAGCGCTACGCGGGCGAGCGCTTCGTCAAAGTGCTGCCCTTGCGCGACCCGGTGACGCTGGAGACTGGCTACTTTGACGTTCAAGCCGCCAACGACACCAATCGAGTCGACATCTTCGTGTTCGCCAACGACCAGCAGGCCGTGCTGATCGCCCGCTTGGACAACCTGGGCAAGGGCGCCAGTGGGGCCGCGGTCCAGTCGATGAATCTGCACCTGGGCCTGGACGAGGGGCTAGGCTTGTAACAGGCCGAGCAGCCCCGACGCGGCGGCGCCAGCCCACCGATCAGGCGGAGGCCGGCGGCTGCCGATAGTGGTACGTGTAGGCGTCGACGAAACTCAAGCGGGCATACAGCCGACGAGCGGTCGCGTTGCCGCTGTCCACCTGTAGATACGCGATCCGCGCCCCTTCACTGGCTGAGACGGAAAGCAGGCGCTCACATAACAGGGTGGCCAGGCCGCGGCCGCGTGCAGCCGGTGCGGTGACGATGTCATACAGCCCGACCAGATCTGCTTCGCGTGTGAATTGGCCGCAGGCCAGAACAACGTCGCCGGATCCGGTGATCGCAAAGCATCGACAGGGCACAGGCGATTGCGCCAGACGCTGGGCATGCGCGCGGCTCTCGACGGGCGTCGATTCGCGCAGCGCACCG
>JANMAP010000376.1:0-4032 GCA_031359905.1 Burkholderiales bacterium | reverse complement strand
GCCGCATCGTTCGCGACATGAGCCCACCCCCGATGCGACCTGCGGTCGCCATGCCCGCCGGGGGGCCACGCCAGCGGCCCGGCAAAGCCGGTTTCGCGGCGTCTGCCTGATTCGCGCAGCCCGCGGACAACCTGCCTATGGATTCCACACAAGTTCTCACCATCGGCCAGCAAGGCCTGATGCTGCTGTTGATGGTCAGCGCGCCGGTGCTGCTGGTGGTGCTGGTCGTCGGCCTGCTGGTCAGCGTCTTCCAGGCCGCCACGCAGATCAACGAGGCCACGCTGTCGTTCGTGCCGAAGATCGTCGCCGCGGTGGCCGTGCTGGTCTTCGCCGGGCCGTGGATGATGAGCACGCTGGTCGAATATCTGCAGCGCACCTTGCAGTCGATTCCTGGCGCAGTCGGATGATGGCCCCCAAGACGCCTTCGGCGTTGCCCCCCCGAGGGGGAGCGCCCGCCTTGGGGCGGCCCGGCGGCGGGCGGGCCCGCGAGACGCCGACCGCGTCATGATCACCCTCACCGAAGCCCAGGTCCTGGCCTGGGTCTCGCCGCTGGTCTGGGCCTTCCTGCGCGCGCTGGCCCTGTTCAGCGCGCTGCCGGTGCTCGGCACGCGCATGGTGCCGGTGCGGGTGCGCATCGGCCTGGCGGCGTTCATCGCCTCTGCCGCGCAGGCCAGCCTGCCGGCAGCGCCGGCCGTGGCGCTGGACTCGCCGCAGGCGCTGCTGCTGGTCGCCCAGCAGGTGGTCATCGGGGTGTCGCTGGGCTTCGCCGTGCGCGTGGTCTTCGCGGCGGTCGAGTTCGCCGGCGAGATCATCGGCCTGCAGATGGGCTTGAACTTCGCCGGCTTCTTCGATCCGCTGTCGGCCAGCGCGGCGACGGCCAGCAGCCGCTTCTTCGGCACGATGGTGGCGTTCCTGTTCATCGTCATCAACGGCCACCTGCTGGTGGTGATGGCGCTGATGGAAAGCTTCCAGGCCTTCCCGGTTGGCCCCGAGCCCTTCGCCTTCCTGCGCCAGACGCTGCCGCACCAGTGGGGCGCCGAGATCTTCGCCACCGGGCTGTGGATCGCGCTGCCGTTGATCACGATGCTGCTGTTCGTCAACCTGGTTCTCGGTGCGATCTCGCGCGTCGCGCCGCAGATCAACATCTTCTCGATCGGCTTTCCGCTGACGCTGGGCGTCGGTCTGCTCGGCCTGCTGCTGACCTTGCCGGCGATGCAGCAGCCGTTCACGATGGCCCTGGAGCGGGTGCTGGAACACTTTCGTTAGCGCGCATCGCGCGAGAGGCCCGCGGCGCGGCGCACCGGGCAGTGGCGTCAGTGCCCTGCCGACCTGGGCTCTTCAGGTGAACACGCCCTGCCGCAGCCACTTGGTGGCGACCCACTTCTCGCCGGCCGTCACCGGCGCGCCGCCATGCAGCGTGCGCGTGTTGACATGCGGCCGGTCGTAGCTGAAGAAGACCGCGTTGCCGCGGATCGGCGCGACTTCCAGGCCGATGTCGGGGAAGGTCGTCGCCCCGCCGCCGTCGGGGGTGTTCAGGTACATCACCAGCGTGGCCACGCGCTGCCCGCCGCGTTCGAGGATCTTGGCGCTGCCCGGGTGCACCGGGTCGAAGTAGTCGTGGTGCGGGCGGTATTCGGCGCCCGGCCGGTAGCGCAGGATCTGCAGCCCTTCGCCGTGTTCCAGCGGCCAGCGCAACAGCGCGGCGATGCGCGATTCCAGCGTCTGCAGCAGCGGCGCTTCACCGCGTTCGAAGAACATGCCGTCGCTCGTCCGGGCGACGTTGATCTCGTTGCCGCCGGTGGCGTTGTCGACGGTTTCGGACCGCGCCAGCCGCGGCCCGGACAGGCCCATCAGGTCGTCGCATTCCTGGTCCGTCAAGAGCCCGCCGAAGACGATCACGCGCGGGTGGCGCAGCGACATCAGCACGCGCACCGGGTGGCCTTCGGCGATCAGCACCGACGGCGAGCCGTCGAGCGCCGGCTCGGGCAGCGGCGTGGCGGGCATCGCGGCCACCGCGTCCAGCGGCATCGGTTCGGCCGCCGGCCGGATGCGGTCGAGGTGGCCGCGCAGGGTCTGCTCCATCGCCTCGATGGCGATGTCTTCCTGCCAGCCGCTGCTCTTCATGGCCTCGAGCACGTCTTCGGGGCGGCAGCCGGCTTCGGCCTGGGCGACGATCCAGCGGCGCAGGTCGTCGGTGATGGTCTGGGTGGCGGTGGTCATGCGGCGGATTTTCGCAGCCGCGGCCGATGCGCTCAAGCCGGCGCCCAGGATGCGCCGCGGCACGCTGCGGCGGCACGCTGCGGCTGCGGCTGCGGCTTCCGCTTCGGCTTCGGCTTCGGCTTCGGCTTCGGTTTCGGTTTCGGCGTCCGCGTCGGCTTCGTCGGCGTCGGCCGCGTTGGCGGCGGTCAGTCGCCCGTGCGCCGGCGGAACACCAGCCGCCCGGGCGTCGACACCTCGGACGCCAGCGCGTAGCCCTCGGCGTTGAAGCTGTGCAGCGCCTTGACGCTGCGCGCGCGCTGCACGATCAGGTGCCGGGCCATCAGCCCGCGCGCCTTCTTGGCGAAGAAGCTGATGACCTTGTACTGGCCGTTCTTCCAATCCTCGAAGACGCAGTCGACCACCGGCGTGCGCAGCGCCGGGCGCACGGCCACGCGGGCGTATTCGATCGACGCCAGGTTGACGACGACCGGCGCGCGCGCGCCGGCCAGCCGCTGCTCGATCAGCGCGGCCACCGTGTCGCCCCAGTAGTCGTAGAGGTTGTGGCCGTGGCGGGTGGCCAGCGCGGTGCCCATTTCCAGCCGGTAGGGCTGCAGGCGGTCGAGCGGGCGCAGCGCGCCGTACAGGCCGGACAGCAGCAGCAGATGGTCCTGCGCCCAGGCCAGGTCGGCACTGCGCAGGGTCTTGGCGTCCAGTCCGGCGTAGACATCGCCGTCGAAGGCCAGCACAGCGGGCTTGCTGTTGTCGGGCGTGGGCTGCGGCCGCCAGGCCGCGTAGCGCGCGACGTTGAGTTCGGCCAGCGGCGCCGACAGGTCCATCAGCGCGGCCACCTGGCGGGCGCTCTTGCGCCGCAGCGTGGCGATGAGTTCGGCGGCGCGCTCGGGAAACAGCGGGTCGGTGGCCCGCCTGCGCAGCGGGGGCGGCACCGGCGTGGCGTAGTCGAGGGTCTTGGCGGGGGACAGCAGCAGCAACAGCATGGTGGATCGGTGGGGGACGGTGCCAACAGTCAAAGCCCTGCGCCGCACGCCGCCGACCGGGGCCAGCATTGCGCAACGCGCCGATTGTCGCGCGGTGTGCGCATGTCGACCTTCGTGGCTTCGCTGCTGCGCCGCAATGACGACGGTCGGAACTACCTGAAATTGCGGCTGGCGGCGGTCAGGCCCTGCAGCAGCGGGCTGTGGTCGACCAGCTTCTTGGCCACCAGGTGGCGCACTTCGCGTCCCTTCTCACCTTGGCATTGCCAGACGCCGTACACCGTCAGCAGCGTGCTGGCCAGCAGCGTGCGGCGCTGGGCTTCGGCCACCGTCGGCCAGACGATGACGTTGACCGTGCCGGTGTCGTCCTCCAGGGTCACGAAGACCACGCCCTTGGCGGTCTCGGGGCGCTGGCGGTGGGTGACGATGCCGCTGGCGCGGGCCAGCCGGCCGTGCGGGTAGGTGTCGAGCACCGCCGCCGGCTGAACCTGGAAGGCAGCCAGTTGCCGGCGCAGCAGCGCCACCGGGTGCTGGGTCAGGCTCAGGCCGGTGGCGCGGTAGTCGGCCAGCACCACCTGGCCCGCGCTCGGCACGCGCAGGTCGGCGGCGGCTTCGTGGGTCCGCGTGTGCTCGAGCAGCGCGGTGGCCCGGGTGTCGATGCCGGCGACGGCCCAGGCGGCGTTGAAGCGGTGGCCGGCCAGGGGCCGCAAGGCGTCGGCAGCGGCCAGCAAGGACAGTTCATGCGCGTCCAGCGCAGCGCGGCGCGCCAGGTCTTCGGCGCTGGCGAACGGCGCCGCGGCGCGCGCGGCCAGCAGGCGCCGCGCGGCGGCTTCGGGCAGGC
>JANMAP010000316.1:0-3482 GCA_031359905.1 Burkholderiales bacterium | reverse complement strand
TTGAAGAACCTGCACAACTTCATGGGCCCATTGTTCGCGGTGTCGCTGGTGGTGGTCTTCGTGACCTTCCTGCGCGACAACTGGCCGACCAAGCAAGACGTGACGTGGATAATGCGCGCCGGTGGCATGTTCGGCGGCGAGGAAGTCCCGTCGCACCGCTTCAACGCCGGCGAGAAGGTGGTCTTCTGGGGTGGGGTGCTGACGCTCGGCACCATCGTCGTCGGTTCGGGCCTGGTGCTCGACAAGCTGCTGCCCGGCATGGCCTATTTCCGCGGCGACATGCAGATCGCGCACCTGATCCATGCCATCGCGGCGATCTTCATGATGGCCATGTTCCTGGGTCACATCTACCTGGGCACCATCGGCATGAAGGGTGCCTACCAAGCGATGCGCACCGGCCATGTCGACGAGGGCTGGGCCAAGGAACACCACCGGCTGTGGTACGACGACATCCAGGCCGGCAAGATCCCAGCGCACCGCTCGGTGGCCATCGACAGCGCCATGCCGCCGTTGGCTCGGCCTGCCCAGCCCGGCAGCCCCACCTGAAGCGATCTGATCCAGGACCCAGCGCCATGAAGAAGACCACCCCCGCGTTGTTGATCGGCCTGCTGGCCGTTGCCGCCAGCGCCACGGCCAAGCTGCCGGCCCCTTCGGATGATGCCAAGGCCAAAGCCGCCGAAGCCGCCGCCAAGACAGCCCACACCGCCAAGGTCGACGGCTACAAGCTGTGCCTGTCGATGGACAGGGTCGCCACCACCTACCAGTCGAATGCCAAGAAGGCCGGCATGGCCGCGTCGGCCCCAGTCGCCACGCCGCCCTGCGCCGATCCCGGGCCGTTCGTCTACACGCCGCCCGCGCCGGCCTCGGCGCCCACGATAACTGCCGCGGCGGCCGCGCCTGCACCCGTCGCACCGGTTGCATCGGTGCCAACCGCTGCGCCGGCATCGGCTGCCAAGAAATAGGGTCAGCGCCGAGGCGGCAGAATCGGGGCGCCGCCCCTCGTTGCCTATGGCCATGCTTGCAGAACCCGTCGCCCCGTCCGCCTTCGACGCCAGCCCCGGCTGGACCGCCATCGAAGGCGCCCCGCGGCTGACCCGGGCCAGCGTGGCGCTGCTGCGCGAGATCGAGGTGCTTGACGAATACGGCGATCGGCGAGTCATCTCCATCCCCGCCGAACGGCCGTTGACGGTGTTCGTCGACAAGCGCGAACTCGTGACCTTGATGACGCTCGGCGCCAGCCCCGAACTGCTGGTGCTGGGCTACCTGCGCAACCAGCGCCTGATCGATGACGTGACCGAGGTCGAATCGGTGACCGTCGATTGGGACGTCGGCGCGGCCGCCGTCAAGACCCACGGCGGCCTGCAAGACATTGCCGGCCGCACCGCGCACCGTGTCGTCACCACCGGCTGCGGCCAGGGCACGGTATACGGCGACATGATGGGCCAGCTCGACGACGTGCAGTTGCCCGGTGCTGCCGTCGCTCGCATCCGCCAAAGCACGCTGCACGGCCTCCTCGAGGTCATGCGCCAGCGCAACAGCGTGCACCGCAAGGCCGGATCGGTGCACGGCTGCGCCTTGTTCCGCACGGTCCGGCGCGGAAGCGAGTTGTTGATGTTCTGCGAAGACGTCGGCCGCCACAACGCCATCGACACCATCGCCGGATGGATGGCGGTGCATGGCGTGGGCGGGGCCGACAAGATCTTCTACACCACCGGCCGGCTGACCAGCGAGATGGTCATGAAGGCCGCGCAGATGGGGGTGCCGATCATCGTCTCGCGCAACGGCGTCACCGCGATGGGCCACGAGATGGCCGGCCGCCTGGGCATGACACTGTTCGGCCGCGCCGCCAACCGGCACTTCATCTGCTACACCGGATTCGACCGCTTCGATTCCGAACCCGAACCGCAGCGTGCCCCGGTCCGGCTGGTTGCCAGCTGATCCTGCACGGCGCGTTTCGCCGCGTTCACACCAGACCGTCGAACAGCCAGACGTCGACCGGCTCGCCGGCGGCCACCGAGCCCTGGTCGTGACGCAGCACCAACAGTGTGTTGGCCTCGCACATGCTGCGCAGGATTCCGGCGCCCTGCGACCCGGTGGTCTGAACCTGCCAGCTGCCATCGTCCGACCGCGACACACGGCCGCGCTGCAGTTCGGTGCGCCCCGGCCGCTTGCGGATCGCCTGCAGACAGCGCGCCTGCAGCACCGGCAGCGGCTCGGGCGTGGCGCCGGCCAGCCGCAGCAGGCCGTCGCGCACCAGCGCGTAGAAGGTCACCAACGCGGCAACCGGATTGCCGGGCAGGGCGAACAGCCAGCTGTGACGACCCGCCGAGTGCAGCGGGCCGAAGGCAAACGGCCGGCCAGGACGCATCGCCACCTTCCAGAACGCGACGTCGCCCATCTGGGCCAGCAGCGCGCGAGTGTGGTCGGCGTCGCCGGCGCTGACGCCGCCGCTGGTCAGCACCACGTCGGCCTGCGCAACGGCCGCTTCGAGCGTGGCCCGCAGCGCCAGCGGGTCATCGCGCACCAGGCCCAGGTCGACGACCTCCATGCCCAGGCGCTGCAGGGCCGCCATCAGGCTGTAGCGGTTGCTGTCGTAGATGCAGCCGGGCGGCAGCGGCTGGCCCGGCGCGCGCAGTTCGTCGCCGGTGGAAAACAAGGCCACGCGCAGCCGCCGCGCCACGCGCACGTCGGCGATGCCCAGCGAGGCGATCAGGCCCAAATCGGCCGGCCGCAGGACCCGCCCGGCACGCAGCGCGGGTTGCCCGAGCGACAGATCCTCGCCCCGGCGGCGGCGGTTTTCGCCGGGCTGCACCACGCCAGGCTCGATCAGCACGCGTCCGCTGTCGACGCGGCACAGCTCCTGCGGCACGACGGTGTCCAGGCCGGCGGGCATCACCGCGCCGGTCATGATCTTGACGCTGTCGGCGGCGCCCACGGCAGTCGCCAGGGGCGCGCCGGCGAAGACCGTGCCGACCACCGGCCGCGCCAGCGCCGTGCCCGCGGCCAGTGCGCCGCCGGCAAAGGCGTAGCCGTCCATCGCCGAGTTGTCGTGCGCCGGCACGTCGATCGGCGACAGCAGATCGGCAGCCAGCACGCGGCCCAGGGCCTGCAGCAGCGGCACGCTTTCGCTGTCGACGCAAGGCCGCAGGGCGGCGGCGATCGAAGCGCGAGCGTCGTCCAGGCTGAGTTGGCGGTCGCCGAGGGCCAGCGGCGAGGGTCCGAGTTCGGGCATGAAAGCGTCCAGATCGCGCGGCGGCAGGCCGCGCCTGACCGTATTCTGCGACCGGCGCAAGCCGCTGCGGGGCGATGAGCACGCTCGCCGACAGCCTGGCCCTGGCCGTGCAATTGATCGCCCGCGCTGATCCCGAGGTGCTGCGCATCGTCGGGCTGTCGCTGCGTGTCAGCGTCAGCGCCTGCCTCGTCGGCGCCGTGATCGGGCTGTGGCTGGGCGCCTGGCTCGCGGTGGCGCGGTTTCCCGGCCA
>JANMAP010000240.1:0-3072 GCA_031359905.1 Burkholderiales bacterium | reverse complement strand
TCACGATTGAATGGCACAACATCATTGCCGGCCTCGGCGTCGGCTACCTGGTCGGGCTGACCGGGGTGGGTGGCGGTTCGCTGATGACGCCGATCCTGGTGCTGTTGTTCGGCGTGGCCCCGGCCGCGGCCGTGGGCACCGACCTGTGGTTCGCCGCGATCACCAAGATGGCCGGCGGTGCCTTCCACCACCGCAAGGGCGCGGTCGACACCCTGGTGCTCAAGCGTTTGTTCATCGGCAGCCTGCCGGCGTCGGTGCTCACGCTGGCCTGGATGCACTTCAGCGGCGGCCACCAGATGCGCCAGGGCTTGATCATGGTCGCGCTGGGCGGCGTGCTGATCCTCACCGCGCTGGCCGTGGTCTTCAGGCAGCAGGCGCAATCGGTCGGGCGCGCGCTGCGCATCAACGCCGCGCAACGGTTCAAGACTGCGCAGCCGGCGCTCACGGTGCTGGCCGGCGCCGTGCTCGGGGTGCTCGTCACGCTGACCTCGGTCGGCGCGGGCGCACTGGGCGTGGTGATGCTGGTCTACCTGTACCCGTTCCGCATGACACCGACCAAGCTGGTCGGCACCGACATCGTTCACGCCATCCCGCTGACCATCGTCGCCGGCACAGGCCACCTGCTGATGGGCAACGTGCAGTTGCCGCTGCTCGGCAACCTGCTGATCGGCTCGATCCCCGGGGTGCTGCTCGGCGCTTACTTCAGCCACCGCGCCCCCGATGCGCTGCTGCGCAAGGGCATCGCCGTGGTGCTGCTGCTGGTGGGTATCAAGCTGTTGACGGTTTGAAGGCGGCGATGGCGACCACGTTCCGCCAGCCGCGCCCGCCTGTCGCACGCAGAGTGCGGCCGGCGCCCTGGGCGTTGTTGACCGTGTGTGCACTGGCGGCGGCCGCCCACGCCCAGCCGACGCTGCTGGCCGACGGCGGCGCTCATCCCGGCGCCACGCTGCAGGTCGGCCCGCTGCGGGCCATCAAGACGCTGGCCGATGCCGCCCGCCACGCCCGCGACGGGGACACGATCGACGTCGATGCGGGCACCTACCGGCGTGACGTCGCCGTGTGGCAACGCGACCGGCTCACCTTGCGCGCCGTCGGCGGCCGCGTACGCCTGTTGGCCGACGGCGCCAGCGCCGAAGGCAAGGCCATCTGGGTGGTGCGCGGCGGGCGGGTCAGCATCGAGGGCTTCGATTTCGAAGGCAGCCGCGTCGAAGCCCGCAACGGCGCTGGCATCCGCTTCGAAGCCGGGCAGCTGACCGTGCGCGACTGTCGCTTCGTCGACAACGAGATGGGCCTGCTGACGAGCAACGACCCGCGCGCCGAACTGACGGTCGAGAACAGTGAATTCGCGCACAACCAGCGGCCGGACGGGCACAACCACAACCTCTACGCCGGTAGCATCGCCAGGCTGACGGTGACCGGCAGCCACCTGCACCACGCCAGCACCGGCCATCTGCTGAAAAGCCGGGCGGCCCTGAACCACATCTTCTACAACCGCCTGAGCGACGGCGCCGACGGCAGCGCCAGCTACGAGCTCGAATTTCCCAACGGCGGGGTGGCGGTGGTCGTCGGCAACCTGATCGAACAAAGCGCGTTGACCCAGAACCCGATCATGATTTCCTACGGCGCCGAAGGGTACCGCTGGCCGGCCAACGCCCTGGTGCTGGCCCACAACACGCTGGCCGACCTGCGGCCCGAAGGCGGCATCGCATTGCGTGTGGTGCCTGGCGAGGTGAGCGTCCGGCTCGTCAACAACCTGGTGGTCGGCAACGCCGCGCCGCTGGCCGCCGGGGCGGGCGTCCCGGCCGACGACCAGCGCGGCAACTTCCAGGTCGGCTGGGACGCCTTCGGCAGCGCGCCGCCAGACCGCGGCCTGTACCGGCTGGCGCGCAGCGCCGCAGTGCGCGACCAGGCGGTCGACCCCGGCGACTTCGACGGCCTGCCGCTGCGCCCCAGCCGCGAGTTCAGCCCGCCGCGCGGCACGCGCGCGCTGCGCGACGCGGCCCGCCAGCCCGGTGCGATGCAGCGCCTGGCCGGCAGCGACGCGCGATGAATGCCCCCCTGCTGTCGGCCGCCGCCGCGGCGCGTTCGCTGACGCTGGGCGAGCCGCGCTTTCGCGACGCACGCCTGGCCGCCCTGGCCCGCGATCAGGGCGTCGCCGCGGCGTGGCAGGCCGCGGTGCGCCAAGGCGCGGCCCAGGCCGCGGCGGGGGTCGACGGCGCCTTTGCCGTGGGCCTGGCCGAACCCGGCGGCCGCGTCTTCCTCGCCGTCGACCGCTTCGCGATTCGCACTCTGTGCTACCGCGTCATCGATGGCCAGTTGCACTTTGCCGAACGCGCCGACGATCTGGCCGCGCTGGCACCGCGCGCCGAGATCGACCCGCAGGCCATCTTCGACTATCTGTACTTCCATGTCGTGCCGTCGCCGCGCACCGTGTTCGTCGGCGTGCAGCGCCTGCCGCCGGCGCACTGCGCACTGTTCGAAGGCGGCCAGCTGACGCTGACGGCCTACTGGGTGCCGCGCTTCGACGAGCCGCAAAAGACGCCGCCGTTCGCGCCGCTGGCCGCCGAATTTCGCCAGCAACTGCGCGATGCCGTGGCGGCGCAGCTCGACGGCAGCAAGCCGGCCTGCTTCCTCAGCGGCGGCACCGACAGCTCGACCGTCGCCGGCATGATCGGCGAGGCAGCCGGCCGCCCGGCGGCCACCTACTCGATCGGCTTCGAGGCCGAGGGCTACGACGAGATGGCGTTCGCGCGCCTGGCGGCCAAGCGTTTCGGCACCGACCACCACGAGTACTACGTGACGCCCGACGACCTGGTGCGCAGCATCCCGGCCGTCGCCGCGCACTACGACCAGCCCTTCGGCAATTCGTCGGTGCTGCCGGCCTTCTACTGCGCCCAGATGGCGCGTGCCGACGGCGTCACCAGGTTGCTGGCCGGCGACGGCGGCGACGAACCGTTCGGCGGCAACACCCGCTATGCCAAGCAGCGCGTCTTCGGCTTCTACGACGGTGTCCCGTCGGCATTGCGCCGGGGCCTGCTCGAACCGCTGCTCGAAGGCACGCCGTTGGGCGGC
>JANMAP010000231.1:0-1715 GCA_031359905.1 Burkholderiales bacterium | reverse complement strand
CCGCAGATCCAGGAAGAGGCCGTCACGATGCTGGCCAACGAACTGCAGGCGCGGGTGCGACCCGACGGCCTGGCCATCGTGATGGAAGCCGATCACTTCTGCATGCACTGGCGCGGCGTGAAAGACGACGAATCGATGATGACGAACAGCGTGATGCGCGGCGCCTTCCTGAAGGACGCCAACCTGCGCCGCGAGTTCCTGTCCCTGCTGAGCAAGAAAGTTTGAGGAAGACAACATGTTGGTCCGCCTGATGTATGCGAGCCGCGCTGCCGAACCGGTGCGCCCGGAAGTGCTGAACGCGATCCTGAAAATGTCGACGCAGAACAATCCGGGCCTGGGCGTGACCGGCGTGCTGTGTTTCTCCGGCAGCATCTTTCTGCAGGTGCTCGAGGGCGGGCGCTCACAGGTCAGCACGCTCTACAACCGCATCGCCCAGGACCCGCGGCACCGCGAGATCGTGCTGCTCAGCTACGACGAGATCGACGAGCGCAGCTTCGCCGGCTGGGCGATGGGCCAGGTCAACATGGCACGGCTGAATCCCGCCCTGTTGCTGAAGTACTCCGAAGCCGCCGTGCTCGACCCGTACGCGGTCTCGGGCGCGGTCTCGATGAAGCTCTTCAACGAGCTGGTGGCGACGGCCTCGGTGATGTGCCTGCCGTAGCCGGTCAGGCGGCCTTCTTGGCCGCCACTTTCTTCGACGCCGCAGGCGCGCGCGGGGCGCGCGGCTCGAACTCGAAGCTGACCTTGCCTTCCTTCCTGTCGTAGGCCAGGCGCGCCTTGAATTTGCGGCGCGTCTTGTTCGAGACGAAGCCTTCGAGCAGGTCGGTCTTGCCGGTTTCCAGCAGCTTGCCCATCTGCTCGCGCGCCACCGGCTGCTGCAGGATGATCTTGCCGCTCTTGAAGTCGCAGGTCACGTTGGCGCCGACGGCGTGCTCGCAGACGTAGCTGGCGCCGTGCTCGTAGACGTGGCCCTGGTCCTTCGGGCAGACACCGAGTGATTCCTGCGCCGAGAAGTCGATCGGTTCGCCGGATTCGCCGTCCTTCTTGGCGTCCTCGCCGAAGTCGAACTCGAGCTTCCAGTTCTTGATCTCGTCGTCGAACGCCAGTTTCAGCTCGGCGGTGAACGGCCACCCTGCCTTGGAGCGGAAGCCTTCGAGCGGGCCGATCTTCTTGTCGGTCAGGAAGGTCTCGACCTCGTCGAGCTCGAAGGCGCGGCTGCCGGGAATCTTGCTGATCGAGAAGCCGCAACCTTCCGGCGCACCCGCGGCGCCAGCGGCGCCGCTGGCGGCCCCATTTCCCGGGCAGGCGAAGCGGCGGGAGTTCTCCGTCACGACGCCGCCACAGTTCGGGCATGGCGCGGCCAGCGTCGAATAGTCGCCGGGGATGGTGTCGCGGTCGTATTCCTTCGCCTTCTTGACGATGCGCTCGGTCATCGCCGCGATCTCCGCCATGAAGGTCTCGCGCCGGAGCTTCCCCTTCTCCATCTCGGCCAGCTGGTACTCCCAGTTGCCGGTCAGTTCGGGCTTTGTAAGGTCTTCGACGCCGAGGCCGCGCAGCAGCGTCATCAGCTGGAAGGCCTTCGCGCCCGGCACCAGGTCGCGCCCGTCGCGGTGGATGTACTTCTCGTAGATCAGCCCTTCGATCGTCGCGGCGCGCGTGGCCGGCGTGCCCAGGCCCTTCTCCTGCATCGCCTCGCGCATGTCGTCGTCGTCGAT
>JANMAP010000192.1:0-14517 GCA_031359905.1 Burkholderiales bacterium | reverse complement strand
GCCACCGGCGTCACCGCGCAGATCGCCGCCTGGGTGCTGGCGTTCACGAAGGAGGCCTGGGTCTTTCTGCTGCTGGCCAACCTGCTGATGCTATTCGTCGGCTGTTTCCTCGAGCCGACCGCCGCGATCACGATCCTCGTGCCCATCCTGTTGCCGATCGCCACGCAGCTCGGCGTCGACCCGGTGCACTTCGGGCTGGTGATGGTGCTCAACCTGATGATCGGCCTGCTGCACCCGCCGATGGGCATGGTGTTGTTTGTACTGGCGCGTGTCGCCAAGCTCAGCGTCGAGCGGACGACGATTGCGATCGCCGCCGTCGGCTCCAGGAAGCAGCCGACGAACAGCATCAGCAGGTTGGCCAGCAGCAGGAACAACCAGGGCTGCTGGGTGAAGGCCAGCACCCAGGCCGCGATGGCACGCACGGCGACCTTGTGGCCGGGCGGGATCAGCCCGCGCACGACGGCGCCTTCGATCGGCGCGCCGCCGAGCAGCTGGCCGCGGGCGATGACGACGTCGTCGGCGGGGTGGAGACGGATGAATGGCGTCATGGCAGGCAGGGCCTTCAGAAGAACATTCTCGGCAGCCACAGGACCAGCGCCGGCACGTAGGTGATGACGACCAGGCTCAGCAGCAGCGGCACCAGCCAGGGCAGGATGGCGATGGTCGTGCGCTCGAAGCTGAGGCCAGCCACGCGGGCCAGCACGAACAGCACCATGCCCATCGGCGGGTGCAACAGGCCGATCATCAGGTTGAGCACCATCACCAGCCCGAAGTGCACAGGATCGACGCCGAGCTGCGTGGCGATCGGCAACAGGATCGGCACGAGGATGGTGATCGCCGCGGTCGGCTCGAGGAAGCAGCCGACGAAGAGCATCAGCAGGTTGGCCAGCAGCAGAAAGATCCAGGCTTCCTTCGTGAAGGCCAGCACCCAGTCGGCGATCTCCTTTGTCACCCCGGTGGCGGTGAGCATCCAGCCGAAGATCGACGCGGCGGCGACGATGAACAACACCGTCGAGGTGGTCTCGACGGTGTCCAGGCAGACCTTGACGAACATCCGCCAGTTCAGGGTGCGGTACCAGGCGAAGCCCAGCACCATGGCCCAGGCGCAGGCGGCGATGGCGCCTTCGGTGGGCGTGAACAGGCCCGTGGTCATGCCGCCGATCAGCAGCACCGGCGTCATGATCGGCAGCAGCGCCTCGAAGCGGAACAGGCGGTCGAGGACGAACAGCGCGGCCAGGCCGCCGAAGACCGTCCATTGCGGCGGCGCGCCGAAGCGGGTGATCGCCAGCCACAGCAGCGCCGGCCAGGCCACGACCACCACCAGCTCGCAGATCGCCTTGAAGAAGCGGGTCCTGGAAAACGCGACATCGGCGCCCCAGCCGTTCTTGTGGGCGTAGTAGCCGACGGTCAGCATCATCAGGATGGCCATCAGCGCACCGGGCAGGATGCCGGCCATGAACAGCGCGCCAACCGAGACGTTGGCCATCATCCCGTAGATCACGAAGGGCAGGCTCGGCGGGATGATCGGCCCCAGGGTGGCCGACGCCGCGGTGACGCCGACAGCGAATTCGGTCGAGTAGCCGTGCTCCTTCATGGCCTTGATCTCGATCGTTCCCAGGCCGGCCGCGTCGGCGATGGCCGTGCCGCTCATGCCGGCGAAGATCACCGAGCCGAGCACGTTGACATGCCCCAGCCCGCCTTTCAGCCAGCCGACCAGGGCCAGCGCGAAGTTGTAGATGCGCGTCGTGATGCCGGCGTTGTTCATCAGGTTGCCGGCCAGGATGAAGAAGGGCACCGCCAGCAGCGGGAAGCTGTCGATGCCGCTGACCATCCGGTGCACCACGACGTACGGCGGCAGGCTGTCCGACGTGGCGATGTAGGCCAGCGACGCGCCGGCCATGGCGATCGCCACCGGGATGCCGCCGGCCATGAAGAGCAGGAAGTACAGCTTCAGCATGCCGGTGCCTCAGGTGTCGGCGAGCGTCGACTCGGGCCGCTCCAGCACGCTGTAGCCGCGCCGCCAGTGGATGCGGGCGACCTGCACCGAGCGCAACGCCATCGCCGCGAAGCCGAACGCACACAGGCCGTAGACGACGTTCATCGGCAGGTCGACGACGGTCATCCGTGTGCGGCTGCCGATCTTCAGCATCATCTGCAGCGTCATCACCACGGCGGCGACGAAGAAGACCACGCGCAGCACGTCCACCGCACGCGACAGCCAGCGGCCGAGTTCGGCGGGCAGGTGGCGGTAGAAGAAGTCGACCTGGATCTGCGTGTTCTTGGCCACCCCGATGGCCGCGCCGATGAAGACCACGCCGATCAGCATGTAGCGGGCGACCTCCTCGGTCCAGGCCGCCGAGTCGTTGAGCACGTAGCGGGTGATGAACTGGTAGAAGACCGTCAGCCCGAGCAGCCAGAACAGGGCCAGCGCGATCCAGCCTTCGGTGATGGTGCCGGACAGGTCGACCGCCTCGTCTTCGACATGGAAGTGGCCCTCGTCGTCGATGATCCGTGGATCGTTCATGGTGCCCGGCCCTCGCGCGTGGCGGGCTTCACTTGATCGCCGCGATGCGGTCGTAGTCCTGCTGGCGGTAGCCGTGGTCGGTGGGCTTGGTGTTCTTCAGCACCGCGTCGCGGAAGGCGGCCTTGTCGACCACGATGACGTTGTTGCCGCGCTTCTTGAATTCGTCGACCAGCCGCGCCTCGGACGCCATGATCTCGCGGCCGGTCTTCTCCGCGGCTTCCTGCATCACGTCGGCGAAGAGCTTCTTGTCGTCGGCGCTCAGGCGGCCCCAGACCGGGCCCGACACCACCGTCAGCAGCGAATCGACGATGTGGCCGGTCAGCGAGATGTTCTTCTGCACTTCGAAGAACTTCTTGGCCTCGATGGTCGGCAGCGGGTTCTCCTGCGCGTCGACCGTGCCGTTCTGCAGCGCCAGGTAGACCTCGGCAAAGGCGATCGGCGTGGCGTTGGCGCCCAGCGCCTTCGGGAAGGCCAGGTAGGCGGCCGCGTCGGGCACGCGGATCTTCAGGCCCTTCATGTCCTCCGGCTTGCTCACCGGGTGCGCCGCGTTTGACGTGACGTGGCGGGCGCCGTAGTAGGTGAGTGCGGTGATGTGGTTGCCGCTCTTCTCGTCGTAGCCCTTGGCGAGTTCGGCGAAGACCTCGCTGCGGGCGTACTTCAGCAGGTGGTCGGAATCGCGGAAGATGAACGGAAAGTACGTCACCGCCAGCGGCTTGTAGGTGTTGCCGGCAAAGCTGGCGCCGGTGAGGATGATGTCCACCGTGCCCAGCGTCAGGCCTTGGTTGATGTCCGATTCCTTGCCCAGGCTGGACGCCGGGAAGACCTGGATCTCGAACCTGCCGTTGCTGCGCTTCTTGATCTCGTCGCCGGCCCATACCGCGTTCTTGTGGAAGGGCTCGGAAGTCTCGTAGACATGGGCCCATTTCAGCTTGGTCTGGGCCTGGGCGATGCCGCTGGCGGCCAGCGCCAGGGCGGCGATGGCGCAGCAGTGCAGGGTGGTCATAACGCGGCGTCGGATGCTGATGTCGGACATGTTTGTCTCCTGTCGTGGCTTTGGGAATCAGGCGGGCGTGGTGGACTGGGCGCGGCGCCAGCTGGCGCTGAAGCGGGCGTGCGATCGGTCCATGTGCAGGTGCATCGCGCGGCGCGCCGCGGCGGCGTCGCGCGCGGCGATGGCGTCGAGGATCACCTCATGTTCGGCGATGGCCAGGTGCCACGAGCGTGCGGTTTCGAAGTGGCCGCCCAGGCGCGTGAAGATCGCGCCCTTGCGCGAATCCCAGAAGGCCTGCACGGTCTCGGTCAGCACGGTGTTGGCGCAGGCCTGCACGATCGCCAGGTGGAAGTCGCGGTCGCCGTCCAGCGGCACCACGCCGCGCCCGGCCAGCGCACGCATCGCGTCCAGCGCCGTCGCCAGCGCCTGCAGGTCCGGGCGCTTGCGCGCCGCCGCGGCCAGCGCCGCGGTCTCGCCTTCGACGACGCGGCGGGCGCGGATCAGCTCCAGCGGCCCCCATTCACTGGCCGCCGCCAGCGCCACCGGCGCCGCCGCGCGGCGCGAGCGGGCGAGCACGTAGACGCCCGACCCGCTGCGCACTTCGACCCAGCCTTCGACTTCCAGCGCGATCAGCGCCTCGCGCACCGACGGCCGGCTGACGCCGAGCTGCCGCGCCAGGTCGCGCTCGGCCGGCAGGCGCGCGCCGACCGCGAATTCGCCGCGGCCGATCAGCCTGCGCAGCTGGTCGGCGATCTGGCGGTAGAGCCGTTGCGGCTCGACGGTCTGCAGCGGCATCGGGATGGGTGGGCGAGCACCGGCGGGGCGGGCCGGCGACACGTTTGAAGAGTGGCCAAGTGGTCAGGCCAATTCAGCGTAGGGCGGGCGGTCTGCGGCAGCCATCGGGCCTAACCCGCAAGTCCCCACAAGCCCGTTCAGGGGGCGGACCGCGTGGCGCTGGTGTCAGAACCCAACCTGCGACGCGTCGGGGATCCGAGGGCCTGCTGCCGCCTGGCGCTGGGCTGCGTCCAGGCGGGTTGGGTCGTCTTGCTGCGGCAGGGCGCCGGTCAGCGACCGAAGATGCCCTCGAGAACGCCCTTCACGGCGTCTTTCGCGTCCAGCTTCCTCTCGTCGGTCTTCTTGTCGTCGGCGGTCAGTGCCGGCATCTCCAGGCCGAGCATCGCGCCGGCCTGCGACTTCACGCGTACCTCGACGGTCCACTGCGGTTCCCAGGGCGAACAACTCAACGCCCAGGGCCTGACGCCGCGCGGCAGGACCGCCGACGAGCTGGGTACGGCCACGCGGACGCAACTGGCCAACGACGCGGCGCTGGTCAAGAAGGCCGGCATCCAGGCCGAATGACGATGAAGCCCATCAACCGAGGCGATGGTTGCGGTACGGCGCTGGCGTGGCGCTGCCGAGCAGCGGCGGACCGGTGGCGGTCCTACCGCCTCGCTGCAGACCGGACCGGTCCGGCCGTCTCGCCTGTCTGCAGCGCGGTGCGCCGGCGTTGCTGCACCTGCAGCTGCAGCAGCCACGCGGCCAGCACTGCGACAGACACCGCGATCAGGGCCGCGCCCAGCGTCTGCTGGTCGTCGAGGAGATAGGCGTTGCACAGGCGTGTCGGCGCATCTAGGAACAGCGTGCCGGCGACCGTCATCATCGGCAGCACGTTGCCCAGGAAGAAGGCCTGCACCACGTTGCCGGCGCGCTGCCATGACAGCCTGAGCGCCGCGCCGCTGAGCAGCAGCGCGAGCAGCTTCAGCGCTTCGACACGCGCGTCGAGCAACGCCAGATCGAGCAGCCGCGGGACCATCGCCATCGCCAGCGTCAATGCCACGGCCAGCAGTCCGGCGATGCCGAGTTCGTTGCAGCGCTGCACGCGTACTGTCCAGCGCGGACGCAGCCACCCCACCAGCAACGCGCCGGCAAGCAGCAGCGCCGGAAATTGCACCAGCATGTGCCAGACCATGCGCGATTCGGCCAGCTGTCGCAGCGCTGGCAACAGCAGCAGCGTCAGCAGCACGATGCCGAGGACCCGCGCAAGCCGTTCGCGGCGAGACGGCGACGTCGGCTGGCCTGTCACAGCAAGCCGCCGGGCCGGCTGCGCTGCAGCATCGCGCGGGCGAAGGCGAGCGCGGTGGCGCCTTCGGTGTCGTCGAAGATGCGCACCAGTCGGCCGCGTTCGTCGACCACCAGCAACGCCGCATTGTGTTCGTAGCCGCCGCGGCCGTCGTCGATGACCACCACCTGCCAGGCCCGCAGCAGCGCCCGCAGTTCCAGCGGGTCGGGCACGCCGACCATGCGCCAATGCTGCGGATCGGCCTGCCATGCCGCGGCGTAAGCGCGCAGGCGATCCGCGTCGTCGTGCGCCGGGTCGAAGCTGATCGACAGCAAGCGCACATTGCCTGACGGTCCCGACGCGGGCGCGCTGGCGATGGCCCGCTGAAGTTGCTGCAGGCTGCTGCCCAGCGCCCGGCAGACATCGGGGCAGCGGGTGTAGACGAAGCTGACGATGGTCACGCGGCCCGGGCTGGCCAGCAGCTCGGGCAGTTCCCAGCCGTTGAGGCCCGACCCCAGCAGCGTGACCTGCGGCGCGCCCACCGGGTGCTCGGCGACACGCAGGCGGCGTGCCCCTTCGGCAGTCCAGACCTCGAAGCCCAGCGTCAGCCACGACGCGCCGGCGCATGCCAGCGCGATCAGCGCCGCACTCAGCAGTGCCGTGCGCCCCATCGAGCCCGGCGCTCCGTTCAAGGCGCTTTCTTGCCGAGCGCCAGCAATTCGGCGCCCCCGGCGAACGGCGTGCTGCGTGGGTTGGCCAGGCGTTCCTGGGCGAATGTCGCAGCGGCGATGGGTTGCGCGCGGTTCGACCACTGGCTGCGCACATGGCTGGCCAGCGCGGCCAGTTCGGCGTCGGTGAGTTGTCTGAAGGCCGGCATGTTGCCCTTGTAGACCGTGCCGGCCACGGTGATTTCGCCGTCGATGCCATGCAGCAGGATGTTGGCCAGGGTGCGCGGCTCGCCGACCACCCATTCCGAGCCATCCAGCGGCGGGAAGACCCCCGGCAGGCCCTTGCCGCTTGCCTGGTGGCAGGCCACGCACTGCGCGCTGAACAGTTGCGCCCCGTTGGCCACCGCACCCGCTGCCGGCGGTGCAGCGCCGCGCAGATCGGCCAGCGTGCGGTGGTCGCCGAACTCGGGCGCGCCGGGTGCCTGGGCCAGGAAGATGTAGCCCACGCCGAAGAGCAGCACGCCCGCGGTGATGATCGCGGCGATCAACGGGATCGGCTGGCTGCGCTCGGTCGGGTCGGCTTGCTCGCGCTGTTGAGCGCTGACATGGCCGCTCGCCTGTGCACTGACCTGGGCGCTCACCTGGGCCGGCGTGCGCAGCTCGCGGGTGGTGTCCTGTTGTCGGGGGTCGGGCATGGCGGGCGCGGTTCAGGGTTTGGGCAGCGGCGGCAGCACCGGATAGGTGTGGTCCAGGCCCTGCAGGTACTTGACCAGGTCGATGGCGTCCGGCGATGCCACCACCACCATGCCGGCGGGCACCAGGCCGGGCGGCAGGTTCAGCGCCTGCTCGCCGTCATCCGCCGCGGGCTTGACGCGGAACAGGTAGGCGAAGGCCGGCATGATCGACCCCGGCACATACGCCCGCGGCTGGTACAGGTGGCCCAGATGCCAATCTTTGCTGGGCTGGCGCACACCGATGTTGAAGAGGTCCGGGCCGGTGCGCATCGAGCCCAGCAGGTGCGGGCGGTCGTAGGAATAGTCGGCGGGCACCGAGGGCCGGCCCCAGCCGCGGGCCCCGTCGGGCCCGACCTGGCGGTCGCGTGGCTGCTGGCTGTGGCAGTAGACGCAGCCGTTGGCGATGTACACGGCGCGCCCGCGCAGCTGCTGGTCGGTGTAGGGCTTGAGTTGCGGCGGCGGCGCGATATCGCGCACCTGCACGTAGGGCATGACGACCAATGCCGCGGTGGCCACGGCCAGCGCGACCATCGCACCGCTGACGAGCTTGAGTTCGCTGTCCATCGACTCACGCCGCCTTGGGCTGCCAGAACAGCGCCGCGCCGGCGCGCTGCGGCCCGAAGCGCAGTGCCATGGCCATGAAGTGGAAGACGAACACGAAGTGGCCCAACGTCATCAGCGCGCCGCCGGTGCTGCGTGCCTGCAGATACGGCAAGGTCAGCGTCACCGATTCCATGAACGGCCGTGCGGCGTCGAGCATCGCCACCCCCTGCAGCCAGCCGCCGATCGACAGGCCCACGAAGTAGATCGCGATGCCGACCACCACCAGCCAGAAGTGCAGGGTGATCAGCCGCAGGTACGGCCATTCCCAGTTCAGCACCCGCGGCAGCATGAAGTAGATCGCCCCGAACAGCACCATCGAGACGAAGGCGTACATGCCCAGATGGGCGTGGGCCACGGTGAAGTGCGTGAAGTGGGTGACGGTGTTGATGCTGCGCAGCGATTCCAGCGACCCCTGGAACGACGACGCCAGATACATCAGTCCGCCGAGCATCATGAAACGCAGCGTCGGCGAATAGCGTGCCAGGTGCATCTGGCCCTGCATGGTGCCGAACTGGTTGACGCTGAAGGCCACCACCGGGATCACCATCATCACGCTCTGCACGATCGACAGCGTCGTCAGCCAGCCCGGCACCGGGCCGCCGATCAGGTGGTGGCCGCCGACCTGGCCGTAGAAGAAGGCCAGGGTCCAGAAGCCGAGCAGCGACAGGTTGTACGACCGCACCGGCCGGCCGATGACCTTCGGCAGGAAGTAGTAGATCGCGCCCACCGCCACCGGCGTGAACCACAGGCCCAGCGCGTTGTGCCCGAACCACCAGTTGGTGGTCGCCTGCTGCACGCCGTGGTGCACCCCGGGCAGCTTGGCCACCACGTAGAGCAGGGCAATCCACAGCAACGCGGCGACGAAATACCAGACGCTGACATACAGGTGTTCGACGCGTCGGTTGACCAGCGTGAACAGCGCGGTGGCGATGACCATCACGAAGCCGATGGCGATGAAGATGCCGATCTGCCAGGGGATTTCGAGGTACTCCATGCCGTCGGTCCAGCCGATGGCGATGGCTCCGATGCCGGCGGCCACGCCGACGTTGATCAGCGTGCCGCCCAGCATGGCCCACACCGCGCCGTGCAGGTGCGTGCGCAGCAGCCGCGGCAGCAGCCACAGCACGATCCCCAGGCTGCCGTTGGTGGCCCAGCCGTAGATCACGGCGTTGAGGTGCACGGTGCGGATCCGGCCGAAGGTCAGCCAGGCATCGTCGACCAGCCAGTCCGGGTGGTGCAGCTTGACCGAGGCGGTCATCCCGGCCACCGATCCGACCAGCAGCCAGAAGCAGGCGAAGGCGAGGAACATGAAGACCGGGAAGGCACTGGATCGGTCGGCCGCGATGCGGTCTTCGGTGGCGGTCAGGTCTGCCGGCACGACCGGGTCGCCGCGCGGGGTGACGGCCACCTGCATCGCATCCTGCACCGGGCGGGTCAGCGCCGGGTCGTCGACCCGGCCGATCTCGCCGTGCGCAAAGATCACCGCGGCGCCGGTCGGGTTCTCAACCAGCAGGCCCTGGCGCAGCGACCAGATGAAGGCAAACAGCCCGATCAGCGACAACACGAAGGCGCCGAGCAGGCTCAGCAGGGCGCTGTCCATCAGTGTGGCGACGCGGTGCTGTTCATCGGCCGACGTGACCGATGTGTGGTGCGTTCGACCTCGACCCAGAGCATGGCGCCCCTCCCTCCTGCACGGTGCGCGCCGCGTTGCAGACGGGTCTGTGCGTTGCCCCACAGTGCCCGCGGGCGATGTCTGCACCCCCCTGCATGGCCGCACCTCAATGCGCCGCTCGACCGAAACGCAGCAGCCTGTCAACGCATTGCGCCGCTCTGGCGTTGAGGAGCCTGCCCGCCCCGTAAGCGCTGCGCCTGTCGCACGTTGATGTGGATGCACTCCGGGCGGCGACTTGCTCTCAAACACTTTCCACCTGGAGATCCATCGAATGAAGAACTCACTGATTGCCCTGGCCATCGTCCTGGCTGCCGCTGGCGCGCATGCCCAGGTCACGACCGCGACCAAGGAAGCCGGCAAGGCCACCGCCGAAACAGCCAAGCAGGGTGTCGAAAACACCAAGGCCGCCGTCAGCAGCCAGCCGGACAAGACCGTGCACAAGACCAAGGCGAAGGTGCACAAGCACAAGGCCAAGCGGGCTGCCACGGCGTCGAAGAACGCGGCCAAGGAAGCCGTGAAGTGATGTCGAGCCGCGGTCGCCGCGGCAGGCACGCTCCACCCCGGGCTGCAAAGCTCGGGGCACATTGAAAACGGCGCTCTTTCGAGCGCCGTGTCTTTTTGGCTTGGCCGCATGTTGAAAGCGGTCTGCATCCGGACTGCACGAGCCGTCGTAAGAGTCGGCTCGTTCAACCAAGGATGTACCCCATGACCTCATTCAAGATTTCCGCCCTGGCCGCCGCGCTTTGCTTGGCCGCAGCCGCTGCGCCCGCTTTTGCGCAGATCACCGTCGGCGGCGCGCCGATGTACGCCAGCAAGGACATCATCGACAACGCCGTCAATTCCAAAGACCACACCACGCTGGTGGCGGCCGTCAAGGCTGCGGGTCTGGTCGAGACGCTGAAAGGCCCGGGCCCCTTCACGGTCTTCGCGCCGGTCAACGCCGCGTTCGCTGCCCTGCCTGCCGGCACGGTGGACAGCCTGCTGAAGCCCGAGAACAAGCCCGCGCTGACCAAGGTGCTGACGTACCACGTCGTCGGCGGCAAGATGGACGCGGCCGCGCTGACGAGCGCCATCAAGGCGGGCGGCGGCAAGGCCACCCTGAAGACCGTGTCGGGCGGCACGTTGACGGCCACGTCCAAGGGCTCCGCGGTCGTGGTGACCGACGAGAAGGGCGGCATGGCGACGGTGACCATCGCCGACGTGACCCAGTCCAACGGCGTGATCCACGTCGTCGACAAGGTCCTGTTGCCGAACTGATCGGGCGTCGCTGGATCGCCGGCTTCGCGAAGTACAAGAACCTGGCGGCCTACTGCGCGGTGATCGTCGAGTTGAGCGTCGACACGGGCAGCGGGGCGGCGGCCAGCGCCTGCAGGGCACGTTGCAGCGTGTCGGTCAGTCGCTCGAGCATGTTTTCCTTGGGCAGGACTTCGACCACGCCGAGCTGCCGGGCGCGCTGCTGCAATTCGTCGGTGATCAACCCGGTGGTGATGATCACCGGCGTGTCGGGGGCGAGTTCGCGGGCGGCTTCGGCAACGGCCAGCCCCGACAGGCCAGGCATGTTGAAGTCGGTGAGCACGACCGCGAAGCCGCCCGGCTCGGCGCGCAGCGCATCGATTGCTGCCTGGCCGCTGCTGACGCACAGGACCGCGTAACCAGCGCGCAGCAACAGCGCCTCGGCGGTCAGCGCGACCACTTCGTCGTCGTCGACATACAGGATGCGCTCGCCGCGGCCACCCGCGGTGACAGGCGCCGGGGCCACTGCATGCGGCGTGTCGGCGGGCGCCGGCAGCACCGGCAGATAGATGTCGATGCGCGTGCCCGCGCCGGGCTGGCTGTCGACGCGGATCGCGCCGCTGCTGTCGGTCACCACGCCGTGCACGACGGCCAGCCCCAGGCCAGTACCCTGGCCCAGCGGCTTGGTGGTGAAGAACGGCTCGAAGATGCGGCTGCGAACGGCCTCGTCCATGCCATGGCCGTCGTCGGCCACCCGCAGCCAGGCGTGGGGGCCCGCTGCCAGCCCGAGCGGAGCGGCATCCAGTGCCGTCAGCGTCATCGGCTGCAGCGAGACGCGCACCTCGCCGCCAGCCGCGTCCAGCGCCTGCCAGGCGTTGGTGCACAGGTTCAGCACCATCTGCTGGACCTGCGCGCCGTCGACCCGTGCCCACAAGGGCTGTGCCGCGGCGTCGACATGCAGTTGCACGTTCGGCGGCAGTGTCGAGCGCAGCAGCGCGATGGCCTCGTCGAGCAGCGGTTGCAGGGCTTGCAGCGCGTGTTCCTGGGGCGCGCGGCGGCTGAAGGTGAGGATCTGGCGGACCAGCGCGCGCGCCCGTTCGGCGGCGCGCAGCACCAGCTGCATCCGGCCGTGCGCCGGCGATCCCGGCGCCAGGTCGGCCTGAGCCAGTGACACGTTGCCGAGGATCGCCGCCAGCATGTTGTTGAAGTCGTGCGACACGCCGCCGGCCAGCGTGCCGATGCCTTCCAGGCGCTGCTTTTCCTGCAGCCGCGCGGCCAGGCGTTGGCGCTCGGTGACATCGCGCACGATCATGCTGGTGCTGATCTCGCTGTCGCCATCGGTGTACTGGTTGGACGAGATCTCGGCGTCGAACAGGCTGCCGTCCATGCGGCGCATGCGCAGGGCTCCCGCCGTGCGGCCGTTGCGCCTGCGGTCTTCGAGCAGCGACGCTAGGCGCTCATCGCTGGTGTCGACCAGGCGCTCGCGACCGGCGGCGCGCAGCTCGGCTTCGCTGCCACCGAACAGGGCGCACGCCGCGGGGTTGGCCGCCAGCACCTTGCCGTCGGGCTGCGTGCGCAGGACGGCGTCGAAGCTGTGTTCGAAGAGCATCCTGAAGCGGGCTTCGGATTGGCGCAGCTGGTCGCGTTCGGCGCGCAGCACGGCACTGGCCCGGCGCAGGCGCTCATCGGCCCGCAGGTTGGCGCGGACCAGCGCCCGCGTCATGCCGGCGAGGGCCAGCGACAGGCCGGCGCCGAAGAGCACCAGGATCCAGGTGCTGTCCTGCGTCGGCCCGCCGCCGTGCTGGTAGGTGACCATCTGCCAGGTCCGGTCGGCGACCCGGACGCGCCCGGACCAGAGCGCCTGCGCCGGGGCGACGGCCTCCTGCGGATGGCTGTCGAACAGCAGGCCTGTCGCGCCGCCCTGTGCCGCCTGCTCGTCGATCAGACGCAGGCGGAGCTGGTCCCTAAGGTGCGCCGGCAGCACCGCGCGGACCATCGGCTGGACGCGAAAGCCGATGCCGGCCACACCGAAGGCCAAACGCTTTCGCTCGGCCTCGGTCGGCGGCATCGTCCCGCCCTGGTACAGGGCAGCGCGGACGACGATGCTGGTCAGCGATGGGTCAGCCGGGCGGTTGCGGTCGCGGGCCAGCTGCAGCGGTCCGGTGGCCACGTAGCGCCCGCTGGAAAGCGCCTTCTCGACCATCTCGCGGTACTGCTGGCCGGGGTCGAACAGGTCGTATCCAAAGCCGGGTGGGTCGTCCGGGGAGAGATGGCGCAGGACCATGTACGACGGCCGCGGTCCCGGGGGCGTGATGGTGAACTCCGGGTGCCCCTGGGCGCGCACGCTGCGGTCGGCGCGCACCTCGGCTTCAAAGCGCTCGCGCTGCGGTTCGAGCACCAGTTGCGCCATGAAGGTGACTGCCAGCCCCGGGTAGCGGTCCTCCAGCGAGATGGCCTCGACGTAGTGCCGGAACTCGGCGTCGCTGGGCGCCTGCCGCAGCACGCCGAAGACGCGCAGCCCGGGCAGGGTGTCGATGTACGACTGGACCTCGTTCTGCAGGGACAGCACCAGGTCCTGCGCTTCGCGCTGCAGACCCAGTCGGCCCTGCGCCGCTTCGCGCTGGTACGACCACAGGCCGAGCGCGCTGGTCAGCGCCAGGCCGACCCCGAGGATCCACAGCGGCAGCCAGCGCAGACGCGCTGCCGGGGCCATGGGGTGCGGCGTGGCGTGCATCCACCGATTCTGACCTCGGCCCGTTGCACCGTCGCCCTGCCGCCCCGTTCGCCGCGTGACATCGTGTCCGCGTCGGGTGTCTGCGTGGTGCCCGCGCCTCGCTCCCTGCGGGGGGGGCGCGAGGCGGCCAACCGATGTTGGCCACAGGGCGCGGCGGCGGCCGCCGCCGGCCGCGTGGATTACCGCGTGATCGAGTCGCTCGTTTCGGTGTTGGTCGCCGGCTCGTAGCTGTTGCCGTTGAGCGTCGCCCCGGTCACCATGAAGCTGAACGTCCCCGACGACCGCGTGGTCGGCGACGCGAAGAGCGCCACGCCGTCGCTGCCGGTCGTCGCCAGCACGCCGCTGCGCGAGACGATGCCGCTCCAGTTGCCGCTGACCACCACGCCGCTGACGGCGCGGCCGCTGGCGTCCAGCACCTTGACGCCTGCGCTGGCCTGGCCGTTGCCGTTCTTCACCAGCTTCAGGCCCATCGCGATGTCGGCCACGCGCATCGACAGCACCGTCACCGGCGCGTCGGCGGTGATGGTCACCATGCTGGTCGAGCTCATCCCGTTGTTGTCGACGACCTGCAACTGCACGTTGTAGCTGCCCGGGGTGCTGAAGCTGTGGGCCACGGCCACACCGCTGGCGCTACCGCCGTCGCCGAAGCCCCAGCTGTAGCCGACGATCGTGCCGCTCGGCCCGGTGGAGCCGGCGCCGGAGAAGTTGACCGACAGCGGTGCGATGCCGCGCAGCGTCGACGCGCTGATCGCCGCCACCGGCGGCAGGTTGGCGGCCGTCGCGTAGCTGCCGCTGACGGCGTACTGGCCGAGGCTGCCGTAGTTGCTGTAGCCGGTGCTCAGCGGGTCGCCCTCGCCGGTGCCCTGCACCGCCAGGTAGTACGTGCCGGCAGCCGGCAGCACCACGTTGATCGATGCGTTCAATGCGCCGACCGGATTGGACACCGCGAGCACGTTGCCGGCGGCGTCGCGCAAGGTCGCCAGCACGTCCAGGTTGGCCGATCGCGCGGCCGGCGAGATGGCGAAGCTGGCACTGCCGGCCGCCGCCGTGAAGGCGAACATGTCGACGTCGCCGGGGGTCTCGATCACGCCCCGCTGGGTGACGCTGGTCACCCCGCCGATGCTGGCCCCGCCGAGCACGGTGGCGGTGGCCGGCGTGTTGCCGTGGTCGTCCGGGCGCAGCGGCAGGCCGTTGCTCTGCATCACCGCATAGTCGTCCTGCGTGTTGTTGGCGGTGGCGTATTCGCCGCGGCTCCACTGCACCAGGGGCTGGTAGTAGCCGACGCCCATGATCGGCGCC
>JANMAP010000179.1:0-2564 GCA_031359905.1 Burkholderiales bacterium | reverse complement strand
ACCACCGTCACCTTGCGCATCTTGGCCATCGCCGCCAGCCCGCCGGTGAGCCTGCCGACGACCTTGTTCTTGTGCGCCAGCAGCTTGCCCATGTCGATGCTCGGCGCCGCGAAGGTCACGCCCAGGTCGGCGAAGTGCGCCGCCTCGTCCATCACGGCGGCGACGTGCAGCAAGGCCTTGCTCGGGATGCAGCCGACGTTCAGGCAGACCCCGCCGAGCGTGGCGAAACGCTCAACGAGCACTGTCTTCATGCCCAGGTCGGCACCGCGGAAGGCGGCCGAATAGCCGCCGGGGCCGGCGCCGAGCACCAGCAACTCGCACTCGACATCGGCGCCGCCGGCGTAGCTGGCGGCGGCCGGTGCGGGCGCTGCTGCGGCGGCCTTGGGCGCCGTCGCCGCCGCAGGTGCGGTCGCGGGGGCAGACGCCGTTGCAGGTGCGGGGCCGGGTGCTGCCGCGCCACCCGTGTCCAGCGACAGCAGCACGCTGCCCTGGTTGACGGTGTCGCCGACCTTGACCTTGAGTTCCTTGACCACGCCGGCCGCCGACGACGGGATCTCCATCGAGGCCTTGTCGCTCTCGACGGTGATCAGGCTCTGTTCGGCCTTGATCGTGTCGCCGGGCTTGACCAGCACTTCGATGACGGCCACGTCCTTGAAGTCGCCGATGTCCGGCACCTGGATGTCGATGAGAGCCATGTCAGTGTTTCCGTTTGAGGGTGTGCAGCCGCACCGGGGCGGCCGAACTGGTGTCGAATTCGCAGCCCGCCAGCACGCCGGCCTGGACCACGTCGCGCGCGCTCTTCGCGCGGTCGTACAGCGCATGCATCGCGCCGAGCGCGAAGCGCCGGCCCGATCCGATGGCCCAGAAGCGTTCGAACTCGAAGACCTCGCGGTACGACTCGACACCGAAGATGCCGAACCGGTTGGCGATGACGATCGAGAACTGGCTGCTTTCGTAGGGGTCGCTGTCCTGTTCCTTGATGTTCAGGAAGAAACGCTCCTTGAGCTGCGGGTGCAGGCGCAGGAAGGTGTCGAAGATGCCGTCGCGCGAATCGAGGTTCATCTCGCCCGGCGCCAGCGAGCCGAGCGCGCGGCGCAGCACCGGCAGGTGGGCGATGCTGCCCACTGCGCCGATGATCGAGCCGCCGATGTTGAACATCTTGGTGTTGGCCTCGTAGCCTTCGGGCAACCGCGTCTCGCCGAAAGTGACCAGGGAATCCGATGCGATGGCCAGCGTGTCGCCCTTGCGGGCGACGACGACGGTGCTCATGGCCGGCGCCGCGCCGCCCCAGGGCGGCACCGCCCCTCGGGGGGTGAGCCCGCCGCGAGCGCGCGCCGGCGCAAATGGCTGGCGACCGCTGGCCGTCTTGAACGCGGGCCAGCCGCCACCACGGGCGTCTGGCGGCTCACAGCAGCACTCTTCTGAAGTCGGCCAGGACGGCCGCGAAGTAAGCGTTGAACCGTGCCGCCGCGGCGCCGTCGATCACGCGGTGGTCCCAACTCAGGCTCAGCGGCAGGATCAGCCGCGGGACAAACGCCTTGCCGTCCCAGCGCGGCTCGATGCTGCTCTTGCACACGCCGAGGATCGACACCTCGGGCGCGTTGATGATCGGCGTGAAGTAGCGCCCGCCGATGCCGCCCAGGCTGCTGATGCTGAAGCAGCCGCCGCTCATGTCGGCCGGCCCGAGCTTGCCGTCGCGGGCCTTCTTGGCCAGCTCGCCCATCTCGGTGCTGATCTGGAAGATGCCCTTCTTGTCGGCATCCTTGATCACCGGCACCACCAGGCCGTTCGGCGTGTCGGCGGCGAAGCCGATGTGGAAGTACTGCTTGAGCACGATCTGCTCACCGTCGAGCGAGGCGTTGAACTCAGGGAACTTCTTCAGCGCGGCCACGCTGGCCTTGATCATGAAGGCGAGCATCGTCACCTTGATGCCGGACTTCTCGTTTTCCTTGTTCAGCTGGACGCGGAAGGCCTCGAGATCGGTGATGTCGGCGTCGTCGTGGTTGGTGACATGCGGAATCAACACCCAGTTGCGGTGCAGGTTGGCCCCGCTGATCTTCTTGATGCGGCTCAGGTCCTTGCGCTCGACCGGGCCGAACTTGGCGAAGTCGACCTGCGGCCAGGCCAGCAGGCCGGGGAACGTGCCACCGCCCGCACCGCCGGCCGCCGGCGCCTTGGCCTTCTGCGCCGCCGTCTGCACGCTGCCGCTCATCACGCCCTTGACGAAGCCCTGCACGTCGAGCTGGGTGATGCGGCCCTTGGGGCCGCTGCCCTTGACTTCGGCCAACGGCACGCCGAGCTCGCGCGCCAGCCGCCGGATGCTCGGCGAGGCATGCGGGAGCGCGGATGACGGGGCGCCAGGCTGATGCGCCGCCACCGCGGCCGCCGGCGCTGCAGGCGCTGGTGCGGCGGCGGCGCTGGCAGGCGCGGCGGTCCCAGCCGCCGCTGGTGCGGCGGCTGCTGCGGCAGCAGGTGCGGCGGCTGCTGCGGCCGCGGGCGCAGCGGCGCCTTGCAGCTTCGCCAGCAGCGTCCCCTTGGCCACCTTGTCGCCGAGCTTGACGAAC
>JANMAP010000128.1:0-10137 GCA_031359905.1 Burkholderiales bacterium | reverse complement strand
GACGATGAACAAGGCGACCATCGGCTTCACCAATTCACGCCAGCAGGGTGATGAGATGGGCGACATCAAGCGCCTGTTCACGCCCGAGTTCCGCAACCGGTTGGACGCCATCGTCAGCTTCCGGCCGTTGGACGAGGAAATCATCCTGCGCGTGGTCGACAAGTTCCTGCTCCAGCTCGAAGGCCAGCTGGCCGAGAAAAAGGTCGAGGTCACCTTCACCGACGGTCTGCGCAAGCACCTGGCGAAGAAGGGCTTCGACCCGCTGATGGGCGCGCGTCCGATGCAGCGGCTGATCCAGGACACCATCCGCCGCGCCTTGGCCGATGAGCTGCTCTTCGGCCGCCTGGTCGACGGTGGTCGCCTGACGGTGGACGTTGACGACAAGGGTGAGGTGCTGCTCGACATCCAGCCGCCGCGCAAGAGCGACAAGCCGCGCGCCGAAGCCACGGCGGCCTGAGCTTTCGCGGGGCCCCGGCCTCAGCGGCCGCGCGGTGGCGGTTGGTCCTGTGCCGGGTCTTGGCGGTAGAAGCGAACGAACAGCGCGTACAGCGCCGCGTGCTCGTCGCGCAGCGCCTGCGGGCTGACGAAGAACGACTCGCTGGCCACCGCGAAGAATTCATCCTCGCCGGTGGCGCCGTAGGAGTCGAGCGCCGGCGCTGGCGCGCCGTTTTCGGCCGCTTCGACGCGCAGGACGAAATCGGCGAACTGTTCCCGCAGCGTGGCCCGCCATTCGGCACGCGCAATCTCGGGTGGCAGCAGCGGCACCCCATCCGACGCGCCGTCGGCCAGGTCCAGCACGTGGGCGAATTCGTGGATCACCACGTTGTAGCCTTGCGCCGCCATCTGCCCGGCCGAACGAACGTCCTGCCAGGACAGCATCAGCGGGCCGCCGTCCATCGCTTCACCGGCCAATTCTTCGTCATAGGTGTGGACCAGGCCCTGCTCGTCAGCGTGTTCACGGCGCGCCCGCACCGGGCCGGGATGGATCACGATGCCGACGAAGCCGTCGTAGCGCGCCAGCCCCAGACGCAGCACCGGCAGCACGGCCTGCGCGGCGATGGTGACCACCATCGCGTCGCGAAGCACCAGGCCGCCGACGGTGCTGAACTCTTTGCGGTCCAGGAATAGGCTCGCCAGACGCCGCAGTTCCGCGGCGTCGGCCGGATCGCGGCGCTGCAGGAACGGGTAGCGCAGCAGCGTGCGCTTCCACAGGTCGTCGGGAATGGCACGCCGTCTCAGTGCGGCCTGTTCGCGCCGTGCACGCAGACCCTGTAGCCAGCGCTCGAGCATCGCTGGATGGCGCCTTGGCCGTCACGCCGCGCCGGCAGGCGGCAGCCGCACGAAGCCATCGCGGCTCAGCCGCAGGACTTCGGCACGATGGCCGGTATCCAGGTCCCAGTCGCTCAACACATGGCGCTTGTAGCCCGGCGCGAGCACATTGCTGCCCGGGCGGTGGGTGTGGCCGTGGACCAGTTCCGCCGTGCCCATGGCGTGCATCCAGTGCACGGCCTCGCCGGGGTCGACGTCGGCGTCGCTGGCGCCGTCGAAACGCCGCCGTTGCTGACTGGCCCTGCGCATCTGCCCGGCAATCTGCAGCCGTTCGGCGAGCGGCCGAGCCAGGAAGTCCCGCTGCCAATCCGACGTCCGCACCAGGCAGCGAAACTGCTGGTACGGCAGATCGTCCAGGCACAGGGCGTCGCCGTGACTGAGCAACACCCGTTGCCCCCAGGCGGTCAACACGGTGGGGTCAGGCAGGGCCATCGCGCCGCAGGCCCGCAGCATGGCCGAGCCCAGCAGAAAGTCGCGGTTGCCGACCATCAGCGCCAGCTGCAGCCGGCTGGCCGCATCGGCCAGCACCTCGACGCAGCTGCGCTCGAACGCCCGGCCCCGGGCGTCGTCGCCGACCCAGATCTCGAACAGGTCGCCGAGGATGAAGACGGCATCCGCAGGCGTGTTCGCCAGATGGGCAGCAAAGGCGGAGAAGGTCTTGCTCAGCGCCGGGCTGAGATGCAGGTCGGAGATGAAGTCGACCGCTTGCCAGTGATCGGCGGCGGCGCATTCGAAGAACGCGGGCAACGATGCGGGCCCGGTCGGCGCGCGGGCCGGGGGGCCGGCCGCCGCGGGGTCGGGCCCGTCCATCACGCGATCTCGGTGGCCCGCTGGATGCTGACTTCTTCGAGCGGGACGTCGTCGTGGAAGCCCTTGCGCCCGGTGCGCACCTTCTCGATCGCGTCGACCACGTCGGTGCCTTCGACGACGCGGCCGAACACCGCATAGCCCCAGCCCTGGGCGTTCTCGGCGCGGAAGTCGAGGAACTCGTTGTCGGCGGTGTTGATGAAGAACTGCGCGGACGCCGAGTGCGGGTCGTTGGTGCGCGCCATCGCCAGCGTGTAGCGCTTGTTCTTCAGGCCGTTGTTGGCCTCGTTGGCAATCGGTGCGTCGGTCGCCTTTTGCTTCATCGCCGTGTCGAAGCCGCCACCTTGGACCATGAAGCCCTTGATGACGCGGTGGAACACCGTGCCGTCGTAATGCCCCTTCTTCACATAGCTCAGGAAGTTGGCGACGCTTTGCGGCGCCTTGACGTCGTCGAGTTCGATGCGCATGGTGCCGGCGCTGGTCTCGAGTTGAACGGACTTGGTCATCTCATTTCTCCACGGTGGCTTTGTTGATCGTGACGGGCGTGACGGGCACGTTCTGGTGCGGGCCCTTGGCCTCGGTGGGCAGGGCCTTGATCTTGTCGACGACGTCCAGACCCTGCACGACCTTGCCGAACACCGCATAACCTTCGCCGTCACGGGCGTTGGCCTGGTCCAGCCGCGGGTTGTCGACGACGTTGATGAAGAACTGCGAGGTCGCCGAATTCGGCACCGCGGTGCGTGCCATGGCGATGGTGCCCCGCAAGTTCTGCAGGCCGTTGCGACTTTCCAGCGCGATCGGTGCCCGCACCGGCTTTTCCGCCAGATCGGCCTTGAAGCCGCCGCCCTGGATCATGAAGTTGTCGATGACGCGATGGAACACCGTGCCGTTGTAATGCCCGGAGCGCACGTACTGCACGAAGTTGTCGACCGTCTTGGGTGCCTTGTCGGCATCAAGCTCCAGCACGATGTCGCCAGCGCTGGTGGTCAGGCGGACGGTCTGCGCCCAGGCGGGCGCGGCCAGCAAGGGCAGGGCGGTCGCCAACAAGGCGGCCAGGGGAATGGCGCGGCGTTTCAAGGGGGTTGTCTCCGGGGTTCGAGTCTGGGAGTCTGGGGGCCAGGCGGCACCGGGGCCATCTGGCAGCACGCGCTGCCGGGATGCCAGCGCCGACTGGCGCAGTCTAGCGGGCGGCTTCGTTGAGCAGCAGACGTGCCCGTTCCAGCCGGCGCTGCAAGACCATGTCGCCAGGCGCATCGGCTGCGGCGCGTTCCCAGGCTTGCACGGCGAGCATCAACTGCACCTGACCGAGATTGATGCGTGCGCGCTGGTGCCCGGGGTCGGCCAGCAGCGCGGCTTCGAGCGCGCGCCGTGCCGGCTCAAGCTGGCCGGCCCGGGCATGCAGCAACGCGATGTTGTTCAGCGGATCGGGCAGTTCCGGGAACTGCTGATGGAGCTGCTCGAAGTTTTCCAGCGCGTTCGCGTTCTGCCCCAGGTCCATCTGCACGACGCCGAGCAGGAAGCGCAGCCGCGCATCGCGTGGATCCGCGGCCAGGCCCTGTTCAGCGCGACGCAACGCGCCGGGGAGATCGCCTTGGGCGATTCGTTGCCGCACATCGGCGACCGCATCGGCCCAGGCCGGCGCTGTGGCCAAGCAGCAGCCGCACAGCATCAATGCTGTCAGGCGGACGACGGACGAGGAGCGAAGGGGGCGGAGCAAGCGAGAGAGGCCTGGTAAACGGTGCAGACAAGCAACGGGGCAAAGGAGCAAGCAAGTACCGAGCAAGAAGACAGCGACAGGCGCAGGGCAAGATAAACGGAGCGGGGGATCGGCATCAGCGGACCCCCGTACGACGACCGTGTCGACATCAAAAACTCGACCGCTATACTGATTTTCATTCTATCGGCGCAGCCGGCGTCTCGTGGCGTCCGGACCGGCCCAACCCGCCGGCCCCGCTGTCCGGTCCATGCCCGCATGACCCTTCGCATCCACAACACCCTGTCGCGCCGGCTCGAGGATTTCGTGCCGCTGGATCCCGGCCATGTGCGTCTGTATGTCTGCGGCATCACGGTGTACGACCTGTGCCATCTGGGCCACGCGCGCATGGTCCTGGCCTTCGACATGGTCTACCGTTGGCTGCTGGCCAGCGGCTGGCGCGTGACCTATGTGCGCAACATCACCGACATCGAAGACAAGATCATCCATCGGGCCGTCGAACGCGGCCTGACGATCCGCCAGCTCACCGACGAAATGATCGCTGCAATGCACCGCGACTTCGGCGCGCTGGGCGCGCTGCCGCCCACCCATGAGCCGCGGGCCACGGATTACGTGCCGCAGATGCTCGGCCTGATCGACCAGCTGCGCGACAAGGAACTGGCCTACCAGGCGGCTGGTGGCGACGTCAACTTTGCCGTGCGCCGGTTTGCCGGCTACGGCAAGCTGTCGGGGAAGTCGCTGGACGAATTGCGCGCTGGCGAGCGGGTGGCCGTTCTCGGCGACAAGCAGGACCCCTTGGACTTCGTGCTCTGGAAGTCGGCCAAGCCCGACGAACCGGCCGATGCACAATGGCCCAGCGCGTACGGGTCGGGGCGGCCCGGCTGGCACATCGAGTGCTCGGCCATGAGCAGCGCGCTGCTCGGCGAACCCTTCGACATTCACGGTGGCGGCATGGACCTGCAGTTTCCCCACCACGAAAACGAGATCGCGCAGAGCGAAGTGGCCAGCGGGCGCGAGTTCGTCCGCACCTGGATGCACAACGGCTTCCTCAACGTCGACGACACGAAGATGTCGAAGTCGCTGGGCAACTTCTTCACCATCGCCGACGTGCTGTCCCGGTTCGACGGCGAGTCGGTGCGCATGTTCATGCTGCGCACGCACTACCGCAGCCCGTTCAACTTCAGCGACACCGTGCTCGACGAGACCCGTTCGTCGTTGAAGCGCCTGTACACCGCGCTGGACGCCGCTGGCGACGTTGTTCCGCTGCCTTCGATCGACTGGGGCGAACCGCGCGCCGCGGCCTTCAAGGCGGCGATGGACGACGATTTCAACACCCCGGGCGCGGTGGCTGTGCTGTTTGAATTGGCCGGCGCCATCCACCGCGGCGACACCCGGGCAGCGCCGCTGCTGCGTTCGCTGGGGGGCGTTCTCGGCCTGCTGCAGGCGCCGCCGCGACAGTTCCTGCAGGGTGGTGGCGGGCTCGATGCAGCGGCTGTTGCCGAGCGCATCGCGGCGCGCGCGGCCGCCAAGCGCGAGCGTGATTTCGCGCTCGCCGACCGCATCCGCGACGAGCTGGCAGCCCAGGGCATCGAGCTCAAGGATTCGCCGCAAGGCACGGCTTGGGTCAGGGCCTGACTGCATGACACCAGCCTCCTCGGCGGCGGGCGGCAATGCCGGCGTCAGCGCCACAGCGGCCGCGCGCGACATCCAAGGCCCAGCCGCATGCGCCCCGGCGTACTGGGACGACGCCTGCCGCCACCTGGCACGCCGCGACCGTGTCCTGAAAAAGCTGATCCCGAAGTTCGGCGAAGCCCGCTTGACGAGCCGCGGCGACGCCTTCACGACGCTGGCCCGTTCCATCGTCGGGCAGCAGATTTCCGTCAAGGCGGCGCAGTCGGTGTGGGATCGTTTTGCGGCCATCGTCGACGCGCCGTCGCAGCAGCTGCCGGCGGCGCGCGTGCAGGCGCTGAGCGTGCCGCAGATGCGCGAGGCCGGCCTGTCGGCGCGCAAGTGCGAATACCTGCTCGACCTGGCGCGCCACTTCACCGGGCGCCAGGTCCACCCCAACGACTGGCAGACGATGGACGACGAGGCCATCATCGGCGAGCTGGTGGCGATCCGCGGCATCGGCCGCTGGACGGCCGAGATGTTCCTGATCTTCCACCTGATGCGGCCCAACGTGATGCCGCTGGACGACCTGGGCCTGATCAAGGGCATCAGCGTCAACTACTTCAGCGGCGAGCCGGTGTCGCGCGCCGAGGCCCGCGAAGTGGGTGAGGCCTGGGCGCCATTTCGGTCGGTGGCCACTTGGTATATTTGGCGCAGCCTCGATCCGGTGCCTGTGGATTATTGAGAGCGGTATGAGCAAACGCCATTTCCTCGAGTTCGAGTCGCCGGTCGCCGAGCTCGAATCCAAGATCGACGAGTTGCGCTACGTGCAGAACGAGTCGGCCGTCGACATTTCCGACGAGATCGACCGTCTCAGCCAGAAAAGCCAGCAGTTGACGCGCGACATCTACGCCAACCTGTCGCCTTGGCAGGTGACGCAGATCGCGCGCCATCCGCAGCGGCCGTACACGCTGGACTACGTCAACGAGATCTTCACCGACTTCCAGGAGCTGCACGGCGACCGCCATCACGCGGACGACCTGTCGATCGTCGGCGGCCTGGCGCGCTTCAACGGCCAGGCCAGCCAGGTCGTCGGCCATCAGAAGGGCCGCGATTCCAAGGAGCGCACGCTGCGCAACTTTGGCATGTCGCGCCCCGAGGGCTACCGCAAGGCGCTGCGCCTGATGAAGCTGGCCGAAAAGTTCGGCCTGCCGGTCTTCACCTTCGTCGACACGCCGGGCGCCTACCCCGGCATCGGCGCCGAAGAGCGCGGCCAGAGCGAGGCCATCGGCCGCAACATCTTCGAGATGGCGCAGCTCGAAGTGCCCATCGTCAGCACCATCATCGGCGAAGGCGGCTCGGGGGGCGCACTGGCCATCAGCGTGGCCGACCAGGTGCTGATGCTGCAGTTCAGCGTCTATTCGGTGATCTCGCCCGAAGGCTGCGCCTCGATCCTGTGGAAGACCGCCGAACGCGCCAGCGAAGCCGCCGAAGCGCTGGGCATCACCGCACACCGGCTGAAGGCGCTGGGCGTGATCGACAAGATCGTCAGCGAGCCCGTCGGGGGAGCGCACCGCGACTTGCCGTGGATGGCTGCGCAGGTCAAGCGCGCGCTGGCCGATGCCCTGCGCCAGACCGCCGACCTGACGCCGGCCGCGCTGGTCCAGCGGCGTTGCGAGCGCCTGCGCGCCTACGGCCGCTTCAGCGACAGCAAGGAGCGCTGATGTCCGGCCCGCGGGTCGCTGTAGCGGCCAGCGGGGGCCGCGATTCGACGGCCTTGCTGCATTGCACCGCGCGGCTGTCGCGCCAGTTGGGTGTCGAGGTCGTGGCGCTGCACGTGCACCACGGGCTGATGGCCGATGCCGATGCCTGGTTGAAGCAGTTGCGCGCGCAATGCCGACGCTGGGGCGTGGCCTTTGCCAGCCGCCGTCTGGCCAGCGCACCGTCGGCCGGCGAAAGCGTCGAGGCCTGGGCGCGGCGCGAACGCTATCGCGCCTTGACCGAGATGGCGCACGAGCAGGGCTGCGCGCTGGTGCTGCTGGGTCACCATCGCCGCGACCAGGCCGAGACGTTCGTGCTGCAGGCGCTGCGCGGCAGCGGACCAGCCGGCCTGGCCGCGATGCCGCGATCGATCGAGCGTTCCAGCATCACCTGGTCGCGGCCCTGGCTGCAACAGCCCAGCGAGGCCGTCGCGGCCTACGCGCGGCGTTGGCGTGTGCGTTGCGCGGTCGACCCGAGCAACGCCGACCCGCGATTCGCGCGCAGCCGCCTGCGGATCGCGCTGTGGCCAGCCCTGCTTCACGATTTCCCTGACGCCGAGCAGTCGTTGACCCAGGCCGCAGCGCGGGCCCACGAGGCCGCGGCGCTGATCGCCGATGTCGTGCGACAGGACCTGCCGGCACTGTGTGCAGGTGCTGCGCTGCACGTGGCGCGGTGGCAGGCCATGCCCGCGGCGCGGCGGGCACCCCTGCTGCGCGCCTGGCTGGCCGCGGTGCTCGACGGCCCGGTGCCCGACACGCTGGTGCAGCGACTGCTGCGCGAAGTCGGATCGGCGCGCAGCGCGACCTGGCCAGCGCGTGGGCAATGCTTGCGGCTGTACCGCGGTCGGCTGAGCGTGCAGGCGGCCGACGGGCCAGCGTCGCCGCGGCTGTCCCCGCGGTTGTCCCCGGAGGCCGGTGAAGCGACGACGATGACCAAGCCGGATCTGGCCTTGCCCGGCGAGCACGTCTTGGCCGGATGGAGCGGTCATCTCTTGGTCAGCAGCGCGTTGGCCGGCGGCGTGTCGGCCGATCGTCTGCTCGGCGCACAGGCCCGGCCGCGCAGCGGCGGCGAGCAGTTCCAGACCGCCCCGCGCAGCACGCCGCGCAGTTTGAAGAAGCAGTACCAGGCGCTGGCTGTGCCAGCCTGGCTGCGCGACGGCCCGCTGCTCTTCGCTGCCGACGGCAGCCTGCTCTTCGTCCCCGGGCTGGGCATCGACGCCCGCGTCCGCGCCGCGCCGGGAGTGCCGCAGCGGCAGCTCGAGTGGCGTCCTGGTGCATCGCCGTCGAGTCGTAGTCGCGCCGCAGTCGCGTCGCAGTCGCGTCGGCGCGAGCCCTAGAATTCAGCGCTTTGCCCAGCACCACGCGGTGGTCGCGCGGCACCGAACAACACGCTGGCGCAGCCGGCAACGAGAGCGATGGCACTGATCGTCCACAAGTACGGCGGCACCTCGATGGGGTCGACCGAGCGCATTCGCAACGTTGCCCTGCGGGTGGCCAAGTGGGTTCGCGCCGGCCACCAGTTGGTGGTGGTGCCCTCCGCGATGAGCGGCGAGACCAACCGCCTGCTCGGCCTGGCCAAGGAACTGATGCCGCAGGCGCACAGCAGCGAGGCGCTGCGCGAGCTCGATGCCATCGCTGCGACCGGCGAACAGGTGTCTGTCGGCCTGCTGGCGCTGGCGCTGCAAGCCCAGGGGCTGCAGGCGGTCAGCTACAGCGGCTGGCAGGTGCCGATCCAGACCGACAGCGCCTACACCAAGGCCCGCATCGCGAAGATCGAAGACACCCGCGTGCGCGCCGATCTGGCGGCTGGCAAGGTCGTCATCATCACGGGCTTCCAGGGGATCGACGCGCAGGGCCACGTGACCACGCTGGGCCGCGGCGGCAGCGACACCTCGGCGGTGGCGGTGGCCGCCGCGATGCGGGCCGACGAGTGCCTGATCTACACCGACGTCGATGGTGTCTACACCACCGATCCGCGCATCGTTCCCGAGGCGCGCCGCCTGCACAGCATCAGCTTCGAAGAGATGCTGGAGATGGCCAGCCTGGGCAGCAAGGTGCTGCAGATCCGCTCGGTCGAATTCGCCGGCAAGTACCGGGTGCCGCTGCGTGTGCTGTCGAGCTTCACGCCGTGGGACATCGACATCGACGAAGAAGCGAAGTCGGGCACGCTGATCACTTTCGAAGAGGACGAGAAGATGGAACAAGCCGTCGTTTCCGGCATCGCCTTCAACCGCGACGAGGCCAAGGTCAGCCTGGTCGGCGTCCCCGACAAGCCAGGCATCGCGTACCAGATCCTGGGCCCGGTGGCCGACGCCAACATCGACATCGACGTGATCATCCAGAACCTGTCGCACGACGGGAAGACCGATTTCTCCTTCACCGTGCACCGCAACGACTACGCGCGCACGATGGAGATGCTGAAGAACGTCGTGCTGCCAGCCACAGGCGCGGCCGACGTGCTGGGCGACCCGAAGATCTGCAAGGTGTCGATCGTCGGCATCGGCATGCGCAGCCACGTCGGCGTGGCCAGCCGGATGTTCCGCACGCTGTTCGAGGAGGGCATCAACATCCAGATGATCACCACCAGCGAGATCAAGACCAGCGTGGTGATCGACGAGAAGTACATGGAGCTGGCGGTGCGCGCATTGCACAAGGCCTTCGACCTGGAGCAGGCCGGCGGTGGCACGGCGGCCTGAGGGTCAGCCCGCAAACCCGGGCTAGAATTAAAGCGCTTCGCCGGAGTCGTGACCGAGTGGCCGAAGGTGCTCCCCTGCTAAGGGAGTATGTGGGCAAAACCTGCATCAAGGGTTCGAATCCCTTCGACTCCGCCAAGTGCTCTACAGCAAACAACTTTTTCAGATTCTGCCGCTCTGAATCTGCAGTTGTCGGGTAGTCCGGACGGGTCAAGTGTCCTAGAAG
>JANMAP010000127.1:0-3470 GCA_031359905.1 Burkholderiales bacterium | reverse complement strand
TGCAGCTGTCGCTCGTGCTGGCGCTGCTGAAGGCGCCGGGCCAGTTCATCCTGTGCGGCGACAGCCACCAGATCGTGCACCCCAACTTCTTCAGCTGGGCCGCACTGAAGAGTCTGTTCTGGCAGGGGCTGGCCGGCGATGCGGCGCAGCGCCAGCCGCTGAAGCTGTTGCAGGCCAACTTCCGAAACACGCGCGCCGTCACGGAACTGGCCAACCGGCTGCTGAAGATCAAGCAGGCGCGTTTCGGCTCGGTGGACCGCGAGAGCAACTTCCTCGTGCGCAGCACCTCGGCCGTGGCCGGCGAGGTGCGGCTGCTGGACGCGAATGACAAGACGCTGGCGCAGCTGGATGCCGCCACCCGGCAGTCGGCCCGCCACGCCGTGATCGTGCTGCGCGACGAAGACAAGCCCGCGGCGCGCCAAATCTTCCACACGCCGCTGGTCTTCAGCGTGCACGAGGCCAAGGGCCTGGAGTACCCGCACGTGCTGCTGTTCAGGCTGGTGTCGAGCCAGCGCCAGGCGTATGCCGAGGTGTGCGAAGGCGTGAGCGATGCCGACTTGCAGGCTGACGAGCTCGACTACCGGCGCGCCCGCGACAAAGCCGACAAATCGCTGGAGCTCTACAAGTTCCAGGTCAATGCGCTGTACGTCGCGATGACGCGTGCGGTGGAGACGCTGACGCTGGTGGAGCAGGACGCGGGTCACCCGCTGTTGGCGTTGCTGGGCCTGCGGGTGGGCGAGGCGCACACGCAGCCGGTGGCGAAGTCGACCCAGGACGA
This sequence comes from Burkholderiales bacterium, assembly GCA_031359905.1. Classification (GTDB taxonomy): domain Bacteria; phylum Pseudomonadota; class Gammaproteobacteria; order Burkholderiales; family Burkholderiaceae_C; genus Rubrivivax. The sequence continues at coordinate 2,692 of JANMAP010000127.1, read as the reverse complement.
ATGGGCGCAGGAGGCGCGCCGGCTGGAACTGCAGGGCAAGGCCGAGCAGGCGCAGGCCATCCGCGACGCCTTCCTGCAGCACAAGCCCGTACCGTGGACGCCGTGGAGCCTGGCGCTGATCGAAGAGCAGTTTCCGAAGGCCTTCGATCCGCAGAACCCGAGCAGCAAGCCCCGGCAGACCGTGTTCGACTACGCGCTGTGGCACGGCCAGCATGCGTGGATCGAGTCGCTCGCAATGGCCAAGTTCGCGCCTGCCCGTGGCCTGATGGAGGAACACGAGTTCGCCGGCGCCGGCACGCTGCTGCCCCCGCGCTATGGCAACGAAGGGCCGTGGCTGGCCCGGCAGCAGCTGGTGCGCAAGACCGTGGCGGCGGTACACCAGCGCCACCTTCAGCCCTACCAGGCGAAGAACTTCAAGGACATCCTGCGCGCCGCCGACACGCATGGCCCCGACCATGCTACGCCGGTGGGCGCCGCCCCGTTGATGTTGGCGGCGATGGCCGGCAATGCACCGCTGGTGGAAGCGCTGCTGGCCAAGGGCGCAGACCCTGCGCGTCGCGACGAGTTCGGCCACACCGCCTGGGACCATGCCGTCGGCCGCGCCATGCGGGAGGCGGCCTTTGCGGGGACAGACCTGCCGGCGTTGTTCGACCTGCTGGCCCCGCCGGCGCTGGACGTGCAGACCGAAGGACGCCTGGTGCGGCTGGAGCGCCACCAGGGCGAGTACTGGCTGCTCACGCTGATGCTGGCCGGGCTGAAGACGCAGTGGTCGCAATGCGTCACGCGTCGGCTGGAACCGTATCGGTACCTGTCGGGCTTCTTCGCCGACCAGTTGCACGACGTGCTGCAGGAGCTGCCGGGGTGGCTGTGGCCCGATGCGCGCCGCAAGCGCACCTACGTCAACCAGGTGCTGGCCCGTGCCGAAGTGCACAGCAGCTACCAGCCCGCGCGGCGGCTGTGGGTGCGCACGAAGAACGGCCACTACTTCCCGAGCCCCGACCTGCAGTTGAGGGTGGACGAGGGCTGGCAGCCGGTCTACGGGCGGTTGGCGCTGGCCTGGATCGACTGCGGCTGCGGGCGCGAGATCGACCACCGGCCGCGGCCGTCGGAGTCGATCCAGTGGGTGCGAGAGGTGCTTATGCGGGCCACGGAACCCGAGCCGCCCCCGGCAGAGCCGGATGGGCAGACGCGGTTGTTCTGAGCACAAGGATGCCCCTCCTGGAGGTCGCGACCCTCGAGGGACGCGTGGACGATCCCTGGTGGGTCAATGTCGCGCGGGAGGCTCCTTCGCGCGCTGCGTCTAAACTACTTCAAAGGTGAACTATTCATACCTGACCTTGTTGGAGACTGCATGAAGATTGTCTGCATCGGCGGCGGGCCTTCCGGCCTGTACTTCGGTCTGCTCATGAAGCTGCAGGACCCGTCGCACCGCATCGTCGTCGTCGAGCGCAACCGGCCCTACGACACCTTCGGCTGGGGGGTGGTGTTTTCGGACCAGACGCTGGACAACCTGCAGGCGGCAGACCCGGTCAGTGCGGCTCAGATTCTTGATGCGTTCAATCACTGGGACGACATCGAGGTCAACATTCGCGGTCACAAGGTGCGCTCCGGCGGCCATGGCTTCTGCGGCATCGGGCGCAAGCGGCTGCTCAACATCCTGCAGCAGCGCTGCGAGCAGATCGGCGTCGAGCTGTTCTTCGAGTCCGACGTGCAGGACGACACCGCCTACGCCGATGCCGACCTGATCATCGCCAGCGACGGCCTGAACAGCCGCTTTCGCGCCAAGTACGCCGCGACGTACCAGCCCGACATCGACACGCGGCTGTGCCGGTTCGTCTGGCTGGGCACGCGCAAGCTTTTCGAAGCCTTCACTTTCGCGTTTGAGGAGACGCCCTGGGGCTGGTTCCAGGCTCACGCCTACCGCTTCGACGATACGACATCAACCTTCATCGTCGAGACGCCCGAAAGCGTCTGGCGCGCCGCCGGGCTCGAGGCGATGGAGAAGGAAGACGCGATCGCGTTCTGCGAGCGGCTCTTCGCCAAGCACCTCGACGGCCATGCGCTGCTGTCCAATGCGTCGCACCTGCGCGGTTCGGCCCAATGGATCAAGTTCCCGCGCGTCGTGTGCCAGCGCTGGGTCCATCACAACGGCCGCGCGCCGGTCGTGCTGATGGGCGACGCCGCGCACACCGCGCACTTCTCGATCGGCTCTGGCACCAAGCTCGCGCTCGAGGACTCGATCGAGCTCGCGCGCAGCATCGGCAAGATGCCGGGCGACCTGGCCGGCGCGCTGAAGCACTACGAAGACGTGCGCAGCATCGAGGTGCTGCGCATCCAGAACGCGGCGCGCAACTCGACCGAGTGGTTCGAGCATGTCGACCGCTACGTCAACCTGCCGCCCGAGCAGTTCGCCTATTCGCTGCTGACGCGCAGCCAGCGCATCAGCCACGAGAACCTGCGCCTGCGCGACAAGGGCTACGTCGAGAACTACGAAGACTGGATCGCCGCGGCGGCCGGCCGGCAGCGGGTCGCACCGCACGGTCCGATTCCGCCGATGTTCACGCCCTTCACCCTGCGCGGCGTCACCTTGAAGAACCGCATCGTCGTTTCGCCGATGGCCCAGTACTCCGCGGTCGACGGCGTGCCGGGCGACTACCACCTGGTGCACCTCGGCGCGCGTTCGATGGGTGGC
>JANMAP010000117.1:0-2462 GCA_031359905.1 Burkholderiales bacterium | reverse complement strand
CCCACGAACGGCATCCGCGTGGCCATCACGGTCATGAACATCACGTTGGCCTGCAGCGGCAGGCCAGCCATGTGGACCACCGCGTCGGCGGCGTGCTGCACGTCCATGCGCGCTTCGGGGCGCACGCTGCCGTCAGCCTGCGGAATGCCGCTGGCCATGCCGGCGCTGATCTCGGTGACGGCGTTGCTGTTGTCGATCTGGCCGACCGCGATGTCGAAGGCCCGGCCGTCGAGCGCGGCGGCCTTGGTCAGCCCGGTCATCGCGTGCTTGGTCGCCGTGTAGGCCACCGCGTTGGGCCGCGGCGCGTGGGCCGAAATTGAACCGTTGTTGATGATCCGCCCGCCCATCGGCGTCTGCCCCTTCATGATGCGGAAGGCATGCTGGGTGCACAGGAACGCGCCGGTCAGGTTGGTGTCGACGGCCGCGCGCCACTGCTCGATGCTCAGGTCTTCCAGCGGCATGCCGGGCGTGAAGACGCCGGCGTTGTTGAACAGCAGGTCGAGGCGGCCGAAGCGCGCGCGGACGAAGTCGAACATCGCGGCCACCAGATCGGGGCGGGTCACGTCGGCCGGCACCGCGAAGGCGCGTTCGAGGATGTCGTCGAACGGGTCGCCGGCCTGGGCGATGGATTCGCGCAAGGCTTCCAGCCGGCGGCCGCCGAAGACGACCCGCCAGCCGTCGTGGATCAGGGCCACCGCGGTGGCGCGGCCGATGCCGCTGCCGGCGCCGGTGACCAGGGCGATGCGGTTGTGGGCGGTGGGGCTCATGGTCGATGCGGCGGCGGCGCCGGGGGTTGTTTGGCGCAGTCTATGTCCGCAGCAGGCCGGCCCACTGCCAGAGCGCAAAGCCGGCCAGCTGCGCGGCCGATGCGCGCCCGACCCGGCGTTGCGCGCGGGCGTCGACGCGGCCGCGCAGTGCTCCCACCGCGGTACACAGCAGCAACCACCACAAGGCCGAGCCGGCCAGCACGCCGGCGATCATCGGCCACGGCCACGGCCACGGCCACGGCGACGGCGGCGCACCCTGCGCGCCGAAGATGGCGATGAACGACAGGATGGGCGCTGGGATGGACAGCGTCAGTCCAAAGGTGCGGGCGAGCGCCGCCAATCGTCGGCTTCGAGCCCGAGCCGCAAAGCGTGTGAGCCGCGTCCGGGCGGTTTTGGCCGGCCCGCGCCTTTGTCCTACGGAGGGCCGGCCCATGCGCCGAGGCCGTGTCGCGGTGGCATGCGCTGGAATACGCGATTCATCTCTTGCGCCGTTGTCGACGCGCCCATGCCCATGTATGCCGACCCGACCTTGAACGATTTGCCCAACGATGCGCCCAGCGCGCCAGGCCCATCCTCGCCCGGCCCCGTCCTCTACACCCAGCGCGCGATGCTGCCCGACGGGCCGGTGACGCGAACCTTCGACATCGACTGCAGCCTCGACTACGAGGTCCGCGGGCCAACCGACTTCGTGTTCCAGATCCACGTGCACCAGGGCATGGACCAGGTCGTGCTCAGCGAATCGCTGGTCATCGCCCCCGACATGCCGCGGCACGTGTTTGCCGACCCCACCATCGGGCACCGCTTCCTGCGCCTGCATGTCGATGGCGGCATGCTGTCGCTCCGCTACCTGGCCCGAGTGCAGCGCTGCGTGCAGCCGCTGGACCCGCTGGCCCAGGAGGTGCCGATTTCGGACCTGCCCGACGACCTGTTGCACAACCTCAACCCGACCCGCTATTGCGAGTCCGACCATCTGAGCCAACAGACCCAGGCCATGTTCGGCCACCTGCCGCAGGGCCTGAGCCGCGTGCAGGCGATCGTCGACTGGATCCACGACAACATCGCCTACCAGGTCGGCACGTCGGTCGCGACGACGACGGCGCGCGATGTGCTCGCCAACCGGACCGGCGTGTGCCGCGACTTTGCGCACCTGGGCGTCACGTTCTGCCGCGCGCTGAACATCCCGGCAAGGCTGGTCATTGGTTATGCCCGCTTCGACGAGCCGCCGCCGGATTTTCATGCGGTGTTCGAAGCCTATGTCGGCGGCTGCTGGGTGATGTTCGATGCAACGCACATGTCGCCGATCGACAACCTGGTGCGCGTAGCCACTGGCCGGGACGCAAAGGACGTGGCCTTCGCGACGATCTACGGGCCGGCGACGATGACTTCGATGGCGCCGCTCATCGCACAGGTGACCATGTCAACGAGTGTCGCCGGCTGAGCGGCGTCGCCCCGCTGTCAACGCCCCGACTTCACGCAGCGGCGCGCACGCCGCGCCGGTTGGTTGGCTTTTCTTCGTGCGCGGCGCGCAGTCCGCCGTCAACCGCAGCCCCAACAGGGTCAGCTGCGGCGTTGCACGCCGGCGCGCGGCGCGCCTTCGCGGTCCCAGGCCGGGCCGTCGAACCACGGGTCGCCGCGCACTGCGGCAGCCAGCATGTCCAGCGCGTCCAGGCCCCAGAAGACGCGGCCATCGCACTC
>JANMAP010000530.1:0-12446 GCA_031359905.1 Burkholderiales bacterium | reverse complement strand
TCGTCAACGACCAGCCGGCGCGCACCGCCACTTTCTGGAGCGACAGCCATGAGCACCGCGAACCTGCCCTTGCCGAGCCGGCACCTGCTGACGGAGCTGCAAAGCCACGGCTTGCGGCTGCCTGATGCCGCCACGGCTGCGCTGAGCGGCGTGGCCAGCCGGCGCGGCGGCGCGGGCCCCTCCGACCACAAGGCGGTGAGCGTCGACGGCCACGTCATCATGGTGCCGGTGCACACCGGCAGCGCCTTCAACTCGCCCTACGAATTGCAGGCACCGGATGCGGCCGGCCGCAGCACGGTGCTGAAGAACCGCATCGCCATCGCGCAGATCGAGTTCCCGCGCGCGCCGCGCTTTTACAGGCTGCAGACCTTCGACGGCGTGCCCTACCAGCACATCGCCACGCTGCACGGCGCCGACGTGCTGGCGACCACCATCCTGCAGACCTGCATCCGCTTCGAGAGCCGCCGCAAGACCTGCAAGTTCTGCGCGATCGGGCAGAGCCTGGCGGCCGGCCGCACGATCGCCCACAAGACGCCCGCGCAGCTCGCCGAGGTGGCCCGCGCCGCGGTGCTGCTCGACGGCGTCAAGCACATGGTGATGACGACCGGCACGCCGCCGGGCAGCGACCGCGGTGCCGCGGTGCTCGCCGAAAGCGCCTTCGCCATCAAGGCGGCCATTCCCGACCCCGCCGGCCTGCCGATCCAGGGCCAGTGCGAGCCGCCCGACGACGACGCCTGGTTCCAGCGCATGCGCGACGCCGGCATCGACACGCTGGGCATGCACCTCGAGGTCATCACGCCGGCGCTGCGCGAGACGATCATGCCCGGCAAGGCGCAGGTGCCGGTCTCGCGCTACATGCGCGCCTTCGAAGCGGCCGTGAAGGTCTTCGGCCGCGGCCAGGTCAGCACGTATGTGCTGGCAGGGCTGGGCGACACGCGCGAGACGATCCTGCAGACCAGCGAACAGCTGCTGCAGCTCGGCGTCTATCCGTTCGTCGTGCCGTTCGTGCCGATCGCCGGCACGCCGCTGGAAGACCACCCAGCACCCGACGCGGCGTGGATGAAGTCGATCCTCGAACCGCTGGGCGCGATGACGGTGGCCGCCGGCCTGCGCTCGGCCGACATCAAGGCCGGCTGCGGCAAGTGCGGCGCCTGCTCGTCGCTGGCGGTCTATGAAGCATGAATCCCCCGCAGTGCCTGGTGGAACGCCGCCGGCGGACCGGCAGCGCCGGCGCCGCGGCGGTGACCACGTGGCGTCTTGCGAACGGATCGGGAGTCCTCGATGGTCATCGAAGACGATCTGATCGCTGCCACGCCGTCCTACGCGCCCTGCGCCTTCCGCGTCAAGTGGGCCGACAGCACGTGGGAGATCGGGCAGGCCCGCGCCTTGCGCCGCGCGGTGTTCTGCATCGAGCAGGGCGTGTTCGTCGGCGACGACATCGACGCGACCGACCCCCAGGCCCAGACGTTGGTGGCCGTGTCGCAGGTCGGCGGCATGCCCGACCAGGTGGTCGGCACGGTCCGCATCCACGCGCATGCAGACCAGCTCTGGTGGGGTTCGCGCCTGGCCGTGCACGTCGCGTTCCGCCGCCATGGCGCGCTCGGCGCCACGCTGATCCGGCTGGCAGTGAGCAGCGCGCACGCGCGCGGATGCCGCGTCTTCCGGGCCCATGTGCAGGCGCAGAACGTGCCGCTGTTCGAGAAGCTCGGCTGGGCCCGGCTGCAGGACGAACAGCTGCATGGCCGGCCGCATGCGCTGATGCAGGCCGATCTCGCAGCCTATCCGCCGTGCCACGACCCGGTCACTGGCTTCGTCGCGCGGGCGCGGTTATGAGACACCGTGTGTCACTCCCAGGGTGCGGGCCGAGCGCCGGGCCGCTCCCAAGCCGGCCCGCCATTCCCTGGGGGGATCGGCCGACGTCTTCGGCGGCCGAGGGGTCCCGATGACCGAGCTCGCCGCCATCGTCCACCAGCTGCGCTGCAGCCGCGGCTTCGCGCACAAGCGCGACATCGGCGATGCGCTGGGCGTGCTGTCGCGCGCGCTGCCTGGCGGGGCTGCCGATCTGGCGCAGGCGGTGGCGGTCGGTGACGACTGCGCGGCGATCCCCGATCCGTCGGGCGACGGCTACCTGCTGTTCGCCATCGAAGGCTTCATCGACGATTTCGTCCAGGCGATGCCGTGGTTCGCCGGCTGGTCGGGCGTGATGGTCAACCTCAGCGACATCGCGGCGATGGGTGGGCGGGCCATCGCGGTGGTCGACGCGCTGTGGTCGCGCAACGGCGCGGCCGCCGAGCCCGTGCTGCAGGGCCTGGCCGCCGCCGCGGCGGCGTTCGGCGTGCCGCTGGTCGGCGGCCACACCAATGCGCGCAGCGCGCGCGACGGGCTGGCGGTGGCCGTGCTCGGCCGCGCGAACAAGCTGCTGACCAGCTTCGACGCCCGCCCCGGCGACCGCCTGGTGATGGCCATCGACCTGCGCGGTGCCTTCGAGGAACCGCACCCGTTCTGGAACGCAGCCACCAGCGCACCGCCGGCGCGCCTGCGCGGCGATCTCGAACTGCTGCCGCTGATCGCCGAGGCCGGGTTGGCCGACGCGGCCAAGGACATCAGCATGGCCGGCGCGGTGGGCAGCGCGCTGATGCTGCTGGAATGCTCGAGGGTCGGTGCACGCTTCGACGTGGCGGCGATCCCGCGGCCCAACGGCGTGCCCCTGCAGCGCTGGCTGCAGACCTTCCCGAGCTTCGGCTACGTGCTCAGTGTGCGTCCCGCGCAAGTGGCGGCGGTGCTGGGGCGCTTTGCAGCCCGCGGCATCGCCGTCGCCGAGGTCGGCGAGGTCACCGCGTCGCCCGAGGTCTGGCTGCAGCAGGGCGACGCATCGGCCTTGTTGTGGGACGTGGCCGTCGAGCCCTTCATCACCGCCCGCGTCGATGTCGCCGAGGCCCTCGCGCATGCCTGAGGCAACGCTGGTGGATCAGACGCTGCCGGATCGGCAGCGGCCGGATGGGCCGCTGCGCATCGCGCTGCTGACGCATTCGGTCAACCCGCGCGGCGGCGTGGTCCACACGCTGGAACTGGCGCGCGCGCTGCACGGGCTGGGGCATGCCGTCACCGTGCTTGCCCCGGCGCTGCCCGGCCAAGCCTTCTTCCGCGCCGCACCGCATGCGGTGGCCTATGTGCCGGTGGGCCCGCCGCCGGCCGACTTCGGCGACATGGTGGGCGACCGCATCGCGGCTGTCACCCGGCACCTGGCGGCGCTGCTGCGCGAACAGACCTTCGACGTGCTGCACGCCCACGACGGTATCGGCGGCAATGCGCTGGCGAATGCCGTCGACGCCGGGCTGATCGCCGGTTTCGTGCGCACCGTGCACCATCTCGACCATTTCGACGATGCGCGGGTCGACGCCTGGCAGCGGCGCTCGGTGATCCGCGCCGCGCAACTGCTGTGCGTCAGCGATGGTTGGTGCCGCATCCTGCGCGAGCAGTACGAGCGCAGTGCCGACCAGGTCGACAACGGTGTGGACCTGGCGCGCTTCACGCGCAGCGCAGATGCCAGCGACGATGCGCTGGCGGACCGCCTGGGCCTGCGCGCTGGCGTGCCGCGCTGGCTGCTGGTCGGCGGTGTCGAGGAGCGCAAGAACAGCCTGCGCGTGCTGCAGGCCTTCGGACGGCTGCGCGCCGCGCACCCCGGCGCGCAACTGATCGTCGCCGGCGGTGCCAGCCTGCTCGACCACAGCGCCGCCGCGCGGGCCTTCCGCGCCGAACTGGACAGTGCCGGCCTGCAGCCCGGCGCGGGGGGCGACGAGATGCAGCCCGGCTCGGGCTGTGACGTGATGCAGCCCGGCTCAGGCTGCGACGTGGTAGTCACCGGCCCGCTGCCCGACGCGCTGATGCCGGCGTTGTTCCGCCAGGCCAGCGCGCTGGTCATGCCGTCGCTGCGCGAAGGCTTCGGCCTGGTCGTGCTCGAAGCGCTGGCCTGCGGCACGCCGGTGGTGGTGTCCGACCGGCCGCCGTTCACCGAGTACCTGGATGACAGCGTGCGCGCCGGCCACGCCCTGTATGTCGACCCGCTGGACGTCGACGCCATCGCCGCGGCGATGCAGGCCGCCATCGCGCCCGAGCGGCGTCGCGCGCTGGCTGCCGGCCTGCCCGTGGTGTGCCGGCGCTTCAGCTGGGCGGCCAGCGCCGAACGCCATGCGGCGCTGTACCGCCGCCACGTCGCCGCGCTGCCGGCTGCATCCTGCGCCGCCTGATCGGCAAGCGACCCGCATGCCCGCGATGCACTTCCATGTGCGCTGGCCCGACGGCCGCAGCAGCCGCTGCTATTCGCCGTCGCTGGTCATCAAGGACCACTTCGAACCCGGCACGGCCTACCCGCTGCCCGACTTCCTGCGCCGCGCCCGCGAGGCCCTGGGCATCGCCAGCGAGCGCGTGCGCGCCCGATACGGCTTCGCCTGCTCGCTGGCCCTCGGTCAGTTGGAGCAGATCGAAGCCGATGCCCGCACCTTCAGCCAGCAGCCCGACGCCCGTGTGTCGGTGACGCATTTCGAGGAATGACGCGATGAGCACCAACACCAGCAGTACCGACCACCACGAGGTGGTCATCGTCGGCGGCGGCCAGTCCGGCCTGTCGGTGGCCTACCACCTGAAGCAGCGCGGCATCGATCATCTGGTGATCGAGAAGCACGAGCCGGTGCACACTTGGCGCACGCAGCGCTGGGACAGCTTCTGCCTGGTGACACCGAACTGGCAATGCGCGCTGCCGGGTTGGCCGTACCGCGGCAGCGATCCGCACGGCTTCATGGTCAAGAGCGAGATCCTCGATTACCTGGCCGGCTTCGTTCGCCATGTCGGCGCGCCCACGCGCAGCGGCGCGACGGTGCAGCGCGTCGTGCCGCGTGCGCAGGGCGGGTTCGACGTCGCCACCAGCGTCGGCGGTTTCAGTGCCGACCAGGTCGTGGTGGCCAGCGGCGGCTACCACCAGCCGATCATCCCGCGCCTGGCCGAACGGTTGCCGGCCGACGTGCTGCAACTGCATTCCGAGCAGTACCGCAACCCGCAGGCGCTGCCGCCGGGCCGCGTGCTGGTCGTCGGCAATGGGCAGAGCGGATCGCAGATCGCCGACGACCTGCACCGCGCCGGCCGCCAGGTCGTGCTGGCCACCGGCGACGCGCCGCGCTGCGCGCGTTTCTACCGCGGCAAGGACGTCGTCGACTGGCTCGCCGAGATGGACTACTACGACCTGCCGGTGCACGAACATCCGCTGCGCGAAGGCGTGCGCGACAACACCAACCACTACGTCACCGGGCGCGACGGCGGCCGCGACATCGACCTGCGCGCCTTCGCCAGGGACGGCATGCAGCTGTACGGCCTGCTGACGGGCCTGGCCGCCGACGGCCGCACGCTGCAGTTCGCGCCCGACCTGAAGAGCAACCTGGACCACGCCGACCGCATCTACAACGGCATCAACGCCAGCATCGACAAGTACATCGACCAGCACGGCATCGCCGCGCCGCCGCCGAGCAGCTACCAGCCGGTGTGGGAGCCGGCCGGCGAACGCATGACGCTGGATCTGCGCGACGCGGAGATCACCAGCGTCATCTGGTGCATCGGCTTCCAGCCCGACTTCCGCTGGCTCGACGCGCCTGTCTTCAACGGTCGCGGCCAGCCCGGTCACACGCGCGGCGTGAGCGCCGTGCCGGGGCTGTATTTCATCGGCCTGCCCTGGCTGCACACCTGGGGATCGGGGCGCTTCTCGGGCGTGGCCCGCGATGCGCTGTTTCTGGCCGAGCAGATCGAAGCCCGCCAGCACGCCGCGCGCCCGGCGCTCGCGCCGGCGCAGGCCGAGGCCATGCTGAGCTGAAGACGCGCGGCTGCGGTGGGCTCACCGCCGCCGCATGAGCATCATCAACCGCCGCGCGAGCGCACCGGTTGACCGTCTTCGGAGATGTAGACCTCGACACGCCGGTTCAACGCCCGGTTGGCGTCGGTCGCGTTGTCGGCAATCGGGTACGACTTGCCGTAGCCCGCACTGCGGATCTTCGCCGGCGGCACGCCCAGGCTGGCCAGCGTGTTGGCGACTGACTCGGCACGCCGGCGTGACAGGTCCTCGTTGTAGCTGGCGCTGCCGACGTTGTCGGTGTAGCCCTCGATCAGCACGAAGCGGTCCGGGTGGGCCTTCAAAAAGTCGGCGAGCTTGCGCAGCGCGCCCATCGATGCCGGCTTGACCTCGCTGCGGTTGAATTCGAACAGCACGTCGCCCAGCGTGACGAGCATGCCGCGGTCGGTCTTCTTGGCGTTCATCTCTTCCAGTTGGCGTTGCAGCATCGCCGCCTGCTGCTGAACCTCGGCGGCGCGTGCCTGGGCCTGCACGGCGCGCTGCTGCGCCTCGGCGGCATCGGCCATCGCAGCGCTGGCCTGGCCCTGCGCGACATTCGCCCGCTGCTCGGCCGACCGGGCGACGTTCCTGGCGCGCTCGGCCTCGCGTTCGCGGGCATCGGCGCGCGCACGTTCGCGGTCGGCTTCGGCGGTGCGGATGCTGTCCTCGTTGGTCTTGGCCTGGGCGATGGCCATCGCCGCCTGCGCCTGGCGCTCGGCCACGTAGGCCGCGCTGACGACATCGGCCTGCGGCTCGCCCTTGGCCTGCAGGCGGTCGGCGCGGCTCAGCGAGTCGGTGGCCTTCTTCAGTTCCAGCGGGGCGTGGGTCAGCACGGCAGGGTTGACTTGGGCGCGCTGCACGGCGGCGCTGGCGTCGACCAGGGCTTGCGGCGGCGGGCGGCTGGTGGCACAAGCACCGAGAGTGGCAACGGCGGCGGCAGCCGCGGCAGCCGCGGCGAGACGGGTCAGCTGGGTCATGTCGAACCTCGTGGTGGGGTGATGTTGTGGAGTGGTATTTGCGGCCGTGATGCGGCGGGTCGTCGACGCGGACGGAGACGCCAACCGAAACCGGGACGACAGCGCGGACGAAATCTCCGGCACATCCGGCACAGACGTGGACGCAGGCGCTCAGCGCCGGTCGAGTTCCTCGCGCAGCGCGCGGATGCTTGCGCGCAGTTCGCCCAACGCGCGGTCGGAGCGGGTGGCGCGCGCTCGCGCTTCGGCCAGCGCGGCGTCGGCCTCGGCCTGCTCGGCGAGCTGGCGGGCCTGCGTGTAGTCCTTGTTGATCATCGCCACGTTGGCGCGTTCGAGCTTGTCGCGGCCAGCGGCCAGTTCCAGCGGAGCTTCGGCTGCTGCCGGGCCGCTGGCGCGTTCCACCGCCGCGCGGCTGACCGCCAGTTGCTCGCGTGGCGGCTCGACCGAGGCGCAGGCCGCCAGCGACAGTGCCAGCGCGGCAGCGATGGCGGGGCCCGGCGTGATGCGTGGGCGTTGCGATGAAGTCAGTCGGGTCATGGGCGAACCTCTCGTCGGCTGGGTTTCCGGATGACAGCGCCGCCGGACCGGCCAGCAAGCGATGCCGCATGCATGAAATCCTGCCGACGCGGCAACGCCATGACTGTCGGCGCACCCAGACCGTGTTTGTCGGAACGGGCCTACAGCAGCGCCGGTGATGCCGTTACGGCACGGCCGCCGCCCTGGACCTGGCTCGGGCCCGCCCCCATGATTGGGGGGATCGAGGGTGGCGCGCCGCACGCTGGGTGCGGCAAGATCGCCGCTGTCGCTCATCTGCTCGAAAGACACCCCATGTTCAATCGCCTTGCCCGCGCCGCGCTTCGCATCGGGGCCCCGCTCGCCCTGGCATGGATGGCCCATGGCGCCGCCCACGCCGGTTTGGTGACGGGCTCCTGGGATCCGCCGTTCGGCAGCTTCCTGCCGAACTTGTCGTATCAGGCCCGCGCCGAACTGGACGTCAACAACGCTTGTTCGAATCAGGCCGACGGCGTCTACAGCACGGCGTCCGGGGCCTGCTTCGGCGCCAGCGTCCGCGCCGTCTGGCTGCGCCTGTTTCACACCGGCTTGGCCGATCCGAATGACTTCTTCACGGTCGTCGGGGGACCCCCGCCGACACCCGTGCTGTCCACCTACTTCGCTCTATGCGAAACGATCGTGCTGCCAGACTCGCGCTGCGGATCAGGCAACGGCTCGTATTTCGCCGGCATCTCGAGTATCCGAATCCTGCAGGGCCAAGTGGCTGGTTTTGCCACCAACTCCGGGCCAAACCTGCAGACGCTGGTTGTTTCCGGGGGCAACTACTACTCGTTCCCTGATGCCGCCGAGGCCAACCTGTTCTCGTTGAGCTTCAGCGTCAACGGCCCCGACTTCTTCTGCACGAACTGCCGGTCGACTTTCACTCCCGGCACCCCGACACCGCCGTCGCCCGGCACTGGCGGCAACATCGCGGCAGACAAGACCAACCTGCGGCAGTTCCTGGTCACCTATCTGAGCAACGACACCTCGGTGCCGAAGTTCACCGACTCCCAGGGCAACGCCATCGGTGTGCGGCTGGACGGCGCGGGCAACGTGCTCCTGATTCCCGAACCCGCAGCACCGGCCCTGGTGTTGACGGCGCTGGCCCTGGCCGGGTTCGCTGGCCGCCGCCGCGCCTCAGCGACGGCATAGCCGCTGCACCCGCCGGGCGGGACCCGGGGGTCGGTTTAGCCCGGGCGGACCCGGCGGTCGGTTTCGCCGGGCGGCGCCAGCCGGCGCTTGAGCCTTGGTTCAGCGCGTCATCGCCGCCCGCAGTGTCACCCCGGCGCGTCGACCACGCCGGCCAGCGCCAACGCCCGGCGGCGCAGTTCGCCGGCGTCCCAGTCGTTGCCTGCTGCCCAGGCGGCGGCAAACTCGGCACCCGGCAAGCGCTGCTGCAGTTCCGCCAGCAGCCCTTTCCAGCGCGCCTGCCCGGCCGCCGTGCGCACCAGGTGCGCGCCGTCGCGGATGCGCTGCGCGGCCGCGGACAAGCCACAGGCCAGCGGCGCATCGTCGTCGGCTAGCGCCAGCGTGGCGTGTTCTTCCAGGCAGCCGACCCACGGCCCACGCATCTCGAAAGCGTCGAAGTCGACCAAGGCCTGGCGCAGGCGCGGGCGCGCTGCATCGAGCCGCCCGGCGCGCAGGTCCAGCCGGCCCAGTGCCCAGCAGGCCGTGGCTTCGCCGCGCCGGTCGCCGGCCGCGGCGCACACCGCCCGCGAGCGCTGCAGGTGCTGCTCGGCCGCGGCGTCGTCGCCGGCGTCCATCGCCACCTCGCCGAGCGTCAGCTCGGTCTCGCCCTCGCTCTCGGGGTGCTTGACGGCCCGGGCGATGGCCAGCGCGTCGAGCAGGTGCTGGCGGGCGGTTGCCAGCGCGCCGGCGTGCAGTTCGACCTGACCCAGCTGCAGCCGCGCGATCGCCTCGCCGACGCGGTAGCCGCTCTGCGCGAACAGCGCCGTCGCTTCGTTGCCGGCGGCGCGCGCGGCGTCGACGTCGCCGCTGCTCAGCCGCGTCACCGCCAGCGTCGACAGCGTGGCCGCCACCTCGACCGGCGAGCCGGCATCGCGCCGCAGCTGCAGGCACTCCGACAACATCTGCTGCGCCTCGCCGACATCGCCCTGCACGAAGGCCAGTGCCGCGCCGACGTACAGCGCGTGCGCGCGGGCCAGCGCCGAGGCCGCGACGGCCGGATGGAGCAGCATCTCGCGCACCGCGGTGCGGCCTTCGGTGGTCAGGCCGCGCATGATCCAGAAGTTCTGCAGCGCCACGGCCATCTTCACGGCAATGAACGGGTCGACGCCGGTGCCGTCGAGTTGCGGCAGCACGATGGCCGCGCGCAGGTTGTCGTGTTCGAGGTCCAGGCGATCGAGCCAGGCGCGCTGCTGCGGCCCCTGCATGCCGTCGCGGGCCTGCTTGGACAGCCCGAAGAAGTAGTGGCAGTGGCGCACCGCTGCGGCCTGCATGCCGTCGGCGGCAGCGAGCTTGTCGGCCGCGTATTCGCGGATCGTCTCGAGCATGCGGTAGCGGCCTTCGGCGTCGCGCTGCTCCATGCCGACCAGTGACTTGTCGATCAGCGACGTCAGCCGGTCCAGCACCTCGTCGGCCGCCAGCTCGCCCTCGGCGCACACCGCCTCGGCGGCGGCCAGGTCGAAGCCGCCGCGGAACACCGCCAGCCGCTGCAGCACCTGCTGTTCGGTCGGCTCGAGCATGTCGTAGGACCAGTCGACCAGCGCGCGCAGCGTCTGCTGGCGCTGGTCGCGCACCCGGCTGCCGCCGGTCAGCAGCTTGTAGCGGTTGTGCAGCCGGCGGTTGATCTCGGCCAAGCTGAGCCCGCGCAGCCGCGCGGCGGCGAGTTCCAGCGCCAGCGGAATGCCTTCCAGCCGCGCCACCAGCTCGGCCACCGCCGGGGCTTCGGCCTCGCCGAGTTCGAAGTCGGGCCGCTGTTCCTGCGCCCGCTCGACGAACAGCCGCACCGCGGTGGATCGGGCCAGCGCCGCCAGGCCGCCGCTGGCTGAAGGCAGGGGCAGCGGCAGGATCGGATAGGTGTGCTCGCCGGGCACGCGCAGCACCTCGCGGCTGGAGGCGATGAAGGCCACCAGCGGCGCCATCTTCATGATGGCGTGGACCAGCGTCGCCGCGGCACGCAGCAGGTGCTCGCAGTTGTCGACCACCATCAGCACGCGCTTGTCCTTGAGCAGCTGGCCGAGCGCGCCGACCAGCGGCCGGCCGGGCTCCTCGCGCACGCCGAGCACCTGCGCAGCCTGGGCCAGCACCAGGTTGCCGTCGCGCAGTGGCGCCAGGTCGAGGAACCACACGCCGTCGGGGAATTCGGCCATCAGCTCGGCGGCCACCTGCAGGCTCAGGCGGGTCTTGCCCAAACCGCCCATGCCGACCAGCGTCAGCAGCCGTGCCTTGCGCAGCAGGGCCTTGATGTCGGCCAGTTCGCGTTCGCGGCCGATGAAGGTGTTGGGTTGCTCGGGCAGGTTGTTGGGCACCGCGCGCAACGGCATCCAGCGTTCGCCGACGCGGGCCACGCGGTAGGCCTTGTCGCCGTCCGGCGGCGCGGCGAAGGCGATCGGGTCCGGGCCGATCTCGAACAGCTCGACCGGCTCGTTCAGGCCCTTGAGCACCCAGTGGCCGTGCGACGTGCTGTGCAGCCCGGCGGCGTCCAGCGCATCGCCCAGCGCATCGCGGGCCTCGGGTGTCAGCAGTGTCTGGCCGCCGCGGCCGAGCGCCATCACCCGCGCCGCAGTGGGCTTGGCCAGGCCGTCGACTTCCAGCGGCTTGCCGCCGCGGGCGATGTCCTCGGCCGAGTTCTGACGCAGGATCACTGGCCCCACATGCAGCCCGGCGCGAGCCTGCAGCGGCACCGGCAGCGCGGCCAATGCGCGGTGGTAGGCCAGCGCGTACTGCGCCGCGTCGGCCGCCTGTTCGAACAGCAGCAGCATGCCGTCGGTCTTGTCGATCTCGCGGCCGCGCCACCGCGGCAGCAGATCGCGCGCGGCGCGGTCGTGGGCGGCCCAGACCGCCGCCATCGCCTGGTCGCCGAGCCGCGCCGACAGCTGCGTGCTGTCGACCACGTCGGTCAGCAGCAGGGCGCGGATCGAGCTGGTCGCGGCGCCTTGCTCCATGGTGTCCGCGGCTCCCTAGCCTTCCAGCCGCTTCTGGAACACCAGCCCGGCGTGTTCGCGCAGGGCGTGGAAGCGGATCTTCGGCCAGTTGCTTTCGATGGCCCGCAGCTCGGGCGCGTATTCGACGAGCACGGTCGGCGCGTCGACCGCGTCGTAGGCCACGCGGTGGGCGTTGCCGTCGATGAAGCGCTTGAGTTCGCGTTCGTCGGCGGCCGCGCCTTCGCCGGTCTCGGCGGTGACCCAGCGCGCCACCTGGTAGCGGCTGGGCAGCACGCGGGCCTTGCAGCCGTATTCGTGTTCCAGCCGGTGGGCGACGACCTCGAACTGCAGCTGGCCGACCGCGCCGAGCAGCAGCACCGTGCCGGCGACCGGGCGGAAGACCTGGATCGCGCCTTCCTCGCCGAGCTGCGTCAGCCCGGCCTTGAGCTGCTTGGTGCGCAGCGGGTCGGCGACCTCGACGCTGCGGAACATCTCCGGCGCGAAGAACGGCAACCCGGTGAACTGCAGCGCCTCGCCTTCGGTCAGCGTGTCGCCGAGCTGCAGCACGCCGTGGTTGGGGATGCCGATGATGTCGCCGGCGAAGGCTTCATCCAGCAGTTCGCGGCGCTGCGACAGGAACGAGACCACGGTGTTCGGCCGCAGTTCCTTGCCGCTGCGCACCACCTTCAGCCGCATGCCGCGTTCGAAGTGGCCACTGGCCACGCGCAGGAAGGCGATGCGGTCGCGGTGCGCCGGGTCCATGTTGGCCTGGATCTTGAAGACCACGCCGCTGAACTTGTCCTCTTCGGGGTGCACGCTGCGCTGGATCGCGCTGCGGCTGCCCGGTGCGGGTGCCAGGTCGACCAGGGCGTCGAGCACCTCGCGCACGCCGAAGTTGTTGACCGCCGAGCCGAAGAACATCGGCGTCTGGTGGCCGGCCAG
>JANMAP010000515.1:0-33575 GCA_031359905.1 Burkholderiales bacterium | reverse complement strand
GCCGATGGCACCGGCCACGAGCGCCGCGCTGCGGTGCTCGAGCAATGCGACAGCCAGCTGCGCGGCCTGCTCGAAAACTTCCACGGCTTCGTGCAGTCGCGCGAACAGGTGATGGGGTCGGTGCGCTCGTTGTCGGGGGCCTCGACCGGCCTGCGCGACATGGCCGAAGACGTCGCCAAGCTGGCCCGCCAGACCAACCTGCTGTCGATCAACGCGGCCATCGAAGCCGCGCGTGCCGGCCCCAGCGGCCGCGGCTTCGCGGTCGTCGCCGGCGAAGTGCGCCGGCTGTCGGCAGAGTCGGGCGACACCGGCCGGCGCATCGGCGAGCAGGTCAACCAGTTCGGCGAACGCATGCAGCAGGCGCTGGACCAGGCGGCGCAGACGACCGAGACGGACACGCGGGTGATCCATGCGTCGGAAGCGACGATCAACCGGGTGGTCGAGCAGGTCGACGCGGCCGTCACCCAGCTCAACGAGCGCGCCGCCGAGCAGAGCGCGCACGGCGAAATCATCAAGGCCCAGGTCGAGCAGCTGATGGTCGCCTTCCAGTTCCAGGACCGCGTGCACCAGATCATGGACCAGGTGCATGACTCGATCCATCGCGCCGTGGCGTCGCTGCAGGAAGCGCTGCGCGAGGGCCGTGCACCCGAGACCGCGGCCTGGCAGGCGCTGCTCAGCGCCGGCTACACCACCGACGAGCAGCGCGCCGTGGCCCAGGGCAGCAGCCCGGTGGCGCAGGCGCCGCAGGCGGCGACAGAGACGACCTTTTTCTGAGACTCGAGGCGGCGCCAAACCATGGCCAAGACCATTCTGATCGTTGATGACTCCAGTTCGCTGCGCACCGTCGTGAAGATGGCGCTGGCGCGCGCGGGCTACGACGTGCTCGAAGCCGGCGACGGCGTGCAAGGCCTGGCCGCGCTGGACAAGGCGGCCAAGGTGCACCTGATCGTCAGCGACGTGAACATGCCCAACATGGACGGCATCACCTTCGTGACGCAGGTCAAGGCGCACGCCAAGCACAAGTTCACCCCGGTGATCATGCAGACCACCGAAGGCCAGGACGAAAGGAAGAACCAGGGCCGCGCCGCCGGCGCCAAGGCATGGATCGTCAAGCCGTTCAACCCGCCGCAGTTGCTCGACGCGGTGTCCAAGCTGATCCTTCCCTAGGAGCCGCCCATGGCCAGGCGAACCAAGGCACAGGCGGCCGCGACGGCAGCCGCCAGCGCACCGCTGGTGCTGCCCACCGAACTGACGATCTACACCGTCGGCGAGCTTCACCCGCAGTGGCTGGCCTGGCTGGGGCAGGTCGGCCCGGCGCACGACGGCGATGCGGCGGTCGAGGTCCAGGCCGCCGCGGTCGACCAGATCGACGCCGCCGGCTTGCAGCTGTTGCTGTCGTTGCAGCATGCGCTGGCCGCGCTCGGCCGGCACTGCCATCTGCGCGATGCGAGCCAGGTGCTGACCGACGGCTGCGCCGCGCTCGGGCTGTCGGGCTGGCTGGCCAGCCACACTGACTGTGGAGCGGCGGCATGAGCGGCGACCAGAGCCGCGCCAGCGACATCGACCAGAGCTTCATCGCCGAAGCCCTGCCGGCCTTCATCAGCGAAGCCCAGGAGCAGATCGAGGCGCTGGAGCAATTGCTGCTGGAACTCGAAGACCGCCCCGACGACCGCGAACTGCTCAACGCGCTGTTCCGTTGCGCGCACACGGTCAAGGGCTCGGCCGGCATCTTCGGCCTCGACCGGGTGGTCGCCTTCACCCACCATGTCGAGACCCTGCTCGATCAGCTTCGCGAGGGACGCGTGGCGCTGACCCCGGCACTCAGCACCTTGCTGCTGCAGTGCAACGACCAGATCCGCAACCTGATCGCGCAAGCCCGCGACGCGAACGTGGAAGAAGACGCCGTTGTGGTCGCCACGCGGGCCGGCCTGGTGCAGCAACTGCAGGCCGCTGCCGGTGCTGTGCCGCAGCCCGCCAACACGGCGGCCGCGCCCGACACACCGCCAGCGGCCGCCAGCACGGCACCGGGCCAGCGCTGGCATGTCTCGGTGGCCTTCGGCGCCGACACCTTCCGCAACGGCATGGACCCGCTGGCTGTCCTCAACTACGTGCGCGGCCTGGGCACGGTGCCGACCCTGGTCGTCGATGTCGACGCCGTGCCGCCGCTCGACCAGCTCGACCCCGAAAGCTGCCACCTGGCCTTCGAGTTCGGCCTGCTCAGCGACGCGTCGCGCGCCGAGATCGAAGCCGCCTTCAGCTTCGTCCGCGACGATTGCCGCTTGACGGTGATCCAGCCGGGCGCCTCGGCCGAAGACTTCGCGGCGTTGATCGACGCGATGCCCGACAACCCGCGGCTGGGCGACATCCTGGTCGCCGCCGGGGCCATCACGCGGGCCCAGCTGCAACAGGGCCTGAGGACCCAGGCGGCCACGGCGGTGCAGGGCAGCGTCACCCCGCTCGGCGAGGTGCTGCAGGCGGTCACCGGCGTCAGCGCCCAGGTCGTCAACGCGGCCCTGAACAAGCAGACCAAGCAGCGTGACGGCGTGAACGCGGCGGCTGCCGCAGGCGACGACCAGCGCTTCATCCGCGTGCAGGCCGACCGGCTCGATGCGGTCATCAACCTGCTCGGCGAACTCGTCATTGCCGGTGCCGGCGCGTCGCTGCTGGCCCGGCAGACGCGCCAGAGCACGCTGATCGAAGCCAACGCGCAGATCGGCCGGCTGATCGAGGAGATCCGCAATGGCACGCTGCAGCTGCGCATGGTGCCGATCGGCGAGACCTTCAGCCGCTTCCGCCGCGTCGTGCGCGACACCGCCGGCGAACTCGGCAAGGACGTGCTGCTGGACATCGTCGGCGGCGAGACCGAACTCGACAAGAGCGTCGTCGAACGCATCGCCGACCCGCTGATGCACCTGGTGCGCAACGCGCTCGACCACGGCCTGGAAACGCCCGAACAGCGCCAGGCTGCCGGCAAGCCCGGGCAGGGCAGGCTGACGCTGTCGGCGTGCCACGAGTCCGGCAGCATCCTGATCCGCATCGACGACGACGGCCGCGGCATCCAGCGCCAGAAGGTGCTCGAACGGGCCTGGGAACGCGGCCTGGTCGACCGCGGCGTGGTGCCGGCCGATGCCGACATCGACAAGCTGATCTTCGAGCCCGGCTTCTCGACGGCGGAGAAGGTCACCAACCTGTCGGGCCGCGGTGTCGGCATGGACGTCGTGCGCCGCAACATCGAAGCCCTGCGCGGCACGGTGGCCTTGTCCAGCGCGCCGGGCGAAGGCTCGCGCATCGAGATCCGCCTGCCGCTGACGCTGGCCATCATCGACGGCTTCCTGATCGGCGTCGGCGCGTCGAAGTTCATCTTCCCGCTCGACGCCGTCGTCGAGGTCATCGAGAACCGGCCGACGGTCTGCGAACTCGACGGCCGCGGCCGCGGCTTCGTCGAACTGCGCGGCCAGGTGTTGCCGGTCGTCAGCCTGCGCGCGCTGTACGCGCTGGATTCGGACGCGCCGGACCGCACCAGCGTGGTCGTGCTCAGCGCCGGCGGCCGGCGCTACGGCGTGATGGTCGACCAGCTGCTCGGCCAGCATCAGACCGTCATCAAGCCGCTCGGCCGCATGTTCCGCAGTCTGCGCGGCATGTCCGGCTCGTCGATCCTCGGCAACGGGGAAGTGGCCCTCATCTTCGACGTCAACGCGCTGAGCGAACTCGCCGCCGAATCGTCATCACGCAGTCCCCACCGCATCGGAGAACCTTCATGAACCCGAACAACGCATCCTGGCTGCAGCGGCTTTTCGCCACCGGCCCTTCCGAAGAAGAGCTGGCAGCGCAGGCCGCGCAGGCAGCAGCGATCGCCGACATGCAGGCGCGGCTGGCGGCCATCGACAAGATCCAGGCGGTGATCGAATTCAAGCTCGACGGCACCATCCTCGATGCCAACGACAACTTCCTGAAGACGCTGGGCTACGCGCTGGCCGAGATCCAGGGCAAGCACCATTCGATGTTTGCCGAACCGGCGTATGCCGGCAGCAGCGAATACCGTGCCTTCTGGGACAAGCTGGCGCGCGGCGAGCACGACGCCGGCCAGTACAAGCGGATTGCCAAGGGCGGACGCGAGGTCTGGATCCAGGCGTCGTACAACCCGGTGTTCGACGCTGCCGGCAAGCCGATCAAGGTCGTCAAGTTCGCCACCGACATCACCGACGCCAAGCTGCGCGCGGCCGATTTCGAAGGCCAGCTGAACGCCGTCGGCAAGGCGCAGGCGGTGATCGAATTCAAGCTCGACGGCACGATCCTGAACGCCAACGACAACTTCCTGAAGACGCTGGGCTACACGCTCGACGAGGTCAAGGGCAAGCACCATTCGATGTTCGCCGACCCGGCCCACGCCGCCAGCCACGAGTACCGCGCCTTCTGGGACAAGCTGGGCCGCGGCGAGTACGACGCCGGCCAGTACAAGCGCTTCGCCAAGGGCGGCAGGGAGATCTGGATCCAGGCGTCCTACAACCCGATCATGGACATGAACGGCAAGCCGTTCAAGGTCGTGAAGTACGCCATCGACATCACCGACGCCAAGCTGCGCGCGGCCGACTTCGAAGGTCAGCTGAACGCGGTCGGCAAATCACAGGCGGTGATCGAATTCAAGCTCGACGGCACGATCCTGAATGCCAACGACAACTTCCTGAAAACGGTCGGCTACACGCTCGACGAGATCAAAGGCAAGCATCACTCGATGTTAGCCGAGCCCACCCACGCGGCCAGCCACGAGTACCGCATGTTCTGGGAAAAGCTCAACCGCGGCGAATACGACGCCGGGCAATACAAGCGCTTCGGCAAGGGCGGCAAGGAGATCTGGATCCAGGCGTCCTACAACCCGATCATGGACATGAACGGCAAGCCGTTCAAGGTCGTCAAGTACGCCACCGATGTCACCGAGGCCAGGCTGCGTGCGGCCGACTTCGAAGGCCAGTTGAGCGCCATCGGCAAGGCCCAGGCGGTGATCGAGTTCGGGCTCGACGGCAAGATCATCACGGCCAACGAGAACTTCCTGAAGACCATGGGCTACACGCTCAAGGAGATCCAGGGTGAGCACCACAGCGTGTTTGCCGACCCCGCCTACGCGGC
This sequence comes from Burkholderiales bacterium, assembly GCA_031359905.1. Taxonomy (GTDB): domain Bacteria; phylum Pseudomonadota; class Gammaproteobacteria; order Burkholderiales; family Burkholderiaceae_C; genus Rubrivivax. The sequence continues at coordinate 28,451 of JANMAP010000515.1, read as the reverse complement.
CAGCAACGAGTACCGCGTGTTCTGGGCCAAGCTCGGCCGCGGCGAGTACGACGCCGGCCAGTACAAACGCTTCGCCAAGGGCGGGCGCGAGGTCTGGATCCAGGCCAGCTACAACCCGATCATGGACATGAACGGCAAGCCGTTCAAGGTCGTCAAGTACGCCACCGATGTCACCGCGCAGGTGGCCGCCGCGCGGATGCTCGAACAGGCCGTCGAACAGGCTCAGGGCGTGACCACCGCGGCCAAGAACGGCGACCTCAGCCAGCGCATCCCGCTGGACGGCAAGAGCGGCCCCATCAAGGCCCTGTGCGAAGGCGTCAACGTGCTGATGGAGACGACGTCGGTGATCTTCGACGACGTCGGCCGCGCCTTCGGCGCGCTGTCGGCCGGCGACCTGAGCCAGCGCATCAGCCGCGATTACGACGGCGTGTTCGGCCAGGTCAAGGACGACGCCAACGCGACCAGCGAGAAGCTCGCGGCGATCATCGAGGACGTCGGCCGCGTCTTCAGCGCGCTGGCCAGCGGCGACCTGACGCAGCGCATCACCCGCGACGCCGAAGGCGTCTTCGACCAGGTCAAGAACGACGCCAACAGCACCAGCGAAAAGCTCTCAGCCATCATCGAGGAAGTGCGCGCCGCTGCTGACGCGCTGACGGGTGCCGCCAACCAGGTCAGCGCCACTGCGCAGAGCCTGAGCCAGAGCGCCAGCGAACAGGCCAGCTCGGTCGAGGAGACCACCGCGTCGATCGACCTGATGAGCGCGTCGATCTCGCAGAACAGCGACAACGCCAAGGTCACCGACGGCATGGCCACCAAGGCCAGCAAGGAAGCCGGCGACGGCGGCGCGGCGGTGACGCAGACCGTGCAGGCGATGAAGCAGATCGCGCAGAAGATCAGCATCGTGGACGACATCGCCTACCAGACCAACCTGCTGGCGCTGAACGCGGCCATCGAAGCGGCACGCGCCGGCGAACACGGCAAGGGCTTCGCGGTGGTCGCCGCCGAGGTGCGCAAGCTGGCCGAACGCAGCCAGGAAGCAGCCAAGGAAATCGGCGATCTGGCCGGCAACAGCGTGAGCACGGCCGAACGTGCCGGCAAGCTGCTCGACGAGATCGTCCCCAGCATCCAGAAGACCAGCGAGCTGGTCCAGGAAATCGCCGCCGCATCGCAGGAACAAAGCCAGAGCGTGACGCAGATCGGCGGCGCGATGGGCCAGTTGTCGAAGGCCACGCAGCAGAACGCGTCGGCGTCTGAAGAGCTGGCGGCGACGTCGGAAGAGCTGTCGGGCCAGGCCGAGCAGCTGCAGCAGTCGGTGGCCTTCTTCAGCGTCGGCAGCGCCGCCGTCGTGGCGCCGGCGCCCCGCAAGGGCAAGGCCGAGCCGGCAGGTGGCGGCGAACGGCGGGCAGCGAGCTCGCCGATGCGCGGTGGCGCCCGCCCGGCGCCGGCGTTGGCGCGCAGCAACGCAGCCACCGGCACGAACGGCAACTTCCGTCCCTACTGAGGAGCCGCGACATGAGCAGCCAACGACGGACCGAATTGCAGGCTTCGGCGGCCGCCGCGGCCGAAGCCGCAGCGCAGTACCTGACCTTCGCGCTGGGCGACGAGGTCTTCGCGATGGACATCCGCACCGTGCGCGAAATCATCCAGCACGGCGCGATGACCACCGTGCCGCTGATGCCCGACTTCGTCCGCGGGGTCATCAACCTGCGCGGCGCGGTGGTCCCGGTGATCGACCTGCAGGCGCGCTTCGGCCGCCCGGCGGCGAAGGTCAGCAAGAAGACCTGCGTGATCATTTTCGATTCGGTTCGCGACGGTGAACGCGTCGAGCTCGGCCTGATGGTCGATGCGGTCAGCGAGGTCATCGAGATCGCCGCCGGCCAGATCGAGCCGCCGCCGAATTTCGGCACCGCCGTGCGCCGCGACTTCATCAAGGGCATGGGCAAGGTGGCCAGCCGCTTCGTCATCATCCTCGAGCCCGACCGGGCCTTCGACGTCGGCGAGATGGCCGAGCTGTGCGTGGCCACGCAGGGCGCCGTCGCGGCCTGACCGCCGCGCGCACACCACGAAGCACCCGATGGCCACACTGCATCTCGACGACCGCGCGTTCGGCCGCATCACCGCGTTGATGCACGCCACCGTGGGCCTGTCCTTCACCGACAACAAGCGCCCGCTGATCTCGTCGCGGCTGACGCCGCGCATCCAGCGCTTGGGGCTGACCAGCTTCGACGACTACGCGGCGTTGATCGAAGGCCAGGGCCCAGACGGCGACGGCGGCGAATTCCAGGTCGCTGTCGACCTGCTGACGACCAACGAAACCTACTTCTTCCGCGAACCGGCGCATTACGAATTGCTGGAACGCGAACTGTCGCGCGAACGCCCGCAGCGCCTGGCGGTGTGGAGCGCGGCATCATCCTTCGGCGACGAGGCCTACAGCACCGCCATGCTGCTGGCCGACCTGGCCCAGCAAGGCCGCATCGGCGCCGACTGGTCGATCCTCGGCACCGACATCAGCGACCGCGTGCTGAGCAGCGCAGCGCAGGGCATCTTCCCGGCCGAGCGGCTGCGCGGTGTCGCGCCCGAGCGGCTGAAGCGCTACTGCCTGCGCGGCGAAGGCGAGTCCGACGGCCTGGTGCAGATCCAGGACAAGCTGCGTTCGCGGGTGCGCTTCGGCCAGCTCAACCTGTGCGCATCGATCGACGGGCTGGGCCCCTTCGACGTCGTTTTCCTGCGCAACGTGCTGATCTACTTCGACCCGCCGACCAAGCGCGCCGTCGTCGACCGGGTGCTCGGCCAGTTGCGCCCGGGCGGGCTGTTCTTCATCGGCACTGCCGAAGGCCGTGTGGCCTGCGACACGCCGATCACGCCGCTGGCGCCGGGCGCGTTCCGCAAGTCGGCCTGACGCGCACCCGATGGTCCAAGCTTCTCTGTCGACGCCGTTCTCGCTTTCCGAGCCCGGCACCGTGCTGCACACGCTGCACCCCGGCGATGTCGCCTGCGGCTCTCGCGGCGACCGCTTCGAGACCCTGCTCGGGTCCTGCGTGGCGGTGGTGCTCACCGACCCGCGGCGGACCGTCGGCGCGATGTGCCACATCGTGCATTCGAGCCACAACGACAACGTGCAGCGCGACAGCGCCTGGGGCGACATCGCGCTGGACGTGATGTACGACCTGCTGCGAGAGCGCGGCATCGAGCCGCGGTTGTGCGAGGCCTATGTCTACGGCGGCGGCAACATGTTCCCATCGCTGGTGTCCCAAAGCGACGTCGGCACCCGCAATGCGCGCTGGGTGCTCGAGGCGCTGGCACTCGACGGCGTTCGCGTGCTGCAGCAGGACTTGGGCGGCAACACCTACCGGCGGCTGGGCTGGACCGTCGGGACGACGCCGCCGCAGGTCACGGCAGTGGCCGTCTGACGGCCCTGAAGATCGCGACACCCGAGGATTCCCATGGCCATCAAGGTCTTCGTGGTTGACGATTCAGCCGTTGTGCGCCAGACCCTGCAGCACCTGTTGCAGGGCGACGCCGAGATCGAACTGCTGGGCAGCGCGCCCAACCCGCTGATCGCCGCGCCGATGATCCGCAAGCAGCGCCCCGACGTGCTGCTGCTGGACATCGAGATGCCGGGCATGGACGGCATCACCTTCCTGCGCCAGATCATGGACGAGTCGCCGATTCCGACCGTCATCTGCTCGACGCTGACCACCGACGGCAGCCGCATGGCGCTGGAGGCGCTGGCGGCCGGGGCAGTCAGCGTGGTCGCCAAGCCGCGCTTGGGGCTGAAGCAGTTCCTCGAGGATTCGCGGCGCGAACTGTTGCAGGCACTGAAGACCGCTGCCCGGTCGCGGCCGCGGGCGCGCAGCAACGGCAGCGTCGTCGCCGCAGCGGCCACCGCCGCCGCGTCGGTGGCCGCGATGACAGGTGCATCAGCCGTCACATCAGGCAGCCCCGGCACGGCGGCACGGACCCAGCTTGCCGGCCTGCATTCGCTGAGCGTCAACAAGCCGGTGGTCATCGGCAGCTCGACCGGCGGCACGCAGGCGCTCGAAGTGGTGCTGACCGCGCTGCCGGCCGACGCGCCGGGCATCGCCATCGTCCAGCACATGCCGGAGAAGTTCACCGCGATGTACGCCCAGCGTCTGGACGGTTTGTGCGCGATGAATATCCGCGAGGCGCGCGACGGCGACCGGCTGGAACGCGGCACGGTGTTGATCGCCCCCGGCGGGCGCCACATGCAGCTGCGCAAGTCGGGCGGGCAGTACTTCGCCGTGGTGGCCGACGGCCCGCCGGTCAACCGCCACAAACCGAGCGTCGACGTGCTGTTCCGCTCGGTCGCCGAGTGCACCGGCCGCGATGTGCTGGCGGTGATGCTCACCGGCATGGGCGACGACGGCGCGCGCGGCATGAAGCAGTTGCACGACGGCGGCGCCCGCACCATCGCGCAGGACGAGGCCAGCTGCGTGGTCTTCGGCATGCCCAAGGAAGCCATCAAGCTCGGCGCCGTCGACGAGGTGCTGCCGCTGGACCGCGTCGCGCGGGCCATCCTGCAGTTCGACCAGCGCGGCTGAACCGCACGACCAGCGCGGCTGAACCAAACGCCAGCGCGACTCGACCGGCGGCACCGGTTTCAGCCCCGCTATCCTTGCCGCATGCCCCCTGTCCATTCCGGCCCGCTGGCCGGCCTGCGCGTGATCGAGATCGCCGCCATCGGCCCGGTGCCGCTGTGCGGGCGGCTGCTCGCCGACCTGGGCGCCGATGTCGTGCGCGTCGACCGGCTCGAGCCCAGCGGTCTGGGCGTGCCGATGGACCGGGCCTTCGATGTCAATGGGCGCGGCCGGCGGTCGCTGGCGCTGGATCTCAAGCACCCGGCCGGCAGCGCCGCGCTGTTGCGCGTGCTGGCCGGGGCCGATGTGCTGCTCGAAGGTTTCCGCCCCGGGGTGATGGAACGGCTCGGCCTCGGCCCCGCCGACTGCCACGCGGCCGCGCCGCGGCTGGTCTACGGCCGCATGACCGGCTTCGGCCAGCAGGGGCCGTGGGCCAAGGCCGCCGGGCACGACCTGAATTACCTGGCCTTGTCCGGCGCGCTGCATGCCATCGGACCCAGCAGCGCGCGCACGCCGGGGGCCAAGCCGGTGCCGCCGCTCAATCTGGTGGCCGACTATGGCGGCGGCGCCCTGTTCCTGGCCTTTGGCGTGATGGCCGCGTTGCACGAACGACAGACCTCGGGCCGCGGCCAGGTGGTCGACGCGGCAATGGTCGATGGCGCGGCGTCGCTGGCCTCGATCTTCTACGGCCTGCACGCGGCGGGGCAGTGGAACGCGCCGCGTGGCGACAACCTTCTCGACGGCGGCGCGCCGTTCTACGACACGTACACAACGGCCGACGGCGGCCACCTCAGCGTGGCCGCGCTGGAGCCCAAGTTCTTTGCCGAGTTCGCGCGCCTCAGCGGCCTGCCGCCGCACTTCGTGCAGCAGCAGCACGACCGGGCGCAGTGGCCGGCGATGCGCGAGGCGATCGCCACGCTGCTGGCCGGCAAGACACGCGACGCGTGGGCGGCGGTGTTCGAAGGCAGCGACGCCTGCGTCGCGCCGGTGCTGTCGTTTGCCGACGCACCGCGCCACGCCCATGCGCAGGCGCGGGTCGCCTTCGTCGACGTCGTCGGCGTGGTGCAGCCGGCGCCGGCGCCGCGTTTCGATCGCACGCCCGCCGGGATGCCCGGGTCCGCACCAGTCGATGGAGCGGACACGACGACCGTGCTGCGCGACGCTGGCTACAGCGCCGCCGAAGTCCAGGCCCTGATCGCCGCCGGCGCGGCGTATCAGGCACCACCGACCGTGCCGCTGGAAGCCGCGTGATCGCATCCCCCCACCAGACCCCGGACGACGCCCGCCCCGCGGCGTCGCTGCTGCTGCTGCGCGACGGCCCGCAGGGCCTCGAAGTGCTGATGCTGCGCCGCGCCGAACGCGACGGCGACATGCGCAGCGGCGCAGCGGTGTTCCCCGGCGGCGTGCTCGACGCCGGCGATCACCAGGCCGCAGCGCAGGTGCTGGGGCTGGATGACGCAGCAGCCAGTGCGCGCCTCGGCTTGTCTGCAGGCGGGCTGGCCTTCTGGGTCGCCGCGCTGCGCGAAACCTTCGAAGAAGTCGGGATGCTGCTGGCCGACCGTGCGGTCGACGTGACTGCGCTGGCGCCCTGGCGCGAACGGCTGCAGCGCGGCGATGCGGCCATCGCCGACCTGTGCGCTGAACAAGGCCTGCGGCTGGACCTGCGCGAGGTCGCCTACTACAGCCACTGGCTGACCCCGCGCGGCGTGCCCAAGCGCTTCGACACGCGCTTCTTCGTCGCCCGCGCCCCGGCCGGCCAGGACGCGGAGGCCGACCTGCGCGAGGCCGTCGAGCTGATGTGGCTGACGCCGCGGGCCGCCCTGGCGCACGAACGCGGCCTGAAGCTGCTGCCTGTGACGCGGCACATGCTGCAGCATCTGGCGGGCTTTGCTGATGTCGCCGGCGCGTGGGCGACGCTGACTGCACCGCGCGACATCCGGCTGACGCTACCGCGGGTGGCCACCGCGCGCGGCCAGCGGACCGTGGTGCTGCCCGGCGAGTGGTGCTACGCCGAGATCGGCCGCCTCGATCCCCACGGCCACGGCCAGGCGGCGGCAGAACTGGTGGCCGGCGTCGCGGTGCGCCTGTCGGGCCAGGTCTGGCGGGTGACCGCGCCCAACCCCGGGCCGATGACCGGCCCGGGCACCAACAGCTATTTGGTCGGCAGCGGGGCGCCCGGCGCGGGCTGGACGGTGATCGACCCGGGCCCCGCCGATGCCGCGCATGTCCAGGCCTTGTGCGACGCGGCGGCGCAGGCCGGCGGGCCGATCACCCGCATCCTGGTGACGCACACCCACCGCGACCATTCGCCCGGCGCCGCACCGCTGGCCGCGGCCACCGGCGCGCCGGTGTGGGGCCGTCTGCCGGCGCACCCGATGGGGCAGGACAGCAGCTTCGTGCCCGCGCACCAGCCGGTGCATGGCGAACGCATCGCGCTGGGCAGCGGCGCGACGCTGCGCGTGCTGCACACGCCGGGTCACGCGTCCAACCACCTGTGCTTCCTGCTCGACAACGAACGCCTGCTGTTCACCGGCGACCATGTGATGCAGGGTTCGACCGTGGTCATCAACCCGCCCGACGGCGACATGGCGGCGTACCTGCGCGCGCTGGACGCGCTGCTGGCCGAAGACCTGGATTGGCTGGCGCCAGGCCATGGTTTCCTGATCGCCGAACCGCATGCGGTGCTGCGCCGGCTGATCGCCCACCGGCTGAAGCGCGAAGCCAAGGTCGCTGCGGCGTTGCGCGCCGCCGGCCCGGCCGCGCTGGAAGACTTGCTCGGCGCCGTCTACGACGACGTGCCGGCCGCGTTGCACGGCGTGGCCCAGCGATCGCTGCTGGCCCACCTGATCAAGTTGCAGGCCGACGGCGTGGCGCGCGTCGATGGCGAGGTCTGGTCGGCAGCCTGAACGGCGCAGACAACACCGCGCGACGCTGAAGCATTGCGCGGCAGCGCGCGACTCAAGCACTGCGCGACGCGCGCGATGCAAGCAGCGCGCCACCGCGCGCGATTCACTCGCCCAGCCGGCCGGTGTGGCTGTCGATGTCGACGTGGGTGTCGTCGTGGGCGTCGGCGCGGGCCGTGCCGGCGATGGCCGCGGAATCCTGCCAGCGCCCGTCGGCCAGCAGCTGGTGCGGGCCGAACTGGCTCTTGTAGGCCATCTTCGGGCTCTTGGCGATCCAGTAGCCGAGGTAGACATGCGGCAGATTGAGCTGCCGCGTCTGCTCGATCTGCCACAGCACGCTGTAGGTGCCGTAGCTGGTGCCGGCCTCGGGTTCGTAGAAGGTGTACACGGCCGAGATGCCGTCGCTCAGCACATCGACGATGGAGACCATCTTCAGCGCGCCCGGCTGGCCATCGCGGCCGGCTTCGCGGAACTCGACCAGCCGCGAATTGACGCGGCTTTGCAGCAGGAACTGGGTGTACTGGTCGACGCTGTCGTGGTCCATGCCGCCGCCGCTGTGGCGGCCGCTTTGATAACGCAGGTAGAGCTGGTAGTGCTCGGGAACGAAGCACAGCCGCAGCACCCGCGCCGTGAGGTGGCTGTGGGCCCGGGCGGCGCGGCGCTGGCTGCGCGTGGGTTCGAAGGTCGCCACCGGCACGCGCAGCGGCACGCAGGCGCGGCAGCCGTCGCAATACGGGCGGTAGGTGAACATACCGCTGCGCCGGAACCCATTGGCAACCAGGCCGGAATAGGCGTCGGCGTGGATCAGATGGCTGGGCGTGGCCACCTGCGAACGGGCTTCCTTGCCGGGCAGGTAGCTGCAGGGATAGGGCGCCGTTGCATAGAACTGCAACGACGACAGCGGTAGCTCCTTGGGATGCGTCACTCGTCCTCGCTGGCGCTGGGGCGGCACCGTGTTCGGCTACAGACCGAGATGGCGCCAAGCCGCTTCATCATAGGTCCATTCGAGCACCGGCTGCTCCCCCAGGGTGAGGGCCAGATGCTGCAGGAAGGCCGCGCGCGGGATCTCGCGGGCGCCGAAGCGCGCCAGGTGGGCGGTGTTCTGCTGGCAGTCGATCAACGCCACACCGCGTTCGCGGCAGGCGGCGACGAAGCCGGCCAGCGCGATCTTCGACGCATCGCTGCGCCGCGCGAACATCGATTCGCCGAAGCACATGCGGCCGATGCCGATGAAGTACAGGCCGCCGGCAAGTTCGCCGTCGATCCAGGTCTCGACGCTGTGCGCCGTGCCGGCGCGGTGCCAGTCGGTGTACGCCCGGCGCAGTGCCGGCACGATCCAGGTGCCGTCCTGGCCGTCGCGCGGCACGCTGGCGCAGGCGCTGATGACGTCGCCGAACGCGCTGTCGAAGCGCAGCGTGCAACCCGGTGTGCGCAGGAAGCGGCGCAGCGTCTTCCGCAGCGACGGGGCGATGTGGAACCCGGCTGTCGGCAGCACCATGCGCGGGTCGGGGCTCCACCACAGCACCGGCTGGCCGGCGCTGTACCAGGGGAACAGGCCCTTGCGGTAGGCCTCGTCCAGGCGGGCGACGTTCAAACTGCCGCCGGCGGCGACCAGGCCCGGGGCGTCGCTGGCGGGGCCGAGCGCGCTGCCGGCCGGGGGCAGCGGGGTGTCGTCGTCGATCCAGCTCAGCATCGCCGAGCGGCCTGCGGTGGTACGGCCGGGCGTCGGGTCAGCCGCGGCCGAGCTGCTGCCACAGGAAGCTGTATTCCAGCGCCGACATCTGCGCGCGCTGGCCGTTGTCGGCTGCGCCGCCGTGACCGCCTTCGATGTTTTCCCAGTACAGCACGGCATGGCCCAGCTCGCGCATCCGCGCCGCCATCTTGCGGGCGTGGCCGGGGTGCACACGGTCGTCGCGCGTGCTGGTGGTGAACAGCACCCTGGGGTACGGCTTGCCAGCGTCCTTCTCGCTCTTCACGTTCTGGTACGGGCTGTACCTGGAGATGAAGGCCCATTCCTCGGGTGCATCGGGGTTGCCGTACTCGGCCATCCACGACGCGCCGGCCAGCAGCTTGTGGTAGCGGCGCATGTCGAGCAGCGGCACCTGGCAGACCACGGCCTTGAAGAGCTCGGGCCGCTGGACCAGCACCGCGCCGACCAGCAGGCCGCCATTGCTGCCGCCTTCGATGCCCAGCCGCGCCGGCCGGGTGATCTTGCGCGCCACCAGGTCTTCGGCGACGGCGATGAAGTCGTCGTAGCTCTTCTGCTTGTGTGCCTTGACCGCGGCCTGGTGCCAGCCCGGGCCGAACTCGCCACCGCCACGGATGTTGGCCAGCACGTAGACGCCGCCGCGCGTCGTCCAGGCCAGGCCCTGGCTGCCCGAGTACGACGGCTGCATGGCGACTTCGAAGCCGCCGTAGCCGTAGAGCAGCGTCGGGTTGTCGCCATCGGCCTGGGCGCCGGGCGGCCAGATCACGAAGTAGGGCACCTTGGTGCCGTCCTTGGACGCGGCGAACAGCTGTTCGACGCGCATGCCGGCAGCGTCGTAGAAGCGCGGGCGGGCCTTCAGCGGCTCGCGCGTGTCGCTGCCGATGCGGCCCAGCTGCAGCGAATCAGGCTGCAGGAAATCGCTGACGTTGAGCAGGTAGGCATCGGCGAGCGGGTCGTCCTTGAGCAGGGGGTCGTGCAGCGCGGTCGCGCTCAGGGTGCCGGGGAACGGCGCCTGCACTTCGCGCCGCTGCCAGACGCCGGCGGCGTCGACGCGCCACTCCTCCAGACGGCTGGCGACGTTGTCGGAGATCGTCAGCAGCAGCGCGCCGCGGGCCACCGTGAAGGCCGACAGCGACCGCGTGGCGGTCGGCGTGAACAAGGCCTGCAGCCGGCGCTCGCCCTTCAGGTAGGCGGCCGCATCGCCGACCAGCAGCGAACCGCGCGGCCAGGTCTGCTCGCCGATCTTCCAGTCGCTGCGCAGTTCGATCAGCACGCGTTCGCGCCAGAAGGCCAGCTGCGCGTCGTCGGGCTTGTCCACCGGCTGCAGCGTGTCGCCCTGCATCAGGAACAGCTTGCTGTTGTAGAAGTCGAGTGCGCGGGCTGCGGTCAGGCGTTCGAAGCCGGGGGTCGGGTCGTACTGGGCATAGCCGTAGACGTCCTTGACCTGGGCTTCGAAGACCAGCGTGGCCGCGGCCAGCGGCGTGCCGCGCTTCCAGCGCTTGACGATCCGCGGGTAGCCCGATTCGGTCAGCGACCCCGGGCCGAAATCGGTGCCGACGAGGATCGTGTTCTCGTCGATCCAGTCGACGTTGCTCTTGGCTTCGGGCAACGCGAAGCCGTCGTCGACGAAGCGCTTGGCCACCGCGTCGAACTCGCGCACCACATGCGCGTCGGCGCCGCCGCGGCTGAGCGACAGCAGGCAGCGGCGGTAGTCGGGGCCGAGCGCGGTCGCGCCGGCCCAGACCCAGTTTTCGCCTTCGGCCTGGCCCAGCGCGTCGATGTCGAGCACCGTCTCCCACGCGGGCTGGGTCTTGCGGAACTCGGCCAACGTCGTGCGCCGCCACAGGCCGCGCGGGTTGGCCGCGTCGCGCCAGAAGTTGTACAGCCAGTCGCCGCGGCGGGTGACGTAGGGGATCTGGTCCTTGCTGTCGAGCACGCCGCGGATCTGGCTGCGCAACGCTTCGAAGCCGGGCTCGGCCTGCAGCACCTTTTCGCTGTCGGCGTTGCGCTCGCGAACCCAGGCCAGCGCGCGTTCGCCCTGCACGTCTTCAAGCCACAGGAACGGGTCGGCGGCCAGGTCGGCGGCAGGGTCGATGACGGCGGTGGCGGCGGATTGCGACATGGCGGCGAACGGCGGCGCGAGGCCGCTCAGGGTGGTGGCGACGAGGCTGGCAGCACGCAGGGCGCGCCGCCGGGCCGGGCTGTGGCGGGGGTGGGGTCGTTCAGGGCGCATGGGCTGCTTGGTGCAGGGCCCGCAGATGAAGTTCAACGCTGTCATCGCCGTTGCCGATCCAGATCTGGCCTTCCTGCACCGTCACCTGCAGCTGCATCGACCGGTCGGCGAAGCGCGCCAGGGCCTGAATCTCGGGATGCGGGATCTGCCAGACCTGCAGGTTGCGCAGCCGCGCGACCTTGTTCTGGATGCCGGCCCACCAGATCGGCGTCGACGCGCTGTAGGCGTACAGCGTGACGCGGTCGGCGCGCCCGCAGGCCTTGATCAGGCGCCGGTCGTCCGGCTGGCCGACCTCGATCCAGTGGCGCAATTCGCCGGCCAGGCTGTGCTGCCAGAGGTCGGGCTCGTCGGCGTCGGACAAGCCGCGCGCGAACTGCAGCGCGCCGTCGTGGTCGTCGGCCGGCACCTGCAGCGCGAAGGCCAGCACGCGGGCCATCAGGCGCTCGTCGTTTTCGCTGGGGTGGCGGGCCAGGGTCAGCTGGTGGTCGGCATACAACGCCCGGTCCATGTCGGCGATCTGCAGCGCGGCCTTGAAGATGGTGGACTTGAGGGCCACGGTTCAGGGCGCGGAAGCGACAGGGGCGACGGGCGGGCGCAGGGCGGGGACGGTGATCGGCATGGGCAGGGCGCAAACGACCGCGGACTGTGCCACAGCGCGCGCTGCCGCTGTGCCGGACTCCCCGCCCGCCGAGCCCCGGCCCATCCCGCGCGCCCGCTGGTCTCAGCACCCGATGGCATCATCGCAGGCGTTGCCAGCCGCTGTGCGGCGGTTCGATTCACTGCACCGAGGCTTCCCATGAGATCGACGCTGCTCGCTGCCCTCGCCGGGCTCGCCTTGCTGGCCACCCAGGGCGCTCCGACCTGGGCCCAGACCGCCGCCCCTGCCAAACCGGCCGCCAAGCCTGCCGCCAAGCCGGCGGGCAACGCTGCTGCCGCGGTCCCGGCCAAGGACGACAGCAAGACCCTCAGCATGGGCGGCGAGCCGCCCGCCGCCGGCGCGCCGAAGAAGGGCCTGATGTCGCGCGACGAGTTGCGCCAGTGTCTGAACGACGAGGTCTCGATCCGCGAACGGCTGGCCAAGCTCGAAGCCGATCGCCTGCCGATGGAAGCCGAGAAGACCGCGCTGGCCGCCGAACAGCAGGCTGCACGCAGCGAGCGCACGAGCTTCGAGGCCAAGCAGCGCGACGTCGCCGAAGCCTTGAACGCCAAGTTCCGCGCCTTCGGTGACCGCGTCGAGATCTGGAACAAGCGCACCCTGGCCTTCAACGAAGCCAAAGCCTCGACCAACGAGCGCGAGCGCATCGCGCTGAACGAGGAGCGCGGCCAGCTCGACAAGGAGCGCGCGGCGCTGGAAGCCGAGCGCGAACGTGTCGTGGCGTCTCTGGGCGAATCGGTGCAGGCCTACAACGCCAAGGCTGGCAGCGTCGACCAGCGGATCGCCGACTGGAACCAGCGCAACGCCAAGCTCAACGATATCGGCGTCGGCCTGGAAGCCGAGCGCAAGGACTGGATCGCCACCTGCGCCAACCGGCGCTACCGCGAAGACGACGAGATCGCCATCAAGCGCGGCAAGTGATCGCCGCTGCGCCGCTGCCAAGGACCACCATGACCGTTGCCACCCACCCCAACCCGCTGCTGGAGCCTTGGACCGCGCCATACGGCCTGCCGCCGTTCGCTGCGCTGCAGCCCGGGCACTTCGAGCCCGCGCTGCGCGCCGGCATGCAGCAGCACCGCGACGAGCTGGCGGCCATCGCCGGCCAGCGCGATGCCCCGAGCTTCGACAACACCATCGCCGCGTTCGACCGCGCCGGCCGGCTGCTCGATCGGGTGGCGGCGGTCTTCTACAACCTGACCTCGTCGGCCACCAGCCCGGCCTTGCAGGCCGTGCAGCGCGACATGGCCGGGCCGATGGCCGCCCACGGCAGCGCGGTGTACATGGACCAGGCGCTGTTCGCGCGCGTCGACGCGCTGCACGAGCGCCGCGCCAGCCTGGGCCTGACGCCCGAACAGCAGCGGCTGCTGGAACGCGTGCAGCTGGACTTCGTGCGGGCTGGCGCGCGGCTGGCGCCGGCCGCCCGCGCGCGCTACGCGCAGGTCATGGAATCGCTGGCCGCGCTGACCACCCGCTTCGCGCAGAACGTGCTGCACGACGAGACCAGCTACCAGTTGCTGCTGCAGGACGAAGCCGATCTGGCCGGCCTGCCGCCCTTCGTGCGCGCCGCCGCGCACCAGGCGGCGGCCGAGCGCGGGCTGGACGGCCACCTGATCACGCTGTCGCGCTCGCTGATCGTTCCCTTCCTGACCTTTTCGACGCGTCGCGATCTGCGCGAAACCGCCTGGCGTGCCTGGGTCGGCCGCGGCGCGAACCCCGGCGAGCACGACAACCGCGAGGTGGCCCGCGAGATCCTGCGCCTGCGCAACGAACAGGCCCGGCTGCACGGCCATGCCTCGTTCGCCGACCACGCACTGACCGACACGATGGCCGGCACGCGCGCCGCCGTGCAGGGCCTGCTCGGCGAGGTCTGGCCGCGCGCGCTGACGGCCGTGCAGCGCGAGCAGCAGGCACTGCAGGAGATGATGCGGGCCGAGGGCTGCCCCGACACGCTGGAGCCCTGGGACTGGCGCTTCTGGGCCGAGAAGGTGCGCCGTGAGCGCTATGCCGTCGACGACGCCGAGGTCAAGCCGTACTTCGGGCTCGAAGCCATGGTCCAGGCGGCGTTCGACTGCGCGCAGCGGCTGTTCGGCCTGACGTTCGCGCCGCGTCCCGACCTGCCGGTCTACCACCCCGACGTGGTGGCCTACGAGGTGCGTGACGCCGCCGGCGCGGTGATGGGCATCTTCCTGCAGGACAACTTCGCCCGCGCCGGCAAGCGCAGCGGGGCCTGGATGAGTTCGCTGCGCTGGCAGCGGCGCAACGGGTCGACCGACCTGCCCGTGATCCTGAACAACAACAACTTCGCGCGCGGCGCGGCCGGCGAGCCGACGCTGCTGTCGCTGGACGATGCGCGCACCCTGTTCCACGAATTCGGCCACGGTCTGCACGGGCTGCTGTCCGACGTCACCTACGGCCGCCTGTCGGGCACGCAGGTGCTGCGCGACTTCGTCGAGCTGCCGTCGCAGATTTTCGAGAACTGGATCAGCGAACCCGAGGTGCTGCAGCGCCATGCCCGCCACTGGCAGACCGGTCAGGCGATCCCGGCCGACCTGGTTCAGCGCCTGCAGCGCGCGCAGCACTTCAACCAGGGCTACGAGACGGTGCGCTACGTCGCCAGTTCGCTGGCCGACATGGCCGTGCACGCGCTGACCGACGCCGAGCCGCCTGCCGATCTGTGCGCCTTCGAAGCCGAACTGCTGCGTGCCCAGGGCCTGCCGCCGGCGGTCGGCATGAACCACCGGCTGGTCCACTTCCAGCACCTGTTCGCCGGCAGCAGCTATGCCGCCGGCTACTACGTCTACATGTGGGCCGAAGTGCTGGACGCCGACGGCTACGACGCCTTCACCGAAGCCGGCAGCCCGTTCGACCGCGACGTCGCGGCCCGGCTGCTGCGCCATGTCTACGCCAGCGGCAACAGCGTGGCGCCGGGCGCCGCCTTTGCCGCCTTCCGTGGCCGCGGGCCGACGGTGCAGCCGATGCTGCGCAAGCGCGGGCTGCTCGAGCCCGCGTGATCAGGGAGACCTTTGCATGTTCGATACCGCGATTGCCGGCAGTCTGCCCAAGCCCGCCTGGCTGGCCGAGACCGAGAAGCTGTGGCCGCAATGGAAGTCCAGCGGGTCGGAACTGGCCCAGGCCAAGCTCGACGCCACGCTGCTGTGGATCAAGGCCCAGGAAGACGCCGGGCTGACGGTGATCGGCGACGGCGAGCAGTCGCGCCAGCATTTCGTCCACGGCTTTCTCGAACAGGTCGACGGCATCGACTTCGCGCACAAGGTCGAGATGGGCATCCGCAACGATCGCTACAAGGCCATGGTGCCGCAGGTCGTCGGCGCGCTGCGGCTGAAGGGCCGCGTGCACGCTGCTGAGGCGCGCTTCCTGCGCGCGCACACCACGCGCAAGATCAAGTTCACGCTGCCCGGGCCGATGACCATCGTCGACACGGTGGCCGACCGCTTCTACGGCGACCGCGTGAAGATGGCCAGGGCCTTCGCCGAACTGCTGAACCAGGAAGCGCTGGCCTTGCAGGCCGACGGCGTCGACGTGATCCAGTTCGACGAGCCGGCCTTCAACGTCTATCTCGACGACGCCGCCACCTGGGGCGTGCAGGCGCTGGAGCGCGCAGCGCAGGGCCTGCACGCGCAAGGGGCGGCCAACGGCCGGCGCTGCACGACGGCCGTGCACATCTGCTACGGCTACGGCATCCAGGCCAACATCGACTGGAAGCAGGGCCTGGGGCAGGAATGGCGCCAGTACGAAAAGGTGTTCCCGGCACTGGCCGCCAGCAGCATCGACCAGGTCAGCCTGGAATGCATCCATTCGCACGTGCCGCCCGAGCTGATGGCGCTGCTGGCCGGCAAGGACGTGATGGTCGGGGTCATCGACGTGGCCAGCGACCGCATCGAGAGCGCCGAGGAAGTCGCCGACACCATCGGCGTGGCCCTGCAGTACGTGCCACGCGAGCGCCTCATCGCCTGCACCAACTGCGGCCTGGCGCCGATGAGCCGTGCGGTGGCCGAAGCCAAGCTGCGCGCGCTGGCCGACGGGGCGGCGCTGGCGCGCCGGCGGCTGGCCTGAGCGCGTTCAGAGTCTTTCAGCGGGCCAGCACGGCCAGCACGTCGGAGTGGAACTCGCGCTGGTAAAGGATGCAGATCACGCCGATGCTGGCCGCCGCGAAGGCCCACGGCGAGAAGAACCAGGCCATCACCGCGAAGCTCATGTAGTAGGCGCGCAGGCCGTCGTTGAAGGTTTCGGCGGCCAGGCCCATCACTCGGCCGGCACGGTCGGCGAAGGCCTGTCGCGCGGCATCGTCGGGGTACTGGTCGGGCGCCGGCGCTGCCGCCACCACCAGGGCGCCGAAGGTGTACTGGCGCAGACTCCAGGTGAAGCGGAAGAAGGCGTAGACGAAGATCGCCGTCAGCATCACCACCTTCAGGTCGAAGACCAGCAGCGAGGTGCGCGCGGCGAAGGGGATCTCGCGCACGATCTCGCTGGCGCGCTCGGTGGTCGACAGCACGGCCAGCAGGCCGCCGATGATCAGGATCGTCGTGCTGGCGAAGAACGACGGGCTGGCCGACAGGCTCTGCACCACCTGGCCGTCGAGCACGCGGTTGTCACGCCGCGTGGTTTGCAGCATCCAACGCGAACGTTCGCGGTTGGTCAGGGCCAGCACCGACGGCTGGACATCGGCACGGCGGTGCGCGAAGCGGGCATAGCCCGCCCAGCCGGCAAAGAAGAAGGCGAGTGCGCCCCAGTCGGTCCAGGGCAGCACCCGCCACAGCGAGGCCAGGATGTCCATGCCGGCGACTGTAGCGCCGGCACGGCTCGCGCCGCGCCCGATCGGCGGCACGGCTCCCGCCGCGCTAGGCAACCAGCGGCACGACCTCGGCGATGCGCTTGCCGAAGGCCACCGCGGTGGCAATGTCGCCCGCGACCATCTCGTCGACCGAGGCGTCGGACGGCGTGGCCGTCATCAGTCCCGCCGATGAGCCGACGTAGTTGATGTCGTTGCGCGTGGCGGCTTTGCTGTTGCTCGGCAACATGCCGGTGCCGACCCACAGCATGCCGTGCTGCTGGCTGAGCGTGAACAGGTAATGCAGTGTCGACAGCTTGTCGCCGTTCATGGTCGCCGAGTTGGTGAAGCCGGCGGCCAGTTTGTTTTTCCAGACTTGCGTGAACCACTGCTTGCTCGAGGCGTCGGCGAACTTCTTGAACTGCCAGCTGACGCTGCCCATGTAAGTCGGCGAGCCGAAGACGATGGCGTTGGCCGCGGCCAGCTGATCCCAGCCGCCTTCGGGCAGGTTGCCCTCGGCGTCGATGGCCAACAGCCTGCCGTGGCTGCCCTCGGCGACGGCCTCGGCAATCTTCTTGGTGTGGCCGTAGCCGCTGTGATAAACGATGACGATCTTGCTCATGACGGAAACTCCTTGAACTGCAGTGAGAGCGGGGACTGGTGGGGACTTGGAGGGTGGACTGGTCAGGACTTGCGAAGACTTCCTGAATGGGCGTTGCCGGCTTCAGGCGGTCGCCACGCGGCGCGCATCCAGGCTGCCCGGCCCGGCGCCCAACGAGAAGACGAACAGCAGGCCGCCGACGACGGCCAGGTTCTTCATGAACATCAGTTGCTGCACGAAGGCCTGATCGGCCGGCACGGCCCAGAAGTTGTGGAAGACCAGGCTGGCGAACAGCGTGAACGCGGCCAGCGCCAGCGCCGCGGCGCGGGCCTGGAAGCCGACGATCAGGGCCACGCCGGCGACCACCTCGACGACCGCGGCCGCCACCGCCAGCAGCATCGGCAAGGGCAGGCCCTTGCTGGCGATGTAGCCGGCCGTGCCGTCGAGGCCGGCGAACTTGGAGATGCCGGAAAGCACGAACATGGCGGCCAGCAGCAGCCGGGCGAGGACGACGATGGGAGCAGAGGTTTTCATAGCCTAATTCCTTGGATGAGTTGACTCGGGAACACGTTGAAGAATCCGCCTGCCGTCAGGCGGCCAGATCGAAGACCAGCACTTCGGCGTCCTGGCCGCCTTCGAGGACCAGCTGCGATTCGCGGTCGATGCGCAGGGCGTCGCCGGCACCGAGCTGGCGGTCGTTGACCCGCAGGCTGCCGCGCACCACTTGCACGTAGGCGATGCGCAGCGGGTCGAGTGCCAGCACCGCCCGCTCGTCGCCATCGAACAGCCCGGCGCGCAGCGCGGCGTCGGCGTGGATGGTCACCGAACCGTCGCGGCCGTCGGACGAAGCCACCAATGCCAGCCGGCCGCGCTTGGCCGCGCGGTCGAAATGCTTCTGCTCGTAGCCCGGAGCGATGCCGCGCTCGCTGGGCAGGATCCAGATTTGCAGGAAATGCGTGGTCTGGTCGACGGCGTGGTTGAACTCGCTGTGGCGCACGCCGGTGCCGGCGCTCATGCGCTGCACGTCACCGGGGCGGATCACGCCGGCCGCCTTGCCCGATGCCGCGCCGCCGGCGGTCCCGTTGCCCATGCTGTCTTGATGGGCGAGCGCGCCGTCGAGCACGTAACTGACGATTTCCATGTCGCGGTGGCCGTGCATGCCGAAGCCGGTGCCAGGGGCAATCCGGTCTTCATTGATCACGCGCAGGTTGCCCACGCCCATGTGGGCCGGGTCGTGGTAATCGGCGAACGAGAAGCTGTGAAAGCTCTTCAGCCAGCCGTGGTCTGCATGGCCGCGTTCCGAACTCTTGCGAAGACTGATCATGGTGCAGGACTCCTTTCGGTGGGATGGACTGTAGGCAGCGCGGCCGCCGCTGCGGTGGCGCGCTCTCGTCGAGCCCGTTCAAATAAGATGAAGGCATGGCCGACCGCTTGCCCACGCCGACCCATGCCCTGACGCCCGATGCGCTGGTGATGATGGACACCATCGCGCGCAGCGGCAGCTTTGCCGCGGCGGCGCGCGAACTCGGCAAGGTGCCGTCGGCGCTGACCTACAGCGTGCGCCAGCTCGAAGAAGCGCTGGACGTGCTGCTCTTCGACCGCAGTTCGCGCCAGGCCCAGCTCACCGCGGCGGGCACCGAGCTGCTCAACGAAGGCCGGCGCCTGCTGCAGGAAATGGCCGCGGTGACCAACCGCGTGCGCAAGGTCGCCAACGGCTGGGAAACGCAGCTGTCGATCAGCTACGAGGACATCCTGTCGGTGCCGACGATGTTCGAGCTGGTCCAGGCCTTCAGCGATGTCTGCACTGGCAACGGCCAGCGCGAAGAGCCGACGACCCGGTTGCGCCTGCGCTCGGAAGTCCTCACCGGCACCTGGGAGGCGCTGGTCACGGGCCAGGTCGACCTGGCGATCGGCGTGTCGTCGCAACACATCAACCCGGGTGGCATCGAGATGCGCGAGCTCGGCGCGGTGGAGTTCGTCTTTTGCGTCGCCCCACACCATCCGCTGGCCGCCGCGACGGCGCCGATCAGCGACGCCGAGCTGGTGCGGCACCGCGCGGTGGCGGTCGCCGATTCGGCGTCGCGGCTGACGCCGATGACCGTCAACCTGCTGCCGGGCCAGGACGTGCTGACGGTGCCCAACATGCGCGGCAAGCTCGAAGCCCTGCTGCGCTGCCTGGGCTGCGGCAACGTGCCCGAGCCGCTGGCGCGGCCGCACCTGGCGGCCGGCCGCCTGGTGCGCAAGGAAACGGCGCGCGGGGCCTACGCTGCGCCGATGCACTATGCCTGGCGATCCGAACATGGGCCCCAGGGCCTGGGCCGTGCGCTGCAGTGGTGGCTGGGCCAGCTCGACAGCCCGACGACACGTCGCGCCCTGCTCGAGCGCCACGCCGGGCCGCTGGACTGAACCTTGGCGATGGCCGCCCGGCCGCCGCACGGTCGCTCCGGTCCCGGCGGCTCTGTTGCGGTCCTTCCGGTCGGAGCCGTCGGCTCCATTGGCCCGATTGACCCGACTCGTCCCGTTTGCCACGTCGGTCGTTTCGCGCCGTCGCCCACCGGGCCGCTGCATGCCGGGTCGCTGGTCGCCGCGCTGGCCAGCTGGCTGGACGCTCGCGCCCACCGTGGGCAATGGCTGGTGCGCATCGAAGATGCCGACCGGCCGCGTTGTCCGCTCGGCATGGCCGATGTCGTCCTCGGCCAGCTGGCCGCACTCGGTCTGCAACCCGATGGCTCGGTGGTCCGGCAATCAGCGCGCGGTGAGGCTTACGTCGCGGCGCTGGGCGCGCTGCGCGCTGCCGGCCAGGCCTACCCCTGCGGTTGTACGCGACGCGAGATCGAAGGCGCGTTGGCCGCGCAGGGCACGCAGCATCGGCGCGATGCCGAGCGCGTCTATCCGGGCACCTGCCGGCCCGAGCATGGCGGCCTGCACGGCAAGCCGGCGCGGGCCTGGCGCTTTCATCTGCCTGCGCCGACGCGCGTTGATTGGGTCGACCGCCGGCTGGGCCCGCAAGGGCAGGACGTCGCCGCGGCGGTCGGCGACTTCGTGCTGCAACGGGCCGACGGCCTGTGGGCCTACCAGCTGGCGGTGGTCGTCGACGACGCCGCGCAGGGCGTCACGCACGTGGTGCGCGGCGAGGATCTGGCCGACAACACCGCGCGTCAGATCCTGCTGCAGCGCGCGCTCGGCGTGGCCACCCCGGCTTATCTGCACACGCCGCTGGTGCTGGGCGCCGACGGCGCCAAGCTGAGCAAGCAGAACGGCGCGCAGGCCCTGGACACCAGCCGCCCGCTGGTTGCCTTGCGGGCCGCGGCGGGGGTCCTCGGCCTGCCGCACATCGACGCCACCGACATCCCTGGCTGGCTGGCCGCGGCCGTGCCCGCGTGGAGTGGCATCATCGCGTCCCCCGGCCCCCCGGCCGCGAATCGAACACCGCACAGGAGAGACCCCATGACGACGACGCCCTCGGGCCTGCAATACGAAGACACCGTTGCCGGCGACGGCGCCGAAGCCGTTGCCGGCCAGAAGGTCCAGGTGCACTACACCGGCTGGCTCTACGACCCCAGCGCCAACAAGTCGCGCGGCACGAAGTTCGACTCCAGCAAGGACCGCGGCCAGCCCTTCGGCTTCGGCCTCGGCCAGGGCCAGGTCATCCGCGGCTGGGACGAGGGCGTGCAGGGCATGAAGGTCGGCGGTACGCGCGTGCTGACCATCCCGCCGGACCTCGGTTACGGCGCACGCGGTGCCGGCGGCGTGATCCCGCCGAATGCCACGCTGGTCTTCGAGGTCGAACTGCTGGCGGTCTGACTGCGGCGGCCGGGCCGGTCGCGCGTCCTGCCCGGCCATGAAAAAAGCGGGCCGTGGCCCGCTTTGTCGTTTGTGATGGTCGTTCCTGGGGGCGCCGTCACCCCACTCGCATTCAACGCGGCCGCGAATCCGGCTTCGGGCCCTTCGAGAAGGTCTTGCCGGCCGGCTTGAAGCTCTTGCCGGCCGGTGCGCCCGGGCGCGAGAAGGGTCGCCCATTGCCCGGCTTGCCGAACGGCTTGGCGCCACCCGGGGCGGCGCGCGTGAACGGCCGCGGCGCCGCCGGCGGCTCGGCGCGCTTGGGCTCCAGCCCTTCGATCGTCGACACCGGCATGCGCTGCGTGGTGTAGCGCTGGATGCGGTGGATCATGCCGCTGTCGCGGCGCTCGGCCAGCGTCACGGCCAAGCCCGAACGGCCGGCGCGTCCGGTTCTGCCGATGCGGTGGACATAGTCCTCTTCCTTCATCGGCAGGCCGTAGTTGATGACGTGGCTGATGCTCGGCACGTCGATGCCGCGCGAGGCCACGTCGGTGGCCACCAGGATCTTCAGCTGGCGCGTGCGCAGGCCCTGCAGCACGCGGTTGCGCCGGCCCTGCGGATGGCCGCCGTGCAGCGATGCGACATGGTGGCCCATGTCGGCCAGGCGGTCGGCCAGCCAGTCGGCGTCGCGCTGGGTGCTGGTGAAGACCACTGCCTGCTCCATGCTGCGCTCGGTCAGGATGTGGTCGAGCAGGGCGTTCTTGTGCTCGTGGTCGTCTGCCCAGTGCAGGCGCTGTTCGATGTCGGCGTGGGCTTCGGTGTGCGAGCTGATGTCGATGCGCTGCGGGTTCTTCAACAGCTGCTCGGCCAGGCGGCCGACGAAGCCGGCGAAGGTGGCGCTGAACATCATCGTCTGGCGCGTCGCCGGGGTGGCCGCGGCGATGTGCTGGATCGGCTCGATGAAGCCCATGTCGAGCATCCGGTCGGCTTCATCGAGCACCAGCAGTTCGACGTTGGCCAACAGCGCCTTGCCCGACTCCATGTGGTCGATCAGCCGGCCAGGGGTGGCGATCAGCACGTCGAGCGGGCCGCGCAGGGCCTTGAGCTGCGCGCCGTACGGCACGCCGCCGACGACGGTGGCCACGCGCAGGCCGGGGATGTGGCGGCCGTAGTCGACGGTGGCCTTGGCGACCTGCATCGCCAGTTCGCGCGTCGGCGCCAGCACCAGCACACGCGGGCCGGAATTCGGGCCGACCGGGCCGCGGTCGTTGCGAAAGCTGCGTTCCGGGCGCTGCTGCGGCGCGCCGTCCGCCGCGGCGGCGTCGGCCACCGGACGCGGCTGCTTGGCCGCGGCGGCGCGCTCTTCACGCGCCTTCATCACGCGCATCAGCGCGGGCAGCACGAAGCTGGCGGTCTTGCCGCTGCCGGTGCTGCTGCTGACCATCAGATCCGATCCTTCCATTGCCGCCGGGATGGCGCGCAACTGGACTTCGGTGGCTTGGGTGTAACCGGCATCGGTCACGGCTTTGGTCAGCGCGGCATGCAGGCCCAGGGTGTCGAAACTCATTTCGTCGTCTCTCTTTCGATCCGGCACACCAAATCCGCGTGATTCCACGCGAGGGCGCGCCGACGGCGCCGAAAACCGGCACCGCAAGGTGAAGTCGCATCAATACGGGGGAGCCTGGCGGGTGCTTCGGGGGCACCGCCGGCTGCAGGCAGCAGCCGGATCAGACCTTGGGCATCAGGGCGACGGCATCGCCGCCGACCCGATTAACGCGCACCAGCAAACTCGAAGATTGCAGGCGGGCCAAGGTCGAAGGGGATGAACGATTGACGTCATCGTGCACGTCAAGCTGCGGAGTATAGACGACTGCGGCGGACGGCCGGGACCGTCAAGGCGCGCGACGCGCCAGCGACTCAGGCAGCGACCGGATCCGCGCGCTGGATGCGGTGCTGCAGCGCTTCCCACACCGGCCTCAGGCGGCCGGGAAGGTCGGGCAGCGAACCGAGTTCGGTGCGGCTTTCCAGCGGATCGTGGAAGTCGCTGCCGCGGCTGGCCAGCAGGTCGAATTCGAGCGCCATGTCGGCGTAGCGGATGCGCTCGGCTTCGCTGTGGCTGCCCGTCATGACCTCGACGCCGCGCCCGCCGTGGGCGACGAATTCCGAGAACAGCGCGTACTCGGCGCTCGGCCCGAAGCGGTAGCGCGCGGGATGGGCGATCACCGCGATGCCGCCGGCCTGCGTGATCCAGCGCACGGCATCGCCCAGTCGCGCCCACTGGTGCGGCACGAAGCCGGGCTTGCCGTCGGTCAGGAAGCGGCGAAAGACCTCGTGCGTGTCGGCGCAGACCCCCGACTCGACGAGGAAGCGCGCGAAGTGCGTGCGCGAGATCAGGTCCGGGTTGCCGACATAGCGCAGCGCGCCGTCGAAGGTGCCGCCGATGCCCACCTGCGCCAGACCGTCGGCCATTGCCTGGGCCCGTTCGCGGCGCCCGCCGCGGGTGGCGGCCAGGCCAGCGCGCAGCGCGTCGTCGTCGGGGTCGACACCCAGACCGACGATGTGCACCGTCTCGCCGGCGAAGCTGACGGAGACCTCCACCCCGGCCAGATAGCCCATGCCCAGCGCCAGCGCCGCCTGGCGGGCGCGGGCCTGGCCGCCGAGTTCGTCGTGGTCGGTCAGCGCCCAGAGTTCGACGCCGTGCGACTGCGCGCGGGCCGCGACGGCCTCGGGCGTGAGCGTGCCGTCAGAGACGTTGGAATGACTGTGGAGATCGGCGTTGATCAAATGCACCCTTCGATTGTAGAAAGCCGCGGCCTGCAACACGTCAGCAACCCGCGCCGCAGGGCCTACCGCGGAATCGCGTCGAGCATCATCTGCACGAACTGATCCGGCTTGATGAAGCCACCGCCGTAGGTGGCGTCGAAGTCAGCCGCGGGCTTGGCGGCGCGGATCTCGTCGTCCTTCTTGCCGGCGCGGCGCAGGTCCTTGATGCGCTGGCTGACGGTGGCCAGCAGGTCGCGGTACTTCTGCAGGTCGGCCTTGCTGGCCAGCGGGCCGTGGCCCGGGATGATCTTCGTCTTCTCGCCCGACAGCGCCAGCACCCGGTCGGCGGCGGCGATCACGCCGTCGGCCGTGCCGCCGCTGGAGGTGTCGATGAAGGGGTAGAAACCGTTGAAGAAGGTGTCGCCCATGTGCACCACGTCGGACTGCTTGAAGTGCACGATCAGGTCGCCGTCGGTGTGGGCGCGCGGCACGTGGAAGGCCTGCACCTGGTTGCCATTGATGTGGAAGCTGATGTCGCTGGTCACCGTGATCACCGGCAGGCCGGCCTTGGCCGTGGCCTTCTGGTTGGCGCCGATGAAGGTGATCAATTGGTCGGCGCTCAGGCGCTTGCGCACGTTGTCGTGGGCCACGATCAGCGCGCCGTCCTTGCCGAAGGCTTCGTTGCCGCCGCTGTGGTCGAAGTGGAAGTGCGTGTTCAGCACGAACTGCGCCGGCTTCTTGCTGATCGCCGCGATCGCTGCCTTGATCTTCGGCGCCAGCGGGGCGAACTGGTCGTCGATCACGAAGACCGCGTCGTCGCCGACCGACAGGCCGATGTTGCCGCCCGAGCCGGTCAACATGTAGGTGTTGGCATCGATCTGGCGAGCCTGGATCTCGACCTTGCTGAAGTCCTGGCCCTGGGCATGGACGGCCGGGGTGATGCCGGCGAGACCGGCGATCGCGACGGCGGCGAGCATGGCGGGAACGAGGGGACTGCGGGACATGGGGACCTCCTTTGTGGTCGCGCGCCGGACAGCGCGGATGTTGAGCAGCCGCGGATGGTAGCGGCGCCTGCGCAACGGCGCTGGCCGCTGCCGCGCCGCACCTCAGCGGTCCAGCACCAGGGTCGACGCGCAGCGCGCGGCCAGCGCGTGATCGTGCGTGACGACGACGAAGGCCGTGCCGCGGTCGCGCGCCAGGCCCAGCATCAGCTCGAACACGCCGTCGGCCGTGCCGCGGTCGAGATTGCCGGTGGGTTCATCGGCAAGAACGCATGCCGGCGCGGTGACCAGCGCGCGGGCGATGGCCACGCGCTGGCGTTCGCCGCCCGACAACTGCGCAGGGTGGTGGGCGACCCGTTCGGCCAGGCCGACCTGCGCCAGCATGGCCTGCGCCGCGGCGCGCGCTTCGGCCGGCCGCTGGCGGCGGATGCGCAGCGGCATCGCGACGTTGTCCAGCGCGCTGAACTCGGGCAGCAGGTGGTGGAACTGGTAGACGAAGCCCAGGTGCAGGTTGCGCCAGCGGCCAGCCTCGGCCGCGCTCAGGCTGGTGAAGTCGCGGCCCATCAGTTCGATCCGGCCCGCGGTCGGCGTGTCCAGACCACCGAGCAGGTGCAGCAGCGTGCTCTTGCCGGACCCGGACGCGCCGACGATGGCCAGCGTGTCGCCGCGGCGCACTTGCAGGTTCACACCACGCAGCACGCTGACGTCCAGCGCGTCGTCGCCGCGGCCTTCGACGAAACGCTTGTGCAGGTCGCTGGCCTGCAGCACGACGGCGCGGCCCGCGTCGCCGGTCGCGCCGGCCGGCGCGTCACTCATAACGCAGCGCCTCGGCCGGGTTGACGCGGCTGGCGCGCCAGCTCGGGTAGACCGTGGCGGCGAAGCTCAGCAGCAGCGAGATCACGACGATGGGCACGATGTCGCTGGCCAGCGGTTCGCTGGGCATGCGACTGATGACGTAGATGCTGCCGGGCAAGAAGGCCACGCCAAGGGCGCGTTCGATGGCCGGCACGATGACGTCGATGTTGAAGGCCACCAGCAGCCCGAGTGCCACGCCCGACAGCGTGCCGATGACGCCAGCCATCGCCCCCTGGACCATGAACACGCCCATGATCGACCGCGGGCTGGCGCCCAGGGTGCGCAGGATGGCGATGTCGGCCCGCTTGTCGGTCACCGTCATCACCAGTGTGCTCACCAGATTGAACGCGGCCACCGCGACGATCAGCGTCAGGATGATGAACATCAGCCGCTTCTCGATCTGCACGGCGTCGAACCAGTTCTTGTTGGTCCGCGTCCAGTCGCGCACGGTGACGGCCGGCCCGAGGCTCTGCTGCAACTGCGCGGCCACCGTGCGCGCGGCCTGCACATCGGCCAGCCGGACCTGAACGCCGGTCGGCCCTTCGACCTGGAACAGCCGCGCGGCGTCGTCGACGTGGGTCAGTGCCAGCGCGCTGTCGTATTCGTAGTGCCCGGCCTCGAAGGTGCCGACCAGCGTGAACTGCTTCAGCCGCGGCACGACGCCGGCCGGCGAGACCTGCCCGCCCGGCGCGACGATGGTCACCTTGTCGCCGACGCGCGCGCCGATCAGCCGCGCCAGTTCGAAGCCGAGCACGATGTTCCATTGCCCGCCCTGCAACTGGCGCAGCAGCGGCTGCTGGGTGCGCGCCAGCGCGGTGACCTCGGCTTCGGCGAGCGGATCGATGCCGCGCACGATGGCGCCGCGCAGTTCATCGCCGCGGCCAACCAGGGCCTGGGCCGAGACGAACGGCGCAACGCCTTGCACTGCCGGGTTGCGCTGCGCGGCGGCGGCCAGCGCCCGCCAGTCGGGCAGGGCCACGCCGGCGGCGTCGAAGACCTCGACGTGGGCGATGACGCTCAGCATGCGGTCGCGCACTTCCTTCTGGAAACCGTTCATCACGCTGAGCACGATGATCAGCGCCGCCACGCCGAGCGCGATGCCGAGCATCGACACGCCGCTGATGAAAGAAATGAAGCCGTTGCGCCGGCCGGCGCGGCCGGCGCGCGTGTAGCGCCAGCCGATGTGCCACTCGTAGGGCGGGTCCATGGGGGCGCGATGCTACCGGAGGGTCGCGATGGCCCCGCACCTGCGCCCGGGATAATCCGCCGCATGCACCTGCTGATCCCGTTTGGCGCGCCGTCGTCGGAGGCCGGCTGCCAGGCCCTGCGCGGCCTGGCCTTGCCGGGACTGCAGGCGCTGCTGGCGCGCTGCGGCCCGCCCGAGATCGACGCCGGCGATGTCTGGAGCCTGTCGCCGCCGCACGAACGCGCGCTGGCCCGCGCCCTCGGCCTGCAAGGCGGGGACGGTCAGTTGCCCTGGGCGGCACGCGCGGCGCGGGCCGACGGCATCGAGGTCGGCGCGCAGGCCTGGGGCCTGCTCAGCCCGACGCACTGGCACCTGGGCACCGAGCAGGTCAGCCTGGTCGACCCGGCGGCCTTGATGCTCGACGACGGCGCCTCGCGGGCCTTGTTCGACAGCCTGCAACCGTGGTTCGTCAGCGAGGGCTTCACGATGGTCTGGGGCGCCGCGCATCGCTGGTACATCGCCCACGACAGCCTGGCCACGCTGGCCACCGCATCGCTGGACCGCGTGATCGCGCGCAATGTCGACCGCTGGCTGGGCAGCGACCCGGCAGCACGGCGCATTCGCCGCCTGCAGAGCGAAGCCCAGCTGCTGCTGCACACCCACCCGGTCAACGCCGAGCGCGAAGCGCGCGGGCTGTTGCCGGTCAACTCGTTCTGGCTCAGCGGCTGTGGCGCGGCGCAGCCGGTGACCGGCGCCGAGCCGGTCGTCGACCAGCGCCTGCGCGGCCCGGCGCTGGCCGAGGACCTGGCCGGCTGGACGCAGGCCTGGGCCACGCTCGACGCCGGCCCGCTGCACGATGCGCTGGCCGCCCAGCGCGCCGGCCAGCCGCTGCAGCTGACGCTGTGCGGCGAGCGCGCCACCGCCACGCTGCATGCCACAACGCCTTCAATCGCCCAGCGCCTGGCGACGGCCTGGCGCCGGCCGTCGCCGGCTGCGCTGCTGGAGACGCTGTGAACGCCGCCACGCTGGTGCAGCGCGACGTGCCGCCGCGCGTCGTCTTCGCGCTCGAGCAGGCCGGCGTGCACCCGCTGCTGGCGCGGCTGCTCGCCGCACGCGGGGTGCGCAGTGCCGACGAACTCGACGACGGCCTGGCACGACTGCTGCCGCCCGAGAGCCTGCTCGGCGCGGCGGCCGCCGGCCGCCTGCTGGCCGACGCCATCGACGCGCGGCGCCGCATCTGCGTCGTCGCCGACTACGACTGCGACGGCGCCACCGCCTGTGCCGTGGCCTTGCGCGGCCTGGCGCTGCTGGGTGCGGCGCCCGGCACGCTGGACTACGTGGTGCCCGATCGCGCCGTGCACGGCTACGGCCTGACGCCT
>JANMAP010000496.1:0-2208 GCA_031359905.1 Burkholderiales bacterium | reverse complement strand
CGCCTGCGCCTGCAGCACAACACGCTGGCGCTGTGGCAGGCACTGGACCAGGACCAGATCCCGCCCGCCGCCGCCGCGTTGGCCGAGCCGGGCGAACTGCTGGTCTGGCGACGCGGCCACAGCCCGCATTTCCGCAGCCTCGAACCCTTCGAGGCTGCGGCGCTGGATCACCTGCAACTCGGGCTCGGCTTCGCCGCCCTGTGTGACCGACTGGCCGCCACCTTCCCCGATCGCGACACCGCCAGCCAGGCTGGCGCACTGCTGCGCCGTTGGGTCGATGACGAGATGCTCTGCGGGCTGGAGATCGATTGAGCACTGCCAGCCGTCTGCGGCGCCGCCTGCTGCAGGCCGCTGGTGCAGCGCTGCTGGCCGGTGCCGGTTCGAAGGCGATCGCGCAGGCTGGCGGCAGTCTGGACGTGCTGATCGCCGGCAGCCGGCTGACCCTTCGCTTTGCCGCCGACTGGCCGGCCGCAACGCGCGCCGACCTGGCGGCCTGGGTACGCAGCGCGGCCGCCGCGGTGGTCGACTACCTCGGCCGCTTCCCGCTGCCGCAATGCACGATCTGGCTGCAGGACGTGCCCGGCCGCGGCGTGCGCGGCGGCAGCACCATCGCCGATCCCGATCCGGAATTGCGCCTGCGCATCGGCCGCGACAGCGACGCAGCCAGCCTGCGCGACGACTGGGTGCTGGTCCACGAGATGGTCCATCTGGCCGTGCCGCGGCTGCCGCGGTCACAGAACTGGCTGCACGAAGGCCTGGCGACCTACGTCGAAAGCGTCGCCCGCGCGCGCGCCGGCCTCAGTTCGCCGCGCCGGCTGTGGGCCGAACTGCAGCGCGCGCTGCCGCAGGGCCAGCCGCAGCCCGGCGACCAGGGGCTGGACCACACCCCCACCTGGGGCCGCACCTACTGGGGCGGCGCGCTGTTCTGCCTGCAGGCCGACGTGCGCCTGCTGCAGGCCAGCGGCGGCGCGCGCGGCCTGCGCCACGCGCTGCAGGGCCTTCTTGCCGCCGGCGGCAGCTACGCGGTGGCCTGGCCGTTGCGCCGTGTCCTGGAGGCCGCAGACCGCCATGTCGGCGGCCAGATCCTGATCGAGCTCTACGAGCAGATGAAGGACAGCGCGACCCCGGTCGACATGGACCGCCTGTGGCGCGATCTCGGCGTGGCGGCGGACGGACGTGGTGGCGTGCAGCTCGACGATGACGCGCCGCTGTCCGCGCTGCGCCGCGCGATCGTCTGACGGTCTGACGTCGCGTCGTGCCGCGGGCCGATCGCAAGCGGCGACGCGGCGACGCGCCTACTGCACCGAACTCGGCGCCGGCGGCTGGTCGGTGGCGGGGGTGAACATCTCGCCGACATCGACCGCGTCGAAGCGGTACTGCAGGCCGCAGAACTCGCAGCCGACTTCGACCAGCCCGCGCTCGACGATCAGGCTGTCGCTTTCTTCACGACCCAGCGAGCGCAGCATGCCGCGCACGCGGTCGCGCGAGCAGCGACAGGCATAGCTGGGCGCCTCGGGTGCGAAGCAGCGCAGCGTCTCTTCCCAGAACAGGCGGTGCAGGATGCGTTCCGGCGGCAGGGCCAGCAGTTCGTCGCGGGTCAAGGTCGCTGCCAGGATGGCGATGCGGTTGAAGGCTTCGGACAGGCCGATGTCGTCTTCGTTGCGCCGGCCTGCCGCACCACCGACGTTGCCCTGGCCTTCGACCGGCATGCGTTGGATCAGCAGCCCGGCGGCGACCTCGTCATTGGCCGCCAGCACCAGCCGGGTGTCGAGCTGTTCGCTTTGCAGCATGTAATGCTCGAGGACCTGCGCCACCTGCTGCAGCGGTTCGCGCTGGTCGCCGGTCCCCATGTCGAAAAGGGGCACCACGCCCTGGTAGGGCTGCTGCCCCGGGAACTTGTTCTTCGGGTCGAGGGTGATCGCACAGCGGCCCCGTCCATGCACGTTGAGCAGGGCTTCGAGCTGCGCGCCGGCCGGAACCGCACCGATCACCGTGGCCGTCGCGCGAAAGCTCAGATCGGGCTGGACCTCGGCCACCGCCAGCTTCACCGGACCGTCGCCGAAGACCTGCAGGATCAGGGCGCCGTCGAACTTGATGTTCGAGTGCATCAAGAGCCCCGCCGCCGCCATTTCGCCCAGCAGCTTACACACCGGTGCAGGATAGCTGCCCGTCACCTTGCGTCGTGCCAGCACCTCTTGCCAGGCACCG
>JANMAP010000459.1:0-10017 GCA_031359905.1 Burkholderiales bacterium | reverse complement strand
GCCGCCGGCTCAAGGCGCGCGCCGCGGCGCTGCCCGGGCAAGTCGCCTGCGCCACCGGCTGCGACCTGCACGAACTGGCTGCCCTGACAGGCCAGTTGAAGACCCTGCGCAACGAACTCAACGCCCCTGCCGAACAGCGGGCCTGATCGCCCGAACGACCCTTTTCCATGGCCCTGCGGGGCCGCCTGCCAACCCTCGACACAAGGAACCATCATGGCCATCGACAAAGCCCTCTACACCGCCCACGCCACGTCCACCGGCGGCCGCAGCGGCACCACCGAATCGTCGGACGGCGTGGTCAAGCTCGCGCTGACCACTCCCAAGGAACTCGGCGGCGCCGGCGGCAACGGCACGAACCCCGAACAGTTGTTCGCAGCGGGCTACTCGGCCTGCTTCATCGGCGCGATGAAGGCTGTCGCCGCACGCCAGAAGATCAACCTGCCGGCGGAAGTGTCGATCACGTCCGATGTCGCGATCGGCCCGATGACGGGCAAGGAAGGCGCGTTCGGCATCGCCGTCAAGATGGCCATCTCGGTGCCGGGCATGGACCGCGCGGCCGCCGAGAAGCTGGTCGCCACGGCCCACGAAGTGTGCCCGTATTCGAACGCGACGCGCGGCAACATCGACGTCGCATTGACCGTGGTCTGAGCGTCGTCTGACCGTGGTCTGACCGTGGTCTAACCTATCGTCAAACCGCGGGCTGTCCGTGGACTGTACGGCGCCTGATCGAGATCGCCACCGAGGCCGGCACCCGCCGGCCAGGCCATCTGACAATGCGATCTGGCGCTGAAATCCGACCCGTCGGTCGCGGTCTGCGGCGGGGGCCTCCCGCCAGCCAGCGTCAGCGGCGCCCCACGGCCAGCAGGTCAAGCAGCAGCTCGACGCGCGCCTGCGCCGCGCTGCCGGCCTGACTGACCGGCAGCGCGCGCGGCGCGTTGCCGACGACGCGGCCGCTGGCGCAGCGGGTGCTCAGCCGCACCACGACGCCGGCAGCAACGGCGCGTTGCGCAGCGGCTTCGAGATCGCGATGCAGGCTGCCATTGCCGGTGCCGGCCAGCAGCAGGCCATCGAAACCGGCGGCCACCGCCGCGTCGACCAGCGCGGCGTCGAAACCCGAGTGGCTGGTGATCCAGGCCACCCGCGGCCAGTCGTGCAGCGGCCGCTCGATCAGCGCCGCGCCTGATACCGGATCGGATGTCGCAACTGACGCTGTGGTTGACGCCGCCCCAGATGCCCCGCCTGATGTCTCGACTGAGGCCCCGCCTGATGCCCCGCACTCGGCCGGCCTGTCGGCCAGGCCATCCGCGCCCGCCGGCCAAGGCCGCAGCGCGCGCACCCGGCCCTCCTCGATCAACGCCAGCGGCCCGGCCGGGCCGGCGCCGAAGGCGTCGATCCGGTAGGCGTCGTGCTTGACCACCTCGTCACCGGCGAAGACCTGGCCGGCGATCACCACGAGCACGCCGCGCGCACCCGGATCGCGCGCCAGCGTCACGGCGTCGAGCAGGTTCTGCGGCCCGTCGGCCTGCAGTGAACTGGCCGGCCGCATCGCTGCGGTCAACACCACCGGCTTGGCCGGCGCCAGCACGCGTTGCAGCAGATAAGCGGTCTCTTCCAGCGTGTCCGTGCCATGGGTGATGACGATGCCGGCCAGCGCCGGGTCGGCCAGCGCCGCTGCAACGCTGCGCACCAGGGCCTGCCACAGCGCGTGGTCCATGTCCTTGCTGTCGACCTGCGCCAGTTGCAGCGTGCGCAGCGGCACGCCGGCCAGGGCCGGCACCGCGGCGACCAGGGCCTCGACACCGAGTTCAGCGGACCGGTAGCCGACGTTGTCGGCGGGGTCGGCCGACCGCCCGGCGATGGTGCC
Source organism: Burkholderiales bacterium (assembly GCA_031359905.1). GTDB lineage: Bacteria > Pseudomonadota > Gammaproteobacteria > Burkholderiales > Burkholderiaceae_C > Rubrivivax. Next base: position 8,153 of record JANMAP010000459.1, on the reverse strand, counting down.
GCCGGTGGCGATCAACAGCACTTGCGCCGGAAGGCTTGGCATACGGAACAGTTCTGGATGAAAATACAGTGACTGGACAGATTGCCAGTCGTCGATCGACGCCCACCCACCGGAGTCCGCCGCATGCCCATGCCCGACAGCCCCAAGCTCACCCCGCGCCAGCAGCAGATCCTGGACCTGGTGCAAAGCGCCATCGAACGCACCGGCGCCCCGCCAACGCGCGCCGAGATCGCCGCCGAACTCGGCTTCCGCTCGGCCAACGCGGCCGAAGAACACCTGCAGGCCCTGGCGCGCAAGGGGGTGCTGGAACTGGTGAGTGGCACCTCGCGGGGCATTCGTCTGAAGTCTGACACATTGCGTTCGCTGGCCCAGGCACGCCTGAGCCAATACGGCAAGCAGCTCAGCCTGCCGCTGCCCAGCCTGGCCCAGCTGACGCTGCCGCTGGTCGGGCGGGTGGCGGCAGGCAGCCCCATCCTGGCCCAGGAACACATCGACCAGAGCTATGTCGTCGAATCGGCGCTGTTCCCGCGGCGGCCCGACTACCTCCTGAAGGTGCGCGGCATGAGCATGCGCGACGCCGGCATCATGGACGGCGATCTGCTCGCCGTGCAGAAGACCAAGGACTCCAAGAACGGCCAGATCGTCGACGCCCGGCTCGGCGACGACGTCACCGTCAAGCGCCTGCGTCGCACCAGCAAGGCCATCGAGCTGATCGCCGACAACCCGGAGTTCAAGACCATCGTCGTGCCCTTCGACGATGCCAGTTTCGAGCTCGAAGGCATCGCTGTCGGCCTGATCCGCAACACCATGCTGATGTGATCATGCAGACCCATCTCGTGCGCCCGATGTCCCGCCGCATGTCCCTCCCGATGTCCATTCCCCGCAGCCCACGCATCCCACTCGCCGCCGCGCCGCGCCCACCCAAGGCGCCGCCGCCGCGCAAGGCCAACCACGCCGGCGAATGCCAGCGGCTGGAACAACTGCCGAACATCGGGCCGTCGCTGGCCGCCGACCTGCGGCTGCTGGGCATCGCTGCCCCGCAGGCCCTGGCCGAAGCCGACGCCTTCAGCCTCTACCAGGCGTTGTGCCGGGCCACCGGCAAGCGCCAGGATCCCTGCGTGCTGGATACCTTCATGGCCGCCGTCGACTTCATGCGCGGCGGGCCGGTGCGGCCCTGGTGGTCGTTCACCGCCGAGCGCAAGGCCCGCTACGGCACGGTCTGACGTCGCTCTGACGTCGCTCTGACGTCGCTCTGAGGTCGGTCTGGCGTCGGTCTGACAGCCCGCGCGGTCAGGGTCGGGGCGGTTGCAGCACCAGCACATGGGCTGATGCGGTGCGCGGCCACAGCGGCACGTGGTCGACCGCTGCCCAGCGCGACGCGAAGTTACGGTACAGCGGCGAAAAGACGAGGCCGCTCTGACCGCTGGAATGCATGAAGCGCGATTGCGCCGGGTCGCCCAGGTCGTACAGCGCGCGCAGGCTGGGGCCGTGCTCGTCGAGGTAGAGCTCGCCGGTGCTGTCGTCGGGCCGCAGGCCGACGCGGCCGACGTTGATCGTGAAGGTGTCGCCGCCCACCGGCTGGCGCAACTCGAAGAGCGGCGCCAACGCGGCGACGCGGCTGAACGGCCGGTGTTCCGACCGCGCCTGGTGGGCAACGCCCCAGCGCCAGCGCGCCGGGTCGTCGCCGAAGCGTGACCGCAGCTCGTCGAGCGCACGCTCGAAGGCCGCGTCGACCTGCGTCGCGCAGGTCTCGACGGCCGGCGTGCCGCGGTCGTCGCACCAGCTGGTGTCGTCGGCCGCCAGCACGGCAGCCAGCGCGTCGTTGAAGCTGCGCGTGCGCAGGCTGCGCTGCCACAGCGCCAGGCCGGTGTCGTCGGCGAACAGGCCCTGGGCCAACTGGCGCTGCCAGGCCCAGAAGATCAGCGGCGCCGCATGGTCGGCGGCCATCGTGCCGTCGAAGCCGGACAGCCGGGCCTGCGCTGCGGCGGCCAGCGGATGGGTCGAGCGGGCCTTCAGGAGCCACGGCAGCAGCACCGGCACGGCCAGCGAGCGGACGTCGGCCTGGATCGCCGCCAGCTGCTCGATCGTGTGCGTCGGCCGCGATTCGAGCAGCGCCGCGATCCGCTGCTGGCGGAACGGCAACGCCCATTCGCTGGTCAGGAAGTGCGCGTAGCCAGGCGCGGTGACGCGCTGGTTGGCGGTGGCGATCCAGCCGCGCGGCGGGTCGATCTCGCGCGGCGTTTCATCGGCCGGCACCCAGCCGACCCAGTCGTAGCGCGCGTCCCAGCCTGGCGCTGGCGCCAGGCCGCGCAGGTCGTGTCCCGGGCCGCGCAGCGGCACGCGGCCAGGCGCGACCATCGCGATGTGGCCGTCGCGGTCGGCGACGACGAAGTTCTGCATCGGCGCGATCCACCCCCGTGATGCCTGGATGAATTCGGCCACGCTGCGTGCCGTCTGGAAGGCCAGCGCCGGGCCGAGCGCGTCGATGTCGGGGTCCAGCGCTGTCCAGCGCAGGGCCAGCACATGGCTGGGCGCGGCGAGCGGCCCGAGCGCGCCATCGGCCACGCCGGCATCGGAAATGACCGGGCCGTGGCGCGTGCGGCGCACGGTGACAGCCACGTCGGGCCGGCCCTTGACCTTGATCGTCTCGCGCGCGGTCTCGAAGTCGGCCCAGCCCTCGGGCGTGCGGTAGCGCCCGGGTTGGGCCGGATCGATCTGTTCCAGGTACAGGTCCTGCACGTCGGGCGCGGTGTTGGTCGCACCCCAGGCGATGTGCTCGTTCTGCCCGAGCACGACCACCGGCAGGCCGGGCAGCGTCGCCCCCGCTGCTTTCTGGTCCGGCAGTTCGATGCGCGCGAAGTACCACAGCGCCGGCGTGCTGAGCTTGAGGTGCGGATCGTTGGCCAGCAGCGGCTGGCCGGTGGCGCTGCGGCTGCCGGCCAGCACCCAGTTGTTCGAGCCCACGCCTTCGATGCCCGAGGGCGGTGCGGTGTCGGGCAGCCGCATCCAGGCCCGCTGCTGCGCCACCGCGTCGAGCTTCAGGCCGCGGTACAGCGCCGCGTAGTCGGCGGTGGCCAGCGGCGCCTCGCCCGGGTAGGGCGGCAGCAGCTGGTTGATGCGCTCGACCGGCATGACCAGCGCCAGCCGCAGTCGCAGCAACTCGGCGGCCCAGTTGCCGCCGAGGTCCCAGGCCATCATGATCGACCACGCCAGGCTGTCGATCGGATCCCAGGGCTCGGGCTGCAGGCCCAGGATGACGAACTCCGGCGGGCGCACGAAGCCGGGATCGCGCAGCACCGCGTTGATGCCGTCGGCATAGGCCTGCAACAAGGCGCGCGGTTCGGCGCCCAGGCGCTGCCACTGCGCCGCGGCGGCCCGGCGCACGCCCAGGGCGCGCAGGAAGCGGTCGTTGTCCAGGGCCCCCGGGCCGAAGGCTTCGGCCAGCCGGCCGGCGCCGATGCGGCGATGGGTTTCCAGCTGCCACAGGCGGTCCTGCGCGTGGGCGAAGCCGAGGCCGAAGGCGGCGTCGCGCAGGCTCGCGGCACGAACCGTCGGGATGCCCTCGTCGTCGCGTTCCAGGCGCAGCGCGGCGGCCGGTCCAGTGACCTGCAGCGTGCCGTCGACGCGCGGCAGCACCTGCTGGACATACCAGGCCGACACCGCCAGCAGCACGGCCACCAGCCCGGCCAGCGCCCAGGCACCGCGTTGAAACCACGTCGACAAGGGCCGCCTCCCGGATCTGCGCCGGGCGACAGGCTAACCCGGCACCCGGCGTGGACGGCAGCGCGCTGCGCAGCCGCAGGCCGCAGCGTGCCTGGCGCCCTGTCACGGCGATGAACTGGCCGGGCTTTGCGCCTTTTCTCCGCGCTTGACCTGGACGGCGCGCCGCCAACATCCGCTCAGGTTGCCATGAATGTGTCCGATATCACGGGTATGAGATCCACGCTCCAACGTTCCTCCTCGTCGAAGCACGCGCCGTCGGCAGCGCCGGCGAACTCGCGACTGGAAGTCTGCCCACCGTCGCTGCGCGTCGCGCCGGATTCGTCGTGGCAGCGCCTGATGTTCTGGTTGATGGCCCCGGCGCCGTCCGACGCCGCGCCGCCGACCCGCCGCCTGCCCGCGGTGCGCGCCGATTTCAGCGCCGTGCTGGCAGGTGTCGACAGCGACGAGGGCGACCGGCTGCGCCAGCGCATCCAGGCCAGCCATTCGCTGCGCGAGCTGTGGCATCTGCGCAGCGATGTCTACCGCCTGGTCGGGCTGGCCTTCAGCCAGCGCGAAGCCGAATCGCGGCTGGCCGGGCTGAACCGCCACTTTCAAACCCGCGCCGCGCGCTCGCAGTTCGGCATTCTTTGATCGGTCGTCTGCCCATGAACCACGTCCACGCGCCCGCACCGCGCCACTTCACGGCCGAACAGACGCTGCCCAGCATCGGCGCGGCGAGCTTCGGCATGCCGGGCGAACGGCAGGCGCGCGTGGCCGCGCGCCGCGCCTTCGTCGAACTGAAGCAGGTCTTCCTGCTGGCCGTGGCCGACCTGACCGATCCGCACGCCGGCTGGCTGCGTTCGCAGGTGCGTGGTGCCGAAGAACCGGTTGACCTGTGGATGCTGCGCGCGCCGCTGTTCGCCGCGCTGGTGGGTGCCGACCCCGAGATGCGCCGCCGCCGCCAGATGGTCCGCCGCGGCCTCGATTCAGTGTTTGTCGACAGCGAGCCGCCGAGCGTCTTCACTTCGCTGTAGCCGGCAGGGGCTCGGCGGGCGGTGATTAAGGTGCGCCGGGGACGGGTCAGGCCTTGACCCGGGCCTTGAAGGTGCGACGGAACTTCTCGACCTTGGGCGCCACGACGAAGGCGCAATAACCCTGGTTCGGGTGGTTCGCGAAGTAATGCTGGTGGTGGTCCTCGGCGCGCGAGTAGTTGGCCAGCGCCTGGATCTCCGTCACCACCCGCCCGCCATGCGACGCCTGGGCCTCGGCGAGCACGTCGCGCGCCACCGCTTCCTGCGCGATGTCATGCCAGTAGATGCCGCTGCGGTACTGCGTGCCGACGTCGTTGCCCTGGCGGTTCAGCGTGGTCGGGTCGTGGACGACGAAAAAGATCTCGAGGATCTCGCGCAGCGCGATGCGGTCGGCGTCGAAGCTGACCTTGACGACCTCGGCATGTCCGGTGTCGCCGCCGCAGACCTGTTCATAGGTCGGCCGCTGGACATGGCCGTTGCTGTATCCGCTTTCCACCGTCAGCACGCCGTCGACGAGCTCGAACACCGCCTCGACGCACCAGAAACATCCGCCGCCCAAAGTGATCGCCTGCTGGTTCATGCACTCGCTCCTTGAATTGACCCGCTCTGTCGCGCCCTGCGGCCACTCCTTACACTCACGGGCATTATCTGGAGACAACGCCATGGCAGCGAAATTTCAATGGGATGACCCCTTCCTGCTCGACGATCAGCTCAGCGACGACGAACGCGCAGTGCGCGACGCCGCCCACACCTACTGTCAGGAGCGCCTGCAGACGCGGGTGCTGCTGGCCGCGCGGCACGAGAAGTTCGACCGCGAGATCATGAGCGAGATGGGTGCGCTGGGCCTGCTCGGCAGCACCATCGAAGGCTACGGCTGCGCCGGCTTGAACCAGGTCTGCTACGGCCTCGTCGCGCGCGAGGTCGAACGCGTGGACAGCGGGTATCGCAGCGCGATGAGCGTGCAAAGCTCGCTGGTCATGCACCCCATCCACGCCTACGGCAACGAAGCCCAGCGCCAGAAGTACCTGCCCAAGCTGGCGAGCGGCGAGTGGGTCGGCTGCTTCGGCCTGACCGAGCCCAACCACGGCAGCGACCCGGCCAGCATGCTCACGCGTGCCACGCCGGCGACCCGTGACGGCGTGGCCGGCTTCCTGCTCAAGGGCAGCAAGATGTGGATCACCAACAGTCCGATCGCCGACGTCTTCGTCGTCTGGGCCAAGAAGGCCGACCCCGACGGCGGCGTGGGCGGCCAGGAAGCCATCCACGGCTTCGTGCTCGAGAAAGGCATGCAGGGTCTGACCGCGCCGAAGATCGAAGGCAAGATGAGCCTGCGCGCCAGCATCACCGGCGAGATCGTGATGGACGACGTGTTCGTGCCGGCCGAGAACCTGCTGCCCAACGTGAACGGGTTGAAAGGGCCTTTCGGCTGTCTGAACAAGGCGCGCTACGGCATCGCCTGGGGCGCTTTGGGCGCCGCCGAGTTCTGCTGGCACGCCGCCCGCCAGTACACGCTGGACCGCCAGCAGTTCGGCCGCCCACTGGCGCAGAACCAGCTGATCCAGAAGAAGCTCGCCGACATGCAGACCGAGATCACGTTGGGCCTGCAGGCCGTCCTGCGCGTCGGCCGGCTGATGGACGAGGACCGGGCCGCACCGGAAATGATCAGCCTGATCAAGCGCAACAGTTGCGGCAAGGCCCTGGACATCGCGCGCACCGCGCGTGACATGCACGGCGGCAACGGCATCCACGACGAATACCACGTCATCCGCCACATGATCAACCTGGAAACGGTGAACACCTACGAAGGCACGCACGACATCCATGCGCTGATCCTGGGCCGCGCGCAAACCGGCCTGCAGGCCTTCTTCTGATCGCCACCGCGGTGCGCCTGCGGCCCCGGCGGGCATGAACGACGTCTTCCTGAGCCTGGGCGTCGAGGGCTGGAAGCCGATCCTCGGCAGCCTGCTGCTGCCACCGGTGCCGTTCCTGCTGCTGGTGCTGGTCGGGGCGCGGCTGATGTTCACGCGCCGCGCGCTGGCCTGGCTGCTGGTGCTGCTGGGCGTGCTCGGCCTGTGGTTCATGTGCAGCGGCGCGGTGGCCCGCGGGCTGAACCAGTGGCTGCTCAATCCGCCGCGCGCACTCGCCCCGGCGGAGATCGCGGCGCTCAAGCGCGCGCCGAAGACGGCCATCGTCGTGCTCGGCGGCGGGCGCATCAATCTGGCGCCGGAATACGGGGTCTCGACGCTGACGGCGCGTAGCGTCGAACGGCTGCGCTACGGCGTCTGGCTGGCGCGCGAGACCGGGCTGCCGCTGGCCTTTTCCGGTGGCGTCGGGCATGGCGCGCCGGAAGGCCTGTCGGAAGCCGAGATCGCCGGGCGCATCGCCGAGCGTGAGTTCGGCCTCAAGCTGCGCTGGACCGAAGGCGAATCGCGCGACACGCACGAAAACGCGGTGCGTTCGGTGGCGCTGCTGCGGGCCAGCGGCGTCGAGCACATCGTGCTGGTGACGCAGGCTTATCACATGCGCCGCGCGCTGAAGAACTTCCAGGGCGTCATCGCCACCTCGGGCGCGCCGATGAAGCTCACCGCAGCGCCGATGTCGGTGTCGGCGCGCAGCCCGTTGGAGGTCAGCGACTGGTTGCCCAGCCTCGGCGGCTTCGAAGGCACGCGGCTGGCCCTGCACGAGTGGCTCGGCCGGCTGGCCGGCGCGTGATGGGGCATCGTGCCAATTCCGCACCGTCGCTGACCTGCCATTGGCAGGGCCTTGAACTGCCGCTGCTGGACCCCATGTGTAAACCCGGGCATAGTCCCATCGGCGGCGGTCAGATGACCATCGTCACCCCGCGCCGCAGGGCGCCTTTCGAGGATCTGACCGCATGAAGAACTGGCTCACCGTCGCACTCGTGGTGGCACTGGCAAGCGCCACGCTGTCCTTGCCCGCCGAGGCCGGCCGTCTGGGCGGCGGCAAATCTACCGGCATGCAGCGCAACATGCCCGCACGCACGGCGCCCGATGCGGTGCCGGCCAAACCCGCGACGCCGGCCCCGGCCGCCAACCCGGCCACGCCGGCGACGGCCGCAGCGGCTGCGGCGACGCCGGCCAAGCGTTCATGGATGGGCCCGCTGGCCGGCTTGGCCGCCGGTCTGGGTCTGGCTGCGCTGTTCAGCCACTTCGGCATGGGCGAAGGCCTGGCCAATGTGGTGATGATCGCGTTGCTGGCAGCCGGTGCCTTCCTGTTGGTGCGCTTTCTGCTGGCCCGCTTCGGTGGCGGCGCGCGCGCCGCGACGCCGGCTTTGGCCGGCGCGGCGGCCGGCACGCCGGCAGCCAAACCCGGGGCCGCACCGGGCCAGCCCACCCGCATCGATGAACCCCCCGCACCATTCCGCCCCGCCGCTGTCCCCGCGGCCCCCGCGGCCACCGC
>JANMAP010000432.1:0-3585 GCA_031359905.1 Burkholderiales bacterium | reverse complement strand
GGCGGCCTGCTGATCTGGGGTCTGCAGCCGGGGCCGATGCTCTTCGTCGAGCAGAAGGACTTCGTCTGGGGCCTGATCGCCAGCATGTACCTGGGCAACCTGGTCGGCCTGATCGTCGTGCTGACCACCGTGCCCTGGTGGGCAGCGATCCTGCGCATCCCGTTCTCGGTCATCGCGCCGGTCATCATCGTCATCTGCGCGATCGGCGCCTACACCGTGCACAGCTCGATGTTCGACGTCGTGCTGATGCTGGTCTTCGGCGTGCTCGGCTACCTCTTCAAGAAGCTGAAGTACCCGCTGGCGCCGATGGTGCTGGCGCTGGTCCTCGGCGACATGGCCGAGGCCAGCTTCCGCCAGGCCATGCTGCTGTCGCAGGGCAGCCTGAGCATCTTCTGGAGCAACCCGCTGGTCGGCTCGATCTTCGGCCTGGCCGTGGTGCTGCTGCTCTGGCCGTTGTGGGGGCTGGCCCAGCGCCTGGCGCGCCAGCGCGAAATGAAGGCACCCGCCGCATGAAGATCACCATCGTCGGCGCCGGCGCGATCGGCGGCTACCTGGGCACCCGGCTGGCCTGCGCCGGCGAAGACGTGACCTTCATCGCCCGCAACCGCAACCTCGAAGCCATCCGCCGCGACGGCTTTCGCCTGATCCTCGAAGACGGCAAGGAGCTGCATGCGCCGCAGGTGCGCGCGGTGCAGCGCATGGCCGACGCCGGCGTGCAGGACGTGGTCCTGCTGACCGTCAAGGCGCACCAGGTGCGCGACCTGTTGCCCGAGCTGCGCGCGCTGTTCGGCCCGCAGACCAGCCTGGTGACGATGATCAACGGCATCCCCTGGTGGTACTTCCAGCGCCAGGGCGGGCCGTTCGAAGGCCGCGGGCTGGAATCGGTCGATCCGGGCGACGAGATCGCCCGCCAGATCGAACCCGAGCGCGTGATCGGCAGCGTCGTCTACCCGGCGGCCGAGCTGCTGGCGCCGGGCGTCGTCAAGCTCATCGAAGGCAACCGCTTCACCATCGGCGAGCCCGACGGCAGCCGCAGCGAGCGCATCGACGCGCTGTCGCAGGCCTTGATGCGCGCCGGCTTCAAGGCCCCGGTGAGCAAGGACATCCGCAGCGAGATCTGGGTCAAGCTGTGGGGCAACCTCAGTTTCAACCCGATCAGCGCGCTGACCCACGCGACCCTGGAAGACATCTGCCGCTTCCCGCCGACCCGCGCGCTGGCCGCGGCGATGATGGCCGAAGCCCAGGCGGTGGCCGAGGCACTGGGCGTGAAGTTCAAGATCTCGCTCGAACAGCGCATCGCCGGTGCCGAGGCCGTCGGCGCCCACAAGACGTCGATGCTGCAGGACGTCGAGCAGGGTCGGGCCTTGGAACTCGACGCGCTGGTGGCCGCCGTCGTCGAGCTCGGGCAGGTGGCCAGCGTGCCGACGCCGACCATCCAGGCCCTGCTGGCCGCGACCCAGTTGCTGGCGCGCACGCTGGCGCAGCAACAGGCACGCCTGCGCGCCGAGCCGTTGGCCGGCTGAGCGTTTCGGCCAGGCCGCTGCCGGTCCGCCAGGCCGGCCCAGCAGCGGCTCGGGTTGCCTCACCCACTGCCCCGCTCATCGCGTTCACGAGCCGATCTGCCGGCGCGACCCCGGGTGCGCGAGATTGACGCTGACCGTCAATGTGTCTATTCTAATAGACACTTGAGGATGTCAATTGTCAATGACACCTTCCCGGCGCCTCGCGGCGTCCGCATCGAGGGCTCGCATGGAAACCCTGGCAAGAATCGAAGAGGCCTTGGCCGCGGCCATCGCCACGACCGAGGCGCCGGGCTGTCCGCCCAAGCTGGCCGCGGCCATGCGCCACGCGGTGTTTCCCGGCGGCGCGCGCATCCGCCCGCAGCTGTGCCTGTCGGTGGCCCGGGCCTGTGGCGACGACGACCCGGCCTTGTCGGACGCCGCGGCCGCAGCCATTGAGCTGCTGCACTGCGCGTCGCTGGTCCACGACGACCTGCCGTGTTTCGACGACGCGCCGACACGCCGCGGCCAGGCGTCGGTGCACAGCGCCTATGGCGAACGGCTGGCCGTGCTGGCCGGCGATGGCTTGATCGTGCTGGCCTTCCAGACCCTCGGTCTGGCCGCCGGGCGCACGCCGCAGCGCCTGGCGCGCCTGCTGGCCACCGTCGGGCGCGGCGTGGGCATGCCGTTCGGAATCACCGCCGGCCAGGCCTGGGAATGCGAGCCTCGGGTGACGCTCGGCGACTACCAGCGGGCCAAGACCGGCGCGCTGTTCGCCGCGGCCACCTGCGCTGGCGCCGAAGCCGCCGGGATGGACGGCGACACCTGGCGAGCCCTCGGCGAATGGCTGGGTGAGGCCTACCAGGTGGCCGACGACGTGCGCGACGTGATGGCCGACCCGGTACTGCTGGGCAAGCCGATCGGCCGCGACGTCGCGCTCGGCCGCCCGAGTTCGGCCAGCGAACATGGGCTGAGCGGGGCGATCCAGCACTTCGACCGGCTGGTGGCCTGCGCCATCGAAGCCATCCCGCCGTGCCGCGGCGCGGCGCAGCTGCGCCAGTTGGTGCGGCTGGAAGCCGAACGCCTGGTGCCGCAGTCGTGGTGCGACCAGGTGCAGCGCCAGCAGGACGCCCCGCGCCTGTCGCCCGCCACGCCGCCGCGCCGGCCGCGCCTGCCGAGCGCCAGCGGCAAGGGCGCCACCCCGCCGACGCCGACGCCCGTCACGCCGACCACAGCCGTCTGACGCGCGTCGCCTCGCATGGACCGCGCCGAGCCCGTCCCCGCCCGCGGCGACAGCATCGCACCCCGCTGGAACGATCGTTGGCGCGACTGGCGTCAGCGGACGGTGGCCAACCCGGCGTTCCGGCGTTGGGCGGCGGCCTTTCCGCTGACCCGGCCGATCGCACGACGCGAGGCGCGCGAGGTCTTCGACCTGGTGGCCGGATTCGTCTATTCGCAGGTGCTGCTGGCCTGCGTGCGCCTGGATGTCTTCGAGCTGCTGGCAGCCGGCCCGCGCGACGCCGGCGAGCTCGCCGATCGCCTGGGGCTGGGCCGTGAAGGCAGCGATCGGCTGGTCGCTGCCGCGGTGGCGCTGGAACTGCTGGAGCGCCGCCGCGGCGGCCGTGTCGCACTCGGCCGGCTGGGCGCGCCGCTGGTCGGCAACCCGGCGGTGACGGCGATGATCGAACACCACGCGACGCTGTATGCCGATCTGGCCGATCCGGTGGCGCTGCTGCGCCGCGAGGGCCGGCCGGCGATGGCCGGCTACTGGCCGTATGCCGCCTTGTCCACCGCGGTGCCAGGCAGCGACGGCCAGGGTGTCGACAGCGCAGCGTCACCGGCCACGCTGGCTGCGGACAAGGTCGCCGACTACTCGGCGCTGATGTCGGCGTCGCAACCCCTCGTCACCCGCGAGGTGCTCACCGCCTACCGTTTCGACCGCCATCGCGTCCTGCTCGACGTCGGCGGCGGCGAGGGCAGCTTCCTGGCGGCCGTCGCCGAGCAGGCGCCCGCGCTGCGACTGATGCTCTTCGACTTGCCGGCGGTGGCCGAGCGCGCCCGCCTGCGCCTGGCCGCGGCCGGGCTG
>JANMAP010000408.1:0-6423 GCA_031359905.1 Burkholderiales bacterium | reverse complement strand
ATGAGCGGTTTCTGGTCGGGCTTGCTGGTCTCGTTGTGTGCCTTACTGATGCTGGCCATCGCCGTGGCCTGGATGGAACACATCGCGCGCCAGGCCGAGCGCCGGCGCCTGCGCGATCAGGCGGCTCCGGCAGGCCCCGCGTCGCTGCGCGCGCTGGCCAACGTCGATGTGCACCTGGACGCGTTGGTCGCCCCGGGCGACGACCCGGCGCCGACCGACCGCGATGCCCGCCGCGCCGCGCTCGAAAAGGCTCTGGTGCGCATGGCGGAGCCGCCGGAGACGCGCGGCGACAGTGCCTGGGCCGATACGCTGCCGCGCGTCAACCTGGGCAAGACCGAGGCCGCTGCCGACAGTCCGCCACTCCCCGGAAACGCCGCCTGACAGGCGCGGGGCGGCACGTCCAGGCCCGCCTGGCCTGCAGCGACGTTCAGGCCCACTCGGCCCGCGGCCATGTGCAGCCCCGCCTGGCCTCCAACGACGCGCTCCCGAACGGTCAATCCGCGGCTTGCGCTTCCCACCGGTTCGACTGCACCGCGGACAGCGCGTCGTCGACCTCTTCGCCGAGAAAGCCGCCGCTCTGGTGGGCCCACAGCCGGGCATAGATGCCGCCGGCGGCCAGCAGGCTGGCGTGGTCGCCGACCTCGACCACCTTGCCCTGGTCCATCACCACCAGGCGATCCATCGCCGCGATCGTCGACAGGCGGTGGGCGATGGCGACCACGGTCTTGCCCTCCATCAGCCGGTACAGGCTGTGCTGGATGGCGGCTTCGACCTCGCTGTCCAGCGCGCTGGTGGCCTCGTCGAGCAACAGGACCGGCGCGTCTTTCAGCATCACCCGGGCGATGGCCACCCGCTGGCGCTGGCCACCGCTGAGCTTGACGCCGCGTTCGCCGACATGGGCGTCGTAGCCCTGACGGCCCTTGGGGTCGGTCAGGCCGAGGATGAAGTCGTGCGCTTCGGCACGTTCGGCGGCGCGCAGCATCTCGGTGTCGCCGGCGCCGGGGCGGCCGTAGACGATGTTGTCACGCACCGAACGGTGCAGCAGCGAGGTGTCCTGGGTCACCATGCCGACCGCCTGGCGCAGGCTCTCCTGGGTCACGCCGGCGATGTCCTGGCCGTCGATCAGGATGCGGCCCCCGCTGGGGTCGAGGTCGTACAGGCGCAGCAGCAGGTTGACGACCGTGCTCTTGCCCGCGCCCGAGCGGCCGACCAGGCCGATCTTTTCGCCCGGGCGGATGGTCAGCGACAGGTCGTCGATGACCTTGCGCTGGCCGCCGTAGCCGAAGCTGACCTGCTCGAACCGGACCTCGCCCTGGCTGACCTGCAAGGCCTGCGCACCCGGCCGGTCGACCACCGAGCGCGCGCGCGACAGCGTGCCCATGCCGTCCTGCACCGTGCCGATGTGTTCGAACAGCGAGGCCATCTCCCACATCACCCAGTGCGAGATGCCGTTCAGGCGGAAGGCCATCGCGGCGGCGGCGGCGGCCACCGCGCCAACGCCGATCACGCTGTGCGTCCACACCGCCAGCGCGGCGGCCGCGGTGGCGGCGATCAGCAGCACGCTGAGGATCTGGTTGACGACCTCGAACGCCGTGACCAGGCGCATCTGCCCGTAGGCCGTGACCATGAATTCCTGCATCGCGCCGCGCGCGAAGTGGGCTTCGCGCTGCGAGTGCGAGAAGAGCTTGACGGTGGCGATGTTGGTGTAGGCGTCGGTGATGCGCCCGGTCATCAGCGAACGCGCATCGGCCTGGGCCTGCGCCACCTTGCCCAGGCGCGGCACGAAGTAGCACAGCGCGCCGACGTACAGCGCCAGCCAGCCCATGAACGGGGCCATCAGCCAGGCGTCGAAGGCGCCGAGCACGCCGAGCAGGGTGACGAAGTAGATGACGACGTAGACCAGGATGTCAGTGACGATCAGCCAGGTGTCGCGCACCGCAAGCGCGGTCTGCATCACCTTCGTGGCGATGCGGCCGGCGAACTCGTCCTGGTAGAAGCCCATGCTCTGCTCGAGCATCAAGCGGTGGAAGTTCCAGCGCAGGCGCATCGGGAAGTTGCTGAACACGCCCTGGTACTTGAACAGGGCCTGCAGCGCGGCGAAGACCACGCTGACCCCGAGCACCACGGCCAGGACGATCAGCGTAGGGCCCTCGCGCTGCCAGAGTTCGGCAGGTTTGACGCCCGCCAGCACGTCGACCACGTGGGCCATCATGCTGAATAGCAAAGCCTCGAAAGCGCCGATGCAGGCGGTGAACAGCGTCACCAGCAGCAGGTACAGCCGAACGCCCTTGGCGCATTCCCAAAGGAAGGCGAAAAAGGTCTTCGGCGGCGGCGGCGTCGGTGCGTCCGGATAAGGCAGCACCAGGCGTTCGAAACGCTGGAACAAGGGTGGGGCTCCGCGATGCGCCGGTAGGCGCAGATCAGGACGACGGCCGCTCGGTGGAGCAACGCGCACGTCGGGGTGCGGATTATCGTGACTTCGTGCGCTGGCTGAACAGGGTCGTAAACTGAGACGCATGAACACGCCTGCCAGTCCCGGCGATCACGACGATCACGACGATCATGATCACGCCCATTCGCACCTCGACGAGATGGACCTGCGGGTACGCGCGCTGGAGACCTTGCTGACCGAGAAGGGCTATGTCGAGACGGCTGCGCTGGACCAGCTGGTCGAGACCTACGAGCAGCATGTCGGCCCGCACAACGGCGCGCGCGTCGTCGCCAAGGCCTGGGTCGATGCAGGCTTTCGCGACGCGCTGGTGCAGGACGCGACGGCAGCGATCGCCACGCTGGGCTTCAGCGGCCGGCAGGGCGAACACATGGTGGCGCTGTTCAACACGCCGCAGACCCATCACATGGTGGTGTGCACGCTGTGTTCCTGCTACCCGTGGCCAGTGCTCGGGCTGCCACCGGTCTGGTACAAGAGCGCGCCGTATCGGTCGCGCGCGGTGCGCGAACCCCGCGCGGTGCTGGCGGAGTTCGGCGTCGAGCTGCCACCCGGCACCGATGTTCGCGTGTGGGATTCGACGGCCGAGGTGCGCTACCTGGTCGTGCCGATGCGCCCGGCCGACAGCGCCGCCTTGGATGAAGCAGCACTGGCTGAATGGGTGACCCGCGATTCGATGATCGGCACCGGCTTGGCACGCCGGCCGCTCAAGTCACCAACGCCAGGGACGCCAGGAACACCACCAACGCCATGAACGGCGTGCACGACATGGGCGGCCTGCACGGCTTCGGCGCCGTCCACCCCGACCCCGCCGAGGCCTTGTTCCACGCGCCCTGGGAACGCCGTGCGCTGGCGCTGACCCTGGCCATGGGCGCGACAGGCCAGTGGAACATCGACCAATCGCGCTCGGCCCGCGAAAGCCTGCCGCCAGCGACCTATCTGGCGTCGAGCTACTACCGCATCTGGATCCTGGGTCTCGAGCGCCTGATGCTCGACCGGGGCTTGGTCAGCGCCGACGAACTGGCCGCCGGCCGCGCGTTGCACCCGCCGCGCCCGCTGCCGCGGGTGCTGCGGGCCGATGCCGTCGCCGGCGTGCTGGCCCGCGGCGCACCGACGCAGCGGCAGCCAATGGCCCCGGCGCGCTTTTCGGTCGGCGACCGCGTGCGGGCCCGCAATCTGCATCCGCCCGGACACACCCGCCTGCCGCGATATGTGCGTGGCCGGGTCGGCGAAGTGGTGCTGGTGCACGGCGCCCATGTGTTTGCCGACCGCCACGCGGCAACGGCACCGGGTCAGCCCTTCGACGAGCAGCCGAACTGGCTTTACACGGTCTCATTCGCTGCCAGCGCGCTGTGGGGCGAAGACGCCGAGGCCAGCACGCAGGTGTCCGTCGACGCCTGGGAGCCCTACCTCGAGGCCGCACCGTGAGCCCGCCCGCGCATCAACTTGCAGCGAGCCTGCCCGGGCTGCCCCGCGACGCGCAGGGCCCGGTCTTCACCGCTCCCTGGCAAGCACAGGCCTTCGCGCTGACGCTGGCGCTGCACGAGCGCGGCCACTTCACGTGGCCGGAATGGGCCACAGCGCTGAGTCAGGCGATCCAGCAAGCCCAGGCCGCCGGCGACGCCGACCTTGGCGACACGTACTACCAACATTGGCTGGCTGCGCTCGAATCACTGGTGATCGCGCGCGGGATCGCCGATGTCGAGCGCCTGCATGCGCTGGAACACGCCTGGGAAGCGGCGGCCGAACGCACAGCGCACGGCGAGCCCATCGTGCTGTCGCCCGCCGAGCGCGCACTGGCGCACGCGCCGATGACCCCAACCACCGCAGCACCATGACCAACGAGCACAGCGACACCGCAGCCTGGAAACACGACGGCGTGCGTGTCGTGCCGGGCGACCGGCTCGACGGCAACACGGCGCAGACCCCGGGGATGGACCGCAAGGCAGCAATCAACTTCGCCCGCGTCGGCGCGCAGAAGTTGTGGGCCGGTACGGTGCACATCCACCCCAACGCGAAGACCGGCGCCCACCACCACGGCGCGCTGGAAAGCGTGATCTATATCGTCAAGGGACGCGCGCGCATGCGCTGGGGCGAGCGGCTCGAATTCACCGCCGAAGCCGGCCCGGGCGACTTCATCTACGTGCCGCCCTATGTCCCGCACCAGGAGATCAACGCCAGCCCGACCGAGACGCTGGAATGCGTTCTCGTGCGCAGCGACGGCGAAGCCGTGGCCGTGAACCTCGACATCGAAGCCGTCGAGAAGCCCGAAGCGGTGGCGTGGATCGATCCGATCCACCGCGCATGAAACTGTCGGTGCTCGACCAGTCGGTGGCCACCGCGGGGCGCGGCGAAGACCACGCGCTGCGCGATACGGTCGAATTGGCCGTGCATTGCGAAGCGCTGGGTTACCAGCGCTTCTGGGTCAGCGAACACCACGGCATGCCGACCATCGTGGGCACCGCGCCCGAGGTGTTGATGGCCGCCATCGCCGTGCGCACATCGCGCATCCGCATCGGCAGCGCCGGCGTGATGTTGCCGCACTACGCCGCCTTCAAGGTCGCCGAGCAGTTCCGCGTGCTCGACGCCCTGGCACCCGGCCGCATCGATCTGGGCGTAGGGCGCGCGCCGGGCAGCGACATGCGGACGGCACGGGCGCTCAACCCGAACGCCGGCCATGCGGCCGATGGGTTCCCGCAGCAGGTGGTCGATCTGCAGGCCTGGACCCGCGGCCTGCGCCACGACGGCATCCTGGCCCACCCGCTGCCGCCGGCGGGCGGCGGCCCGTTCGACCGTGCGCCCGAACTGTGGGTGCTCGGCAGCTCGGACTACGGCGCGCAGTTGGCGGCGCATCTGGGGCTGCCCTACGCCTTCGCGTACTTCTTCATGGATGGTCAGGGCGTCGAGCAGGCATTGAATCTGTACCGCAGCCTGTACCGCCCCAGCGAGCGGCATCCGCAGCCACTGCCGACGATCTGCGTCTGGGCCCTGACGGCCGACACGCAGGCCGAGGCCGAGCACCACGCGCTGAGCCGCGAGCGCTGGCGACTGGACCGCCAGCGCGGCGTGCTGGGGCCGCTGCAGCGGCCGGACGACATTGCGTCCAGCGGCTTCACCGCCGCAGAGCAGCCCGCGCTGGATGCATCCCGGCAGCGGGCCTTCGTCGGCACGCCGGCGCAGGTGGGTCGTCAGCTGCGCGCATTGGCCGCCGATCTCGACTTGAGCGAGCTTGTCGTCAACACCTGGGCCCACGATCCGGCCGTGCGGCGGAAGTCCTATGCGCTGCTGGCGCAGGAATTCGACCTGCGGCCAGCGCCGACCGGTGATGCGTGAACGCGACTTCGAACTGCGCGGCGACCACATCACGCTCGATGCGCTGCTCAAGGCCTGTGGCCTGGCGCACAGCGGCGGCGGTGCGAAGGTCCTGATCGCTGCGGGCAAGGTGCAGGTCGACGGCCAGGTGGAACTGCGACGGGCCTGCAAGTTGCGCGCTGGGCAGGTCGTCGCCGTCACGGGCAGCCGGGTGCGGCTGCGTGGATCGACCGGCCCGCCAGACTCGACAAGTTCGCCAGACGCGACGCCAGGTGCCACGTTCGGAGCGCCCTGAAACGCGAAACCCCTCCGTACCGTCGCCGGCAGGAGGGGCGGGCGGCTTGCGCCGCCAGTGGAGCTCCAGAGAAATGAGGTCCGGGGCTCCTGACGCGCAGTGACTGCGCCGTCGGGTGGTGCCTTCAAGAAGGCGTTTGAAGCTTAGGCAGTCTCCGACATCGGCGCAAGCAGCGTTACAAAACGGCAGGGGCACCGGCCTTCGAACCACGCCGCGCAGCACCGAGGCCGAGCAAGCCGACACCCAGAAGCGCCAAGGACCCGGGCTCCGGGACATTGCCGTCCCCGCCGCCAGCCGCGAGAACGTTACGGAACGACAGGTTGTCGTACACGACTCCGTTTGCCGAGCCACCGAAGCTGACCGACTTGGC
>JANMAP010000403.1:0-4536 GCA_031359905.1 Burkholderiales bacterium | reverse complement strand
CGGTTTTCGGCCCTGCGCGCCATGGCTGCGGCGGTGAGCACGGCGCGGTACAGCGCGGCAAAGGTGTTGGGATTCTTCTGGATGAACTCGGTGCTGGTGCCGAAAGCGCAACAAGGGTGTCCGTCCCACAGCTCCTTGGTGAGCAGGTGGATGAAGCCCACCTCCTCGTACACCGCGCGCTGGTTGAACGGGTCCGGGCCGAGGAAGCCGTCGATGTTGCCGGCGCGCAGGTTGGCGACCATCTCGGGCGGCGGCACAACGCGGATCTGGATGTCGGTGTCGGGGTTCAGCCCGGCTTCGGCCACGTAGTAGCGCAGCAGGAAGTTGTGCATCGAATATTCGAAGGGCACGGCGAACTTGAATCCCTTCCAGTCGGCCGGGTTGCGCTTGTCCTTGTGCCTGGCGGCCAGCGTGATGGCCTGGCCGTTGGTGTTCTGGATCGTGGCCACGTTCATCGGCGTGGCCACCGACCCCAGCCCCAGGCTGATGGCGATCGGCATCGGGCTGAGGAAATGCGTCGCGTCGTATTCCTTGTTGATCATCTTGTCGCGGATCAACGCCCAGCCCGCCGTCTTCACGACCTCGACGTTCAGCCCCTGCTTGTCGTAGAAGCCCAGCGGCTTGGCCATGATCAGCGGCGTCGCGCAGGTGATCGGGATGAAGCCGATCTTCAGGTCCTTCTTCTCCAGCGCGCCCGCTTTGCCAACCTCTTGAGCCATCGCCTGGAGGCTGGCGATCGGCAGGACGCTGCCAATGGCCGCCATCGCCGTGCGCCGGCCGACCGCGCGGATGAAGTGGCGGCGCACGGCATCCTGCGGGAACAGTGCCTTGATCAGGCTGGCTTCGACGAAGTCGTTCGAATAGGTCGCGAACTCGGCGGTCTCGCTGCGCGCGCGCAGCTCGGCAGCGGCGTTGGCGGCTGACTCTTCCGAGTGCTCGGCGTCGGAGCGGTGCGCGCCGCAACTGCAGCCCAGCCGCAGCGGGCGGTCGGCGTCGTAGGGATCGAACTGGGAGGCGGATGCGGGGGCGGGGTTCATAGAGATCCTCAAACTGAACTTCATGCTAGCGAGCGCATAGCAGTCGCAATATCGAGGCCAAGTCGAAACCGCTGTAGGGCGAGCCCTACACGGCAGCCGCGTTGCAGGTCGCCGCACGCCGAAGCCCGCCGTCTCCGGTCTAGGGGCCTGGTATGCAAGCAGGGGTACAACCCCCTTGATTCAAGGGGGTTTCGGGCGTCCCATGCCTGCAGCGCGCGCCGCGCCAGCCCAGAACTTCCAACCCGCCAGGAGTGCCCCCATGTCAGCCTTTCCCCCAACACGCCGGCTGTTGACAGGTGCTGCCGCGTGCGCCGCTCTGCTGTGCACGGTCGCGCTACCGGCGCTCGCCGACAGCCAGTGGACCTCGGCCGGTCAGAACATCGCCAACACCCGCAGTCAGGACGCCGAGAAAAGGATCAGTGTCACGTCGGTGACCGGGCTGCAAGTCAAATGGTCGTTCACCACCGACGGCGACGTCTCGGCCACGCCGGCTGTCGATGACACGGCGGTCTATGTGCCCGACTGGGCCGGCAACCTCTACGCAGTGGACCGCAAGAGCGGCGCGGTGATCTGGAAGGTGAAGATCTCGGCAGCCACCGGCATTCCCTACGACAAGTCCCGCGCCACACCGGTGCTGGCGGGCGGCAAGGTGATCGTCGGGACCCAAGGCTCGATCCTGGTGTCAGGCGGCGGACCTGGCGGCAAGCTGCTGGCGTTCGACAAATCCAACGGCGCGCTGGTCTGGGGAACCCAGCTGGACGCGCACTTCGCAGCCATCGTCACGCAGTCGGCGACCGTTCACGGCGACCGCGTCTACGTCGGCGTCGCCTCGCAGGAAGAGGCCTTGGCCGGGTTTGTTCCTGGCTACCCTTGCTGCAGCTTCCGCGGCAGCATGCTCGCGCTGGATGTCGACACTGGCGCCATCGTCTGGAAGACCTATCTCGCCCCCACGGGCTACAGCGGCAACGCACTGTGGGGCAGCGCGCCGGCGATCGACACCAAGCGCGGCCAGGTCTACGTGGCCAGCGGCAACAACTACTCGGTGCCGGCACCCGTGCTGGCCTGCGTGGCCGCGGCCGGAACACCGGTCCAGGTGCGGGCCTGCGTCGCAGCCGACGACTTCTTCGATTCGATCATCGCTCTCGACCTGAAGACCGGGGCCGTGAAGTGGGCCACCAAGGCCCTGCCCTACGACACCTGGACGGTGTCCTGCCTGCCGTTCCTGGGCGACGGGTCGAACTGCCCATCGCCACAAGGCCCCGACTTCGACTTCGGCCAGGCCCCAGCGCTGTTCACCATCAAAGCCGCCGGCCAGGGCAAGCCGCGCGACCTGGTCGGTGCAGGGCAGAAGAGCGGCCAGTACTGGGCGCTGGACGCCGACACCGGCGCCGTTGTCTGGGTCACGCAGGCCGGCCCCGGTGGCACGGCCGGCGGGCTCCAGTGGGGCTCGGCGGTCGACGGTGAGCGTGTCTACACGGCCAACGCGAATTTCAACCAGCTGCCATGGACGATGCCCAACGGCAGCGTCGTGACGAGCGGCATGTGGAGCGCGCTCAACGTCGCCACCGGCCGGTTGCTCTGGCAGACGGCACCGCCCTTCGGCGGCAGCAGTTCGGGCCCGGCGACCACCGCCAATGGCGTGATGTTCGGCTGCTCGCTCGATCCCACCGGCCACATGTACGCGCTGGACGCGGCCAGCGGCGCCGTGCTGTGGACCTTCGCCAGCGGCGGCTCCTGCCTGTCGGGTGCGGCCATCTCCAACGGCGAGGTGTTCTGGGGCTCGGGCTACAGCAACTTCGGCTTCGGCACGCCGAACAACAAGCTGTTCGCCTTTGCGCTGAAGTGATCCTCAGGCGCCGCATCGGGGCGCCGCGCACTGCACTAGCATCGCGGCCTTCCCCCATGCGGAGACCGCATCCATGCTGCGATCGCTTGCCTGCTTCCTCGTCAGCCTGACCGCCTGCCTGTCGACGCTGCACGCCGTGGCGGCAGCGCCGCCACCGGCCACGCTGAAGCTGGCGCCGATCGCCTACAGCGAGCGCACGCTGGCCAACGGCCTGCAGGTGATCAGCGCGGAAAGCCATGCCAGCCCGACGGTGGCGGTGCAGGTCTGGTACCACGTCGGCGCGAAGGACGACCCGCCGGGCCGTTCGGGCTTCGCGCACCTCTTCGAACACCTGATGTTTAAGAGCACGCGCTACCTGAAGAGCGAACAGTTCGACCGCCTGACCGAAGACGTCGGCGGCGAGAACAACGCCTTCACCAGCGACGACGTCACCGGCTACCACGCGGTGGTGCCGTCGAACCACCTCGAAACGCTGCTGTGGGCCGAGGCCGAACGCCTGTCCAACCTGAACGTCGACGAGGCCACGTTCAAGTCCGAGCGCGCGGTGGTGCAGGAGGAATACCGCCAGCGCGTGCTGGCATCGCCCTATGGCCGCTTCTTCAACGCCATCAGCGCGACGGCCTACCAGGCGCACCCCTACAAGCGCCCGGGCATCGGCAGCATCGAAGATCTCGACGCCGCCACGCTGGCCGACGTGGTGGCCTTCCACCGCACGTTCTACCGCCCGGACAACGCCACGCTGGTGGTCACCGGCGACTTCGACAGCGCGCAGCTGCAGCGCTGGGTCGACCGCTACTTCGGCCCGCTGCAGCGCCCGGCCGCTCCGGTGCCGCGGGTGACCGCTGTCGAGCCACCGTGGCGGGCCGACCGCAGCGCGCAGGCCAGCGGGCCCAACGTGCCGCTGCCGGCGGTGGCCGTCAGCTGGCTGGCCCCGCCGGTGACGAGTGCCGACGCCGCCGCACTGCGTGTCGCCGCGGCCGTGCTGGCCGGTGGGCAGTCGTCGCGGCTGTACCAGTCGCTGGTCTACCGCCAGCAGCGGGCCAGCGACATCGGCTTCGAAGCCGACCTGCGCGCCGGCCCGGGCCTGCTGACGGGCTACGCCATCGCTGCCGGCGGGCAGCCCCTGCCCGCGCTGAAAGCTGCGCTGCTGGCCGAGATCCGCGGGCTGGCCAGACGACCGCCGGCCGCGGCCGAACTGGCGCGCGCCAAGACCCGGCTGCTGACCCGCGCGCTGACCGAACGCCAGACGCCGCTCGGCCTGGGCTCGGCGCTGGCCGACGCGGCGGTGCTCAATGGCGGCGCCGACCGTGCCGACCGCAACCTGACCGCGCTGCAGGCCGTCAGCGCCGCCGACGTGCAGCGCGTGATGCGCCAGGCGGTGTTGCGCGGGCGCCTGGTTGCGCTCGACTACACCCAGGACAAGTCCGCCGCGGGGGGCCGCCCATGACGCCGCTGTGCCCCCCGAACCACGCGGCCCACCCGGCGCACACGGCCCGCGGCGCGCAGCGGGCCTGCCGCGCCGCCGTGGCGCTGGCAGCCGCGCTGCTGACCGTCGCCGCCGTCGCCCAGCCCTTCGAAACCCCGCCGCCGCCGGCGGCGCCGCGCCCGCTGGCGGTGGCCACGCCGCGCGAGCAGGCGCTGGCCAACGGGCTG
>JANMAP010000374.1:0-2670 GCA_031359905.1 Burkholderiales bacterium | reverse complement strand
CGTGCCGAGCGCATCGAACGCGCCGTCGATCAGCGCATGGGCGAACAGGCCTTGCGCGAGCGTGAGCACGTGGTCGAGATCGAACACCAGTTGCATGAAGACCACGTGCCCATCGTCATCGAGGCGCCGCTGGTCGACGTGCCCAAGTCGACGCGGGTGGTGAAGGAACGCCAGAAGCCGTTGTTTGCTGAACTCGTCGAGACGCGCCTGCCGCAGGTCGACCTGCTGGACGCATCGCAGGCCCGCCAGGAAGCGGTGACCCCCGAATCGCTGGAGATGACCTCGCGGCTGATCGAGAAGAAGCTCAAGGACTTCGGCGTCGAGGTGCGCGTCGTCGCAGCGTCGCCCGGACCGGTCATCACGCGCTACGAGATCGAACCGGCCACCGGCGTGAAGGGCGCGCAGGTCGTCAACCTGGCGCGCGACCTGGCGCGTTCGCTGTCGCTCGTCAGCATCCGCGTGGTCGAAGTGATCCCGGGCAAGAACTACATGGCGCTGGAGTTGCCCAATGCGCGGCGCCAGACGATCCGCCTGTCAGAGATTCTCGGCAGCGAGGTCTACAACCAGTCGGCGTCGCTGCTGACCATGGGCCTGGGCAAGGACATCGTCGGCAACCCGGTGGTCGCCGACCTGCAGAAGATGCCGCATTGCCTGGTCGCCGGCACCACCGGCGCGGGCAAGAGCGTGGGCATCAACGCGATGATCCTGAGCCTGCTCTACAAGGCCGAGGCGCGCGATGTGCGGCTGATCCTGATCGATCCGAAGATGCTCGAGATGAGCGTCTACGAGGGCATCCCGCACCTGCTGGCGCCAGTCGTCACCGACATGAAGCAGGCCGCCAACGCGCTGAACTGGTGCGTCGGCGAAATGGAGCGGCGCTACAAGCTGCTCAGCAAGCTGGGCGTGCGCAACCTGGCCGGCTACAACAAGAAGATCATCGAGGCCGCTGCAGCAGGGCATAAGCTCGGCAACCCCTTCAGCCTGACGCCTGAGGCGCCCGAACCGCTGGACCGCTTGCCGCACATCGTCGTCGTCATCGACGAACTCGCCGACCTGATGATGGTCGTCGGCAAGAAGATCGAAGAGCTGATCGCCCGCCTGGCGCAGAAGGCGCGCGCCGCCGGCATCCACCTGATCCTGGCCACGCAGCGGCCGAGCGTCGACGTCATCACCGGGCTGATCAAGGCCAACATCCCGACCCGCCTGTCGTTCCAGGTCAGCAGCAAGATCGACAGCCGCACCATCCTCGACCAGATGGGCGCCGAGGCATTGCTCGGCCAGGGCGACATGCTCTACCTGACCCCGGGAACGGGATTGCCGGTGCGCGTGCACGGCGCCTTTGTCAGCGACGACGAGGTCCACCGCGTTGTGAGTTACTTGAAGACCCAGGGCGAGCCCAACTACATCGAAGGCATCCTCGAAGGCGGCGTGCTCGACGGCGAGGCCGATGCCGCGCTCGAAGGCGGTGGTGCTGCCGGTGGCGGCGAGAGCGACTCGATGTACGACCAGGCGGTGGCCGTCGTGCTGCAGCACCGGCGCGCGTCGATCTCGCTGGTCCAACGCCACTTGCGCATTGGATACAACCGGGCCGCTCGCCTGCTGGAACAAATGGAGCAGTCGGGGCTCGTATCGGGCATGGGTCACAACGGCAACCGGGACATCCTGGTCGGAAAACGCGATGAATAGGATCCCCCCCGTAGCGGCTGCGTCGCTCCCCCCCAGGGGGGCCGCGCTGGCGGACCGGCTGGCCCGGATCCGCGGCGCGTGCTGGGTGGCGCTTGCGTTGCTCGCGGGGGGTGCGGCGGGTGGGGCGCGTGCGGATGCTGTCGACACCTTGCGCGAATTCGTTCGCGATGTGAAGAGCGGGCAAGCGACGTTCACCCAGGTGGTGACGTCGGCCGACGGCGCGCGGCGCAAGAATTCCAGTGGCAGCTTCGAGTTCGCGCGACCGAACCGCTTTCGCTTCGCCTACAGCAAGCCCTTCGAACAGGTCATCGTCGCCGACGGCAGCAAGGTCTGGATCTACGACACCGATTTGAACCAGGCCAGCTCGCGGCCGCTGTCGCGGGCCATCGGCGCGACGCCGGCGGCGCTGCTGGCCGGGGGCTCTTTGGAGCAGGATTTCGCACTCAGCCCGGCGCCTGCGCAGGACGGCCTGGATTGGGCGCTGGCCACGCCGCGGATCAAGGACGGCCCGTTCCAGTCGATGCGCGTGGGCTTTCGCGGCAAGGTGCTGGCGGCGGTCGAGATCATCGACAGCTTCGGCCAGCGTTCGTTGCTGCAGTTCAGCGGCTTCATGCCCAACACCGCCGTCGCGCCGGAACGCTTCCGCTTCACGCCGCCGGCCGGCGCCGACGTCATCGAACAGTGATGCCGTGCGTCGCGCGTGCCGCGCGGCAGCTGAACCTGCGCGCGGCCGATACGCGCCCCGCCATGGCGCCCTGCACCCGGCTGACAATCGCTCGATGACGACCCAGGACGGTCTGTTCCCGACCGACGCGGCTCACGCGGCAACGAACCCGACCGCTGCCCCGCTGGCCGAGCGTCTGCGCCCGCAGCGCCTGGACGACGTGATCGGACAGCGCCATCTGCTGGCGGCCGGCCGTCCGCTGCAGGTCGCTCACGCCCAGGGGCGTGTGCCGTCGATGATCCTGTGGGGCCCGCCAGGCG
>JANMAP010000400.1:0-7732 GCA_031359905.1 Burkholderiales bacterium | reverse complement strand
GCATGCACCAGCTGTTCCATGATCTTGCCGACGCGGGCGAGCATCTTGAACGCCGCCTGCAAGCGGTCGTCGGCGACGGCAGTGATCGCCGCGCGCAACTCGTGCAGCATCAGCTTCATCCACAGCTCGCTGGTCTGGTGCTGGACGATGAACAGCATCTCGTTGTGGTCGGGGCTCAGCGGATGCTGGGCGTTGAGCACGTCGTCCAGGTGCAGGTAGTCGCCGTAGCTCATCTCGGCGCTGAAGTCGAGCTGCGCGTCGGGGTGCCCGGGCTCGGGCTGCGGTTCGCGCTGGATCGGACAGCCGGTCATGATGGGCTGCGGTTCCAGTCGGTCGAGACCCCGGCGCGCACACCCGAAACGCCCAAGACGCCCAAGACGACCAAGACGCCCAGGACGTTCATCAAGTCACCGCCTGCCGCTGGTTGAACGCCGCACGCTGCCACTCCCCGCTGTCCAGCACCTGCTGCAGATGCACCGCCGCGTCGAACGCGTCGACGAAGCGCACGTACAGCGGCGTGAAGCCGAAGCGCAGGATGTCCGGCGCGCGGAAGTCGCCGATCACGCCGCGGGCGATCAGGGCCTGCATCACCGGGTAGCCGATCTCGGTGTGGGCGAAGCAGACCTGGCTGCCGCGCAGCGCGTCGTCGCGCGGCGATGCCAGCGTCAGGCCCGGGCACAGCGCCTCGACGCGTTCGGTGAACAGCCGCGTCAGCGCCAGTGACTTGCGCCGCAGCGCCGCCATGCCGCCGAACGGTTCGGCCGCCAGCACGGTGTCGACACCGCATTCCAGCGCGGCCATCGCCAACACCGCCGGCGTGCCGCACAGGTAGCGCGAGATCCCCGCCGCGGGCCGGTAGTCGGGCGTGAACTCGAACGGCGACGCGTGGCCCATCCAGCCGGCCAGCGGCTGCCAGAAACGGTCGGCATGCCGCGGGTGGACCCAGACGAAGGCCGGCGCGCCGGGCCCGCCGTTGAGGTACTTGTAGCCGCAGCCGATGGCGAAGTCGGCGTGCGTGGCGTGCAGGTCCACCGGCACCGCGCCGGCCGAATGCGCCAGGTCCCAGACGGTCAGCGCGCCGGCGCGGTGGGCGGCGTCGGTCAGCGCGGCCATGTCGTGCATGCGGCCGCTGCGGTAGTTGACCTGGGTCAGCATCAGCACCGCCACGCGTGCGTCGAGCAGGCCGGGAATCTCGCTGTTGTCGGCCAGTTGCAGCTCGAAGCCGCGCTCGCGGGCCAGCGCCTGGGCGATGTACAGGTCGGTCGGGAAGTTGCTGCGCTCCGAAAGGATCACGCGGCGCTGCGGCGCGTCGGCTTGCGTGATGGTCAATGCCGCGCTCAGCACCTTGAACAGATTGACGCTGGTCGAATCGGCGACCACCAGCTCGCCCGCCCGGGCGCCGACGAGGCGCGCGATCTTGTCGCCGACGCGCTGCGGCAGGCCGATCCAGCCGGCGCTGTTCCAGCTGCGGATCAGCCCGCCGCCCCATTCGTCCTGTACCACTTGCTGCAGGCGCGCCGCGGTGGCCCGCGGCAGCACGCCGAGCGAGTTGCCGTCGAGGTAGACGACGCCTGGCGGCAGCACGAACTGCTCGCGCAACGCGGCCAGCGGGTCGGCAATGTCGAGGGCCAGGGCGTCGTCACGCGTCACGGGGGTCTTTCGCGGAGGTGAATTCGCGCAGCACGGCGATGTCATGGAAGTTCGCGCAGCACGGCGCGAACGGGCGAGGCGTCGGCGGTGACCAGCTTCAAGGGCAGAGCGATCAGTTCGTAGTCGCCCTCGGGCACGTCGTCGAGCAGCAGGTTCTCCAACACGCGCAGGCCGCGGCGGCGGATGACCTGGTGGCTGTCCAGCGACTTGCTGTCGGCCGGGTCGATGCTGGCGGTGTCGATGCCGATCAGGCGCACGCCCAGGTCGGCCAGCTGATCGACGGTCTCCGGCGCGAACGCGGCGAGTGTCGGGTCCCAGCGGTCGATCGGCATGCGGCGGTAGGTGCGCAGCAACACGCGTGGCGGCAGATCAGCCAGGGCGTGGGCGACATGCGCCGGGCGCACGAGCGGGCCGCCGTCGATGGCGTGGATCACGCGGCAACGCCCCAGGTAGGGCAGCAGATCGATCTGGCCGATGGCCGCGCCGGCGGGGTCGTAGTGCAGCGGTGCGTCGGCGTGCGCGCCGACATGCGGCGACAGCGTGATCGTGCTGACGTTGACCGGACAGCCCGGCCCGATGCGGGCGGCCCAGGCCTGCGTGTAGGGCGTGTCGCCGGGAAACACCGGCGCGCCGGCATGTACCGGCGGCGAGATGTCCCAGAGGCGGCGTTCAGACATCGGTCCATCATAGGCCGGCGGGCAGGGCGTCGATCGATCGGCGATGCGCGCTGCGCCGTCGGCCGCCGCGCGGCGCATCCGGCACACTGCAGCGCTTTGAGCGGCGCAGCGCGCGTTCCCCCCCCGGCAGAGGCACCCCATGCACTTCATCCACCAGCGCACCGTCCGCTTCGCCGACTGCGACCCCGCGGGCATCGTCTTCTTCCCGCAGTACATGGTGATGATCAACACCCTGGTCGAGGAATGGTTCGACCAGGGCCTGGGCATTTCCTACGCCGGGCTCATCGGCGAACGCCGCACGGGGCTGCCGACGGTGCGCCTCGAAGTCGATTTCACGGCGGTGAGCCGCCACGGCGAGGTGCTGACACAAAGCCTGGCGATCGACAAGCTGGGCCGCAGTTCGCTGACGCTGGCGATCGCCTTCCACGGCCCGGCCGCCGCTGGCGGCACGACGCCCGAGCTGCGCCTGCGGGCGCGCCAGGTGCTGGTCTGTACCTCGTTGCTGACGCATCGCGCCGAAGCCCTGCCCAACGACGTGCGCGCCGCGCTGGCGCCGTATGTCCAGCCGGGGGCCATGGGCTGAGCAGGCGGACTCCTGCAGGCTGGCCAGCGCCGCGCGATCGTGCCAAAGGCGCCGCGGCACCGTTCGCTCCCCCGCAGTTCCGTCGGCCGCGTGCGGTAGCGGCCGTGCGGTGTATCTCCGGTTGCCCGGCCGCGCCGACGGTGAGATGCTGGCGGGGTGACGCGGGCCGTGCCCGCGGATGGAGTTCCCGCCCATGAAACCGGTTTCCGAACTGCTCAAGCGCCACGACGGCACCCTGTGGCACGTGCGCCCCGACGACACCGTCTTCGAGGCCCTGCAATTGCTGGCCCGCTACGAGGCTGGTGCCTTGATGGTCATGGAAGGCGGCCGGCTGGTCGGTGTGCTTTCCGAACGCGACTACACGCGCAAGATCGCGCTGCAGGGCCGCAATTCCAAGGACACCAAGGTCGCCGAGATCATGACCCGCCAGGTCTTCACGGTCGGCCCGAGCACCAGCACGCAGGCCTGCATGGCGCTGATGAGCGAGCGCAAGTTCCGCCACGTGCCGGTCGTCGACGGCGACACGGTGCTGGGCATGATCTCGATCCGCGACCTGATGGACGACATCATCGCCGAACAAGAGACGACCATCGCGCAGCTGGAAAACTACATCCACTCCTGAGCGCGCGCCGCTGCGATTCGGGCGAGAGCTGCGCTGGGACGCCCCCGGATCCTGATGGGCGCCGTGGCGGGGCCACGCTATCCTGCCCGGCCATGACCGATGCGCCCGGGATCGAAGCCGCCGTTCAGCGACAAGTCCTGCAGCTGGCATTGCGCAACGGGGTGCGTTCGGTGCCGCTGCTGCTGGTCGCCCTGCTGTTCATCGCCTGGCTGGGCTGGCGTCACGACCGGCTGTGGGCGGCGCTGGTGGTGCTGGCGCTGGGCATCTCGGTCTCGGCCTCGCGCTGGTGGCAGCACCACCGGCACAGCGACACCTCGGTGCTGGACAGCGCGCAGATGGCCGGCGTGGTCCGGCAACTCGAAGTCAACGCCGTGCTCGTCGGCGCGATGTGGGCGCTGGCCACGTCGGTCATCTATCCGACGCTGGATGGGACCACGGCGAGCGTCTACATCGCCATCGTCTGCGGGTCGGTGGCCACGGCGGCGTTCTTCATGTCGATGGCCGGACGCAGCTTCGTGTGGCTGACGACGCTGCAGATGGGGTCGCTGGCGGTCGTCGCCTTGCTGTCGCCGCGGGTCGATTCGCCGCCGCTGGCGGTGCTGGCCGTCGTGTTCGCCGCGACCATGATGCGCGCGACGCGCGAGTTCCGCGACACCACGCTGCGCTCGGTGCGCCAGAGCCTGCAGGCCGATCAGGCCAGTGTGTCGCTGCGCCGCGCCAAGGTCGCCGCCGAGGCGGCCAACGTGGCCAAGTCGCAGTTCCTGGCGACCATGAGCCACGAGATCCGCACGCCGATGAATGGCGTGCTCGGCGCGCTCGAACTGCTGCGGTCCACCGCGCTCGATGCGCGCCAGCGCCGCCTGGTGAAGACCGCGGCGGCCTCGGGCGAATCGCTGATGGGCATCCTCAACGACGTTCTCGACCACTCGAAGATCGAGGCCGGAAAGCTGCAGCTGGCGACCGCCCCGATGTCGCTGCATTCCGTGGCCGCGTCGGCAACCTCGCTGTTCCGTGCCAACGCCGAAGGCCGCGGCCTGACCATGACGCTGGACATTGCCGACGGGGTGCCCGACGGGGTGATCGGCGATGCGTCGCGCCTGAAGCAGGTCCTGCTGAACCTGCTGGGCAACGGCGTGAAGTTCACCGAGCGCGGTGGCGTGACCCTGCGCCTGCAGCGCGTGGCGGCCGGCGCGGCGGCCACA
The DNA here is from genome assembly GCA_031359905.1 of Burkholderiales bacterium. GTDB lineage: Bacteria > Pseudomonadota > Gammaproteobacteria > Burkholderiales > Burkholderiaceae_C > Rubrivivax. Next base: position 2,998 of record JANMAP010000400.1, on the reverse strand, counting down.
CCTGCCACGCGGCCGCCGCGCGGTGCGCGGGCCCCTGAAGAGATCGTGGGCGTGCGTTTCGAGGTCGAGGACACCGGCATCGGCATTCCGCCAGGCGCACTGCAGCAGGTCTTCCAGCCGTTCCTGCAGGTCGACAGCACGCGCTCGCGGCAGCGCGGTGGCACCGGCCTGGGGCTGGCGATCAGCCAGCGGATCGTCCAGGCCATGGGTGGCGAAATTCAGGTCCAGAGCCGGCTGGGCAGTGGCTCGGTCTTCGGCTTCGAGCTCGCGCTGCCGCGCGCCGAGCATCTGCCGACCGGCCCGCCGGACAGCGAATTTGCCGGGATGGACGCGGCCGAGCCGATGACCGGCGTGGTCCTGCTGATCGAGGACAACATCGTCAACCGGCTGATCGGCGCGGAGATGCTGAAGTCCTTCGGTCTGGACGTGCTGGAGGCCGAAGACGGCGCCGAGGGCGTGGCGCTGCTCGAACACCAGCGGGTCGACCTGGTGCTGATGGACATCCAGATGCCGGTGCTCGACGGTTACGCGGCCACGCGCCAGGTGCGCGAACGCGAAGCCCGGCTGGGCCTGCCGCGCGTGCCCATCGTGGCGCTGACCGCCAACGCCTTCGACGAAGACGCCGCGCTGTCGCTGGCCGCCGGGATGGACGCCCATCTGGCCAAGCCGTATTCGCGCGACCAGCTGCGCGATCTGCTGGGTCGCTATCTGTAGCGAACGCAGTGCGCTCGGGCGACAGCCGGAGCTACATCGCCAGCCGGTGGCCCTGCATCAGCAGCAGGCCTTCGAAGATCAGCGTGTCGACCACCTCGAACGGCAGCTCCGTGATCGGTCCGAGCTTGACCGCGGCGCCGCCGGTCATGATCAGCAGCGGCGGCGCGGCGCAGCGGCGCTCCAGCCGGCCGTGCTGGCGTTCGATGGCCCCGGCGATGGCACTCGCGCCGCCGCTCATCAGCGCATCGCTGGTGTTGGTCGGGAAGTCGACGACATCGCCGGTGGGCACCCGTAGGCCGGCCGTGCCCATTTCCAGCGCGCGCAGCATCATGCCGAACCCGGGCAGGATCAATCCGCCCAGGAAGCGGCCTTGATCGTCGAGCGAATCGACGGTGACGGCCGTGCCCACCATGACCACCAGCGCCGGACGCGGCGGCCCGCCGGCGGCCTGCGCCTGCGCCAGCACCCGCGAGCGCGCACCGGCCAGCGCGACCCAGCGGTCCGCACCGAGCCGGCTGGGGTGGTCGTAGCCGTTGATCAGGCCGGCCTCGTGCGCTGCCGGCACCACCCAGCGCGGCTCGATGTCCCACAACTCCATCTGTTCTTCGACGCGCCGCCGCACTGCCTCGCCGGCGACCACGCAGCCGAGCATGCTGGCCGGCGGGCTCAGCGTCTTCCACTGCGCATCGGCCAGATCGTCGATGGTCTCGAGGAACACCGCACCGTGTTCCAGCAGCTTGGCCCCCGGACGCGGCGCGGCGTACAGCGCCCACTTCAGGCGTGTGTTGCCGATGTCAATGGCCAAAAAGCTCATGGGCGCGCAGCGTAGCAGTGGCACCGCTGCACCGCGGCCCGCCGCGCTCGGGGTTAACCACGAGCGGCGGGCCCGCGGTCAGCCCGTCTCGGCTGCAGCGTGGCATGATCAAATCCGCGATTGACGTTGACGTAAACGTCAACCGGCCGCCGGCAACCCGCCGTGGCCCGGTCCAACCCTGACACGAGCGAGCGCCATGACCGACCTGTCCGCCGAATTCAAGGCCCTGGCCGAGTACCGGCCCACGCACAAGGTGCGTTTCGTCACCGCCGCCAGCCTGTTCGACGGCCACGACGCGGCGATCAACATCATGCGGCGCATCCTGCAGGGCATGGGTGCGGAGGTCATCCACCTCGGCCACAACCGCAGCGTCGACGAGGTGGTGACGGCCGCGCTGCAGGAAGACGTGCAGGGCATCGCCATCAGCAGCTACCAGGGCGGCCATGTCGAGTACTTCAAGTACATGGTCGACCTGCTGAAGAGCCGTGGCGGCGAACACATCCAGGTCTTCGGCGGCGGCGGCGGGGTCATCGTGCCGGCCGAGATCCGCGAGCTGCAGAGCTACGGCGTGGCCCGCATCTACAGCCCCGAGGACGGCCAGCGCATGGGCCTGCAAGGGATGATCGGCGAGATGGTGATGCGCTGCGACCGCGACCTGTCGGCGCACGCGCCCACCGCGGTGGCCGCGCTGCAAGGTCACAGCGACGCCGCCTGGCGCGCGTTGGCCCAGGCCATCACCGCGCTGGAGAACGGCGCGGCCCCGGCTGCCGGCCAGGCTGCCGATCCACGGTTGGCGGCCTTCAAGGCCGCGCTGGCTGAAGCGGCTGCGGCCAGCACGGTCCCCGTGCTCGGCATCACCGGCACCGGCGGCGCGGGCAAGAGCAGCCTGACCGACGAGCTGATCCGCCGCCTGCGGCTGGACCAGGATGATGCGTTGCGCATCGCGGTGATCTCGATCGACCCGAGCCGGCGCAAGAGCGGTGGCGCGCTGCTCGGCGACCGCATCCGCATGAACGCGATCTCGCCCTGGCACCGCCCGGCAGGTGAGGCGGCCAGCGCCGATTCCGGCCAGCGCGTCTTCATGCGCAGCCTGGCCACGCGTGACTTTGGCAGCGAAATCAGCCAGGCCCTGCCCGATGTGCTGGCCGCCTGCAAGGCCGCCGGCTTCGACCTGATCGTCGTCGAGACCTCGGGCATCGGCCAGGGTGATGCGGCCATCGTGCCGCTGGTCGACGTGCCGATGTACGTGATGACGCCCGAGTTCGGCGCCGCCAGCCAGCTCGAGAAGATCGACATGCTCGACTTCGCCGAGTTCGTGGCCATCAACAAGTTCGACCGCAAGGGCGCCGCCGATGCGTTGCGCGATGTCGCCAAGCAGGTCCAGCGCAACAAGGAAGCCTGGGGCCGCAAGACCGACGAGATGCCGGTCTTCGGCACGATGGCCAGCCGCTTCAACGACGACGGCGTGAC
>JANMAP010000366.1:0-6704 GCA_031359905.1 Burkholderiales bacterium | reverse complement strand
TCACGTCGTCGCCGGGAATGTTGCGGAATTCGTAGTGGAAGCGGCAGTCCTCGGGGATCACGTTGTCGGCGATGCCGCCGTGCATCACGCCGACCGCGCGGCTGGAGTAGGGCACCACGAAGCCCGGGTCGAGCGCGCCGCGGCTGCGCAGGTCGTCGGCCTGCGTGGCGATCATGGCAACGATGCGCGCCCCGGCTTCGATGGCGTTGACGGCGCTGGTGGTCTGCGACGAATGTGCGGCGCGGCCCTTGACGCAGCAGCGCCAGCGGTAGACGCCCTTGTGGGCGATGGCCGGCACCATGCCGGTGGGTTCGCCGACGATGCACAGGCGCGGCGCGACGCCGGCCTCGCGCAGGTCGGCGATCAGGTTCTGCGCGCCGAAGCAGCCGACTTCCTCGTCGTAGCTGAAGGCGTAGTGGATCGCGAAGGGCAGGTCGGCAGCGAGAAAGGCCGCCGTCTGCGCGACCACCAGGCCGATGAAGCCCTTCATGTCGGCGCTGCCGCGGGCGTACAGCCGGTCGTTCTGCACGACGCCGCCCAGCGGGTCGACGTTCCAGGCCTGGCCGTCCCAGGGCACGGTGTCGGTGTGGCCCGACAGGACGATGCCGCCGGGCTTGCCGACGCCGAGCGTGGCGAACAGGTTGGCCTTGCGCCGCTCGTCGTCGTAGGTCAGGCGCAGGGGCACGTGCTGGCTGCGCAAGGCGTCGGCGATGCACTCGATCAACGCCAGGTTGGATTCGCGGCTGACGGTGTTCAAGCGCACCAGGCGCTGCGCCCATTCGAGGGCGGCGGGGCTGGGGGCGGGGCGCGCGGCGGGGCTGACGGCGGGGTGGGGGGGGGTCGATGTCATGGGCTCGATTGTTCCCTCAAATCGGGCCGGCCCCGGGGGATGCTCAGATCCCGCCGGGCCGGCCCGGGGATGCCCAGATCCCGCCGGTCCGGCCCGGCGGGTGCTCAGAACCCGGCGGCGGCAGCCTGCACCAGGAAGTCGTTCAAGGCGCCGACGTCGAGCAGGATCCAGTCGCGCCCGTTGTGGACGATCGCCCGTCCGCCGGTGCTGCCCAGGTAGGTGCCGCTGGCCGCGTAGTAGCGGTAGGTGTAGGGCGCGATGTAGCCGGCCACGGCGGGCTTCGGGAAGAAGTTCGCGTAGGCCGTTTCGGCCCAGTTCGCGACGCGGTCGAAGTCGCCCGGCGTGACCAGCAGCGTGGCGCTGCTGCTGGCCTGTGCGCCGGCCGAATCCGTGACGGTCAGGCGCAGGCTCAGGCCGCCCGGCGCGAAGCTGCGCAACCTGACGCTGCTGTCGCCGGCGCTGCCGTCGATCAGCGCCACGCTGGCGCCGCTGGTGATCGCCCAGCGGTGACTGGTGATGCTGCGTCCGGGCGGGGCCTTCGACGCGCTGCCGTCCAGCGTCAGCGTGGCGCCGGCGGCGATGCGCTCGCTGAACGCCGCGATCGCCGGCGTCGGCACGGCGCCGCCGGCGGCCCCCAGCGCCGCGCTGACCGCGGCGGCGGTGTCGAGCATCCCGGCGCCGCAGGTGCTGGTGGTGCACAGGCACTCGCCCTGCGCCAGCCCGTCGGGGGCGCGGCACTGCTGCAGCGCCGGGTCGCTGCTGGTCGCCGGGAAGGGCCGCGCGCTGAGCATCAGCTGCGTCTTGATCTGCGCCGGCGTCAGGCTGGGATGGACCGACAGCATCAACCCTGCCGTGCCGGCCACCAGCGGGGCCGCGAAGCTGGTGCCGACCGAACGGTTGACGGCGTCGCTGTAGGTGTTCAGCGCGGGCGACGTGGTGCCGCTGTTGGTGGTGGTCAGGATCGGGTACAGGCAGCTGCCGCTGACGTTGACGCAGTTGCCGCCGGGCGCGGCGATGGCGACCTCCGGCCCGAGGCTCGAGAAGCCGACCTTGGTGCCGGCGTGGCGCACCCCGGCCACGGCGATGGCCCCGGGACAATTCGCCGGCGCGCCGACGGCCAGGCCTTCGTTGTTGCCGGCCGACGCCACCACCGCGACGCCGGCGGCGGTGAGCCGGTTCATCGCGTCGATGTAAGCGGCGTGGCACGCGCCGGCGCTGCCCAGGCTGAGGTTGAGCACCCGCGCCGGGTGCGTGTTGGTCGTCGGGATCGCCGACACCCCGCCGGCCCACAGCATGCCGGCGATCACGTCGGAGTCGTAGCCCCCGCATTTGCCGAGCACACGCACCGGCAGCACGCTCACGTTGTAGCCCACCGACGCCATGCCCAGGCCGTTGCCGGTCTGCGCGCCGATCAGCCCCGAGGTCTGCGTGCCGTGCCAGCTGCTCGAGCGGGCGGCCGAACCGGCGCCGCATTCTCCAGCGCTGGCCCAGGTGCCTGGGTCGCTGGCATCGCTGCCGTTGAGGATGAAGTCGCGACCCGGCAGCAGCTTGCCGGCGAGGTCGGGGTGGTCAAAGCGCACGCCGGTGTCGATGTCGGCGACGACGATGCTGGCCACGCCGGTGCTCAGGTTCCAGGCGGCCTCGGCATTGATCGCCGAGACCAGTGTCGAATCCGGTGCTCGCAGGTACCACTGTCCTGCCGCCGGCGAGATCCCGGCATTCGCGGGATAGAGCGGGTCATTGGGCACCACCGCCAGGGCCTGGCGGCGCAGGTCGGGCACCGCGTACTCGACCTCGGGGTCGGCCGCCAGTCGCGCGGCGAGCGCGGCCGAACTGAGCTGGCGGTCGCCGTGCACGACCTGGCTGTGGCGGTCGACGACACGCCCGTCGCGCAGGGCCAGGCCGTGACGCTGCATCAAGCGCGCCGCCAACAGCGGGCCCTGCAGCGTGGTGGCCGCGGCCGCCTGGCTGCGCATCAGCGTGCCCTGCGCCTTGTATTTGACGATCACGCGCGCACCCTGCGGATCCTCGTCGAACGCCGGCGCGGCGGCGGCCGCGGTGCTGCAGACCACGGTCATCAGCGCCGGCAGCGCGATCCCGATCAGCCGCCGGCGGATCTCCGGCATCAGGCCGCACCACACGCGCATCGACGACTCCGAAAGGGTCCAGTCGCTGGATGATAGGTGTCGCTTCGCGCCGCAGTATTCGCAGGGTCGGAGGCGGAGGGTTGGAGGGTCGCAGGGTCGCAGGGGCGCAGGGTCGCAGGGTCGCAGGGCGCAGGGCGCAGGGCGCAGGGCGCAGGGCGCAGCGGCGCTGCTTCGCCCGCAGCGATTCGACGCCGCTGCGGCCCGCTAGAGTCCGCCGATGACCACTGCTTTCCCATCACGCGCGGACGCGCCGCGCGTCGACCGCGCCGACATCACGGCCGCTGCGGCGCGGATCGCCGGCGACGTGCGCCGCACGCCGCACGCCGCTGTGGCGACTGCCCGGCGCGGCGCTCGGGCTCGACGTGGCCGAACTGTGGCTGAAGCTGGAACACCTGCAGCGTGGCGGCAGCTTCAAGGCCCGCGGCATGTTCAACCGCATGCGCGCCCAGGCCATCCCGGCCGCCGGCGTGGTGGTCGCCTCGGGTGGCAACGCCGGCATCGCGGTGGCCACTGCGGCCCAGGCGCTGGGCGTGCGCTGCGAGGTCTTCCTGCCCGAGCTGACCAGCAGCGCCAAGCGCAGCGCGCTGGCCGCGCTGGGGGCCAGCGTGGTGGTCGGCGGCGCGGCCTATGTCGATGCGCTGGCCGCCTGCCTGCTGCGCCAGCAGGCGACCGGCGCGCTGTTGATGCACGCCTACGACCAGCCCGAGGTGGTCGCCGGCGCCGGCACGCTGGCCGCCGAGGTCGAGGCCGAAGCCGGCCTGCCCGATCGGGCGCTGGTCAGCGTTGGCGGCGGCGGCCTGGTGGCCGGCATCGCGGCCTGGTTCGGCGGGCGGGTGTGGGTCGATGCGCTCGAGCCCGCTGGCGCGCCGACGCTGTCTGCCGCGCGCGCTGCCGGCCGGCCTGTCGATGTGGCCGTCGGCGGTCTGGCCGCCGATGCGCTCGGTGCGCGCTGCATCGGCAGCATCGCCTGGCCGATCTGCCAGCGCTACGTTGCCGGCAGCCACCTGATCGACGACGCGCCCATCGCCGCGGCGCAGCAGCGTCTGTGGCGCGAACTGCGGCTGGCCGTCGAGCCGGCGGCGGCACTGCCGCTGGCCGCGTTGACCAGCGGCGTCGTGCGGCCGGCAGCCCACGAACGCGTGCTGCTGGTGCTGTGCGGCGCCAACTTCGATCCTGCCGGCCTGGCGGTGTCGACACCTTGATCCGCACCGCCTGAGCCACGTCGATCGTCGCTGGCAGGCGCTCGGGCTGTCTGGCGTCGCTGCAGGGCCGGCGCATCTCGCCGGCGGCTGCACCAAGCAGGCTTCGCGCTGCGGCGCCGCGCCCGCCCCCGCGGCGGCCCCCCGTCAGCCGACCGACCAGCCCACGCCCCGACCGAGCATCAACAGCGCGGCGACGCCGGCCAGGGCGGCGAAACTGCGCTGCAGCACCGGCGTCGGCAAGCGCCGGGCCAGGCCGCGGCCGGCGACCAGCGCAGCCACCGCGGCGCCGCCGAACCACGCGGCCAGGCGCAGGTCGACGTGGCTGTGGATGCTGGAGGCAGCCAGCCCGGAGAGCGTTGCCAGCGCGATCACGGCCAGCGAGGTGGCGGCGATGCTGCGGGCGTCCAGGTCGGTGTGGCGGCCCAGTGCCGGCACGATGATGAAGCCGCCGCCGACGCCGAGCAGCCCGGTCAACAGGCCCGACATCGCGCCGGTGCGCACCAGGGCCCAGGCGCAGTCCGGCGTCCAGTGCAAGCGGCCGTCGCGCGGGTCGACCAGACAAGGCCGCGGCGCCCTGGCGCCGTGATCGTCGTGGCCGGCCGCGCGTTGCCACATGCGCCACGCCGACCAGGCCAGCACCGCGCTGAACCCCAGCATCAAGGGCTGCGCCGGCAGGCGGTGCGACAGCCACACGCCGAGCGGCGCCAGGGCCATCGCCACGCTGCCGATCAGGCCGGCCGCGCGGTAGCGCACGATGCCGTCGCGCAGGCCGAGCAGCGCGCCGAGGACGGCCGCGGCGCCCACCGCCAGCACGCCGCCGCCGGCCCCTGTCAGCGCCATCACCAGGCCGACCACGGCGCCCAGCGCGCCGGTGAGCAGCCCGTGGTCCATCGGCGGCATGCGTCAGTCGCTGGCCAACAGTGCGCCCAGGGCCTGGTCGACGAAGCGCGCGTCCTCCGGCGGTGCGGCAGCGCCGCCGGCGCGGTGGCCCCAGTCGGAGGGGATGACCTTCAGCTCGCCGCGTTGCAGCAGGGCCACCTCGCGGCGGTTGTCCTCGACCTGGAAATACAGGTCGGTGGCGCCGGGCAGGATCACGGCGCGCGCGGTGATCGCGCCCAGCGCCTGGGCGAAGTCGCCGCCGTAGAGCTCGTTGGCGCTGATGTCGGCGTGTTCCCAGGCCCACAGGTGGGCCAGCAGGTTGTCGGGGTCGCGGCGCAGCATGCTGCCTTCCCACGACGTGACCAGGAAGTCCTCGAGCGAACTGGCGCCGGTCTGGCGCCACAGCTCGTCGCGATAGAAGGTCTGCGACAGCGCCCAGCCGGCGTAGACGCGGCCCATCGCGCGCAGGCCGCGTTCGGGAAAGCCGACGAAGTGGCCGTCGCGGTAGTGCTCGTCGGTAGTCAGCGTGGCGCGCACGCCGTCGAGGAAGACCTTGTTGTGCGGCGCGCAGCGCGCCGCGCCGCAGAGCACCGCCAGCCGCGCCACCGCGTCGGGGAACAGCGCCGCCCAGTGGTAGGCCTGCAGCCCGCCCATCGAGAAGCCGCCGGCCAGCGCCACGCGTTGGATGCCGAAGACCTCAAGCAGCAAGCGGCGCTGCACGCGCACGTTGTCGGCGATCGTGAAGCGCGGCCAGCGGCTGCCGTTGGCCGGGGCCAGCGCATTGCTCGGCGACGACGACAGGCCGTTGCCGAACAGGTTGGGGATGACGATGAAGTACTTCGTCGGGTCGAGCGCCCGGCCGGCGCCGATCGAGCCTTCGATGTCCATGTGCTGCGCGCCGAACGGCGTCATCCAGACGATGGCGTTGGACTTGTCGGCGTTCAGCGTGCCGTAGGTCTGGTAGGCCAGGCGGGTGCTGCGGTGGGTGCGGCCGGACTGCAGCAGCACGTCGCCGGCGTCGAAGAATGGGGTGTCCATGCGGGGTCTCGTTGGTCGGTGGGGGATGGTCGACGCCGCCGATCGGCCTCGCCACGCGCGGACTTTAGAGGCCGTGGCGACCATCGGACGACAACACACCAACCCACGTCGCATGGCCAATCATTGACTCATGCGCCGTCGTGGCTTCTGTCAGGCCGTCTCGAGAAACCTGATCAACGCCGGCGCCGGGGCATAGCAACCCCTGTCGGCCGGGGTCTCTCGCGGCACCGGCGGCCCCGGTTCAACCCAATTCGAAACGGATCATTCGTGCGATCGCTTTTGTCGACGTGGTGGCCGAAGCGTGGCCCCAGCTCACCAGGCGCTCATTGCCGATGCGCAACATGCCGGAATGGTTCGACAGGTCGGCGTCGGCATCCGGTGCCGCCTGCGCGAAGCCGAGGCCGCGACGCACACGGTCGATGTTGTCAGGCTTGCCTGTCAGAAAAGTCCAGCCCTTGCCGATGTGCTGCCGGCGCATGTAGGCGCGCAAGGCTGCAGGGTCGTCGCTCAGGGGCGTGAGCGAGATCGAATAGAAATCGATGTCGGCGGCGAACGCACCGAGCAGGCGCTGCGCTTCGAGGAGGTTCT
>JANMAP010000341.1:0-3031 GCA_031359905.1 Burkholderiales bacterium | reverse complement strand
CGTGGCGTCGGAGCTGGGCAGCGATTCGCCTCGATGCGCGTGTCGTCGATGCGCGTGGTGTCGCGTGTCGATTGGCGCTGGCCGACTTCGCGGTCGTGCAGGGGGTCGTCGAAGGGCTGCATGCGGCATTGTCGGTCCGCCGGCGGATGAACGCGCCGTTCAGGGCGGCGTCGCGGACTTGTAACCAGTCGCGCAGCGAACCCCCTGGGATGAGGGAGAAAGGCCTCAGGCGTGCATCCGAAACGGCCCGCGCTGCGAAGTCGACATGGTGCGGCGGGATGGACCTGCACCCTCGCCCCTGGATCTTGCGCTTCCAATGTTCACCACCCAAAGGAGTTCACCCATGCCGACCTTGTTTCGCCCGCTCGCCACCGCTGCGGCGCTGTTCAGCCTGCTGGCCGCGCCTGCCGCCCATGCCGCTTTGGTCTTCGCGCTGGCCGGCAATGGCCAGACGCTGGTGCGCTTCGACAGCGCAACGCCAGGCATCGTGACCACCGTGGGCAGCTTGACGACGAAGCTCGACGGCATCGACTTCCGCCCGGCCGACGGTCTGCTGTACGGCTACTCGGGAACAACCAACGGGATTTACACCGTCAACACCCAGACCGGTACGACGACGCTGCTCAGCACCTCGCAATCGCCAGTAACGACGACGAGTTTGGGCATCGACTTCAACCCGGTTCCCGACCGCATGCGCGTGGTCACGGCCAACGACGAAAATCGCCGCATCAACGTTGCCAACGGGGTCAACGGCGGCACCGGCACGCCGCCAACCGATGGCACGCTGGCCTATGTCTCGGGGGACACGAACGTCGGTGTCAACCCAAACATCGTCGACGCGGCGTACACCAACAGCATCTTCGGCCCAATCGGCACCGTGCTCTCGACCAGGCTGTATTACCTGGACTCCGGTACCAACTCGCTGGTCACCACCGACGTTCCGAACAACGGCGAGCTGAAGACCGTCGGCCTTTTGGGCTTCGATTTCGACGACGCCGCGGGTTTCGACATCCTGACCGAGGGCGGCATGAACACGGCTTTCGCGCAACTCAGGACAAGTGGGAACAATGGGAACGGCAATGGCAATAGCACCAGCGGGCTTTACACGATCAACCTGCTGACCGGTGCTGCGACCTTGATCGGCGTGATCGGCGACGGCCGCGGCAACCTCATGCTGTCGGACATTGCTATCCCGGTGCCGGTGCCGGAACCCGGCTCGCTGGCCTTGCTGGCCGTGGCGGGGTTGGCGACGCTGACCGTCAGGCGCCGCCGCGCAGCGGCCTGAAGAGACGACCCGCCCGCGCTGCTCATTTCTCGAACTTCAGCAGCCGGCTGGGCACCACCTTCAACCGCGCCAGGCAGCGGCCGTCGGCGTCGCTGAAGCGGTTCAGGTCGCCCATCTCGCAGCGGTCGCCACGCTCCAGGTGCAGCGTGGCGATGTCCTTGCACGCCAGGCCTTGCACACGCAACTCGCCGCTGCGCTGGTCGCCCGGCTTGATGCCGGTGAAGGCCAGGCTCTGCGTGGTGTAGGCCACCCCGCTGGGGCGCTGGACGACGAAGTCCGGCACCAGGCTGCGGATCTCGTACGGGAACTGGTTGACCAGCGTCATCGTGAAGGCGCAGCCGCCGGGTACGTCCTGGCGACCGACCAGCGTCAGCTCGGCCTGCGGGCCGTCGTAGAGCGGCGGCGCCGAGGCCGAACCTGCAGGCGCATCGGCGACCCGCCAGGTGCCGTCGTCCTTGATCAGCAGGGTGCGTCCGTCGGGCGCCTTGACCTCGAAGTCCGCGGCCCAGGCCGGTATCAGCAGACCGGCAGCGAGGGCCAGCGCCATCAAGACCGGACGGGGGCGTGAAAGCGGGGTATTGCGCAGGGCCATGTCGCGTTTCCGGATGAATGTGCTCGTGGAACTATAGGCTGCGCTGGCGAGCGGTTGGGCGTGTGGTGAGGCCTGGCCGTTGGTTGTGCGTTCGGGCATGCGTTCGGGCATGCGTTTGGTCGTGGCCCGCCCGCCGGCAGCGCGACCCGTTCCGCGTTCAACGTCGCGGGGCCGCGGCGGCCGCGCCTGCGCCGGCAGCCTCGGACTGGCGCCTCTTCTCGCGCAGCTGCTCCATCTCCACGCGCTTGCGCGTCTCGTCCTGCTGCTGCAGTTCCTTCTGCCGCTGGGCTTCGATGTCTTCCGGCGCCGGCGCATCGGGTTCCAGCGCCAGCGACATGAAGGCCGAGGTCGCGGGCTCGCCGCGCTGGCTCTTCAGCTTGATGTTCAGGCGCAGCTCGTTGGCCGCGTCGGTGTTGCGCAGGGCCTCGTCGAAGCCGATCAGCCCGGCGTTGTAGAGCTCGAACAGGGCCCAGTCGAAGGTCCGCATGCCGAGCTCGCGCGAGCGGGTCATGATCGATTTCAGCTCGTTGAACTCGCCTTGCAGGATGCGCTCGGCGATGGTCGGCGTGTTGATCAGGATCTCGATCGCCGCGGCGCGGCCGTTGCCGTCCTCGCGGCGCACCAGGCGCTGCGAGACGATGGCCCGCAGGTTGGCCGACAGGTCCATCAGCAGCTGCGCCCGGCGCTCTTCGGGAAAGAAGTTGATGATCCGCTCGATGGTCTGGCTGGCGCTGTTGGCGTGCAGTGTGCCCAGGCACAGGTGGCCGGTCTCGGCGAAGGCGATGGCGTGTTCCATGGTCTCGGTGTCGCGCACTTCGCCGATCAGGATCACGTCGGGCGCCTGGCGCAGCGTGTTCTTCAGCGCGTGGTGCCAGCTGTGGGTGCGAGCATGCCCGGGGCCAGGCCTCGCGAAAGGCCCGAGAAGCGCACCGATCGGCGCGGTGTTCGGCGCGGCGTTCGATGCAAACCGGCCGGGCCGGCCGCGAATTCCTCACCCCCACCGCGCGTGCGTGTCTACACTGGGCGCATGCTGCAAGACGCCCGCTCCCCGGCCGCGCCTCCAGGCACGCAGGCGATCACCGTGCGCCATCTGCGGCAGGCGCTACTGTGGCCGCTGCGCCTGATCCCGCAGGGCGTGGGCGACGATTCCGAGT
>JANMAP010000318.1:0-19360 GCA_031359905.1 Burkholderiales bacterium | reverse complement strand
CGAGGACGTGCTCGACACCTGGTACTCGTCGGCGCTGGTGCCGTTCAGCACGCTCGGCTGGCCGCAGACGACCGGGCAGGCGGCGCTGGAACAACAGCTGTTCCTGCCCAGCAGCGTGCTCGTCACCGGCTTCGACATCATCTTCTTCTGGGTCGCCCGGATGATCATGATGACGACGCACTTCACCCGCAGCGTCGATTGCCCGGACGGCCAGGTGCCGTTCCGCGACGTCTACATCCACAGCCTGGTGCGCGACGCGCAGGGCCACAAGATGAGCAAGAGCGAAGGCAACGTGCTCGACCCGGTCGACCTGATCGACGGCATCGATCTGCCGCAGTTGCTGGACAAACGCTCCACCGGCCTGCGCAAACCGGAGATCGCGCCCCGCGTGCGCAAGGAGACCGAAAAAGAGTTCCCGAACGGCATCCCGGCCTTCGGCGCGGACGCGCTGCGCTTCACGATGGCCAGCTACGCGAGCCTGGGCCGCAACATCAACTTCGACACCAAGCGCTGCGAGGGCTACCGCAATTTCTGCAACAAGCTCTGGAACGCCACGCGCTTCGTGCTGATGAACTGCGAAGGGCAGGACTGCGGGCTGCAGGAACACACCAAGGCCGAGTGCGCCGCGCCGCAGCTCGACGCTGCAGGCCAGGTGGTCAAGCCGGCTGGGCCGTTCCACGGCTACATGCGCTTTTCGGTGGCCGACCGCTGGATCAGCGGCGAGCTGCAGCGTGTCGAGGATGCCGTCGCCAAGGGCTTCGCCGACTACCGGCTGGACAATGTCGCCAATGCCATCTACGCCTTCGTCTGGGACGAGTATTGCGACTGGTACCTGGAGATCGCCAAGGTCCAGTTGGCCGACGCCACCCAGGCCGGTGATGCAGGCCGTCAACGCGCCACCCGGCGCACGCTGATCCGCACGCTGGAAACCGTGCTGCGCCTGCTGCACCCGATCACGCCGTTCATCACCGCCGAATTGTGGGAGACCGTCGCGGTGGTCGCCGGCCGCAAGGCGGGCGGTGCCGCCGACAGCATCGTCACCACCGCCTACCCGCAAGCCCAGCTGGAAAAGATCGACCTGGCCGCCGATGCCTGGATGGCCCAGCTCAAGTCGGTCGTCGCCGAAAGCCGCCGGCTGCGCAGCGAGATGGGCCTGCCGCCCGGCGAACGCGTGCCGTTGCTGACGACAGGCGAGGCGCGCTTCGTCGCTGCCGCGGCGCCGCTGCTGCAGGCGCTGGCCCGGCTGGCCGAGGTGCGCGTGCTCGACGAAGCGGCCTTCGAAGCCGCGACGCAGGCCGCGCCGGTGGCGGTGGTCGGCCCGCTGCGCCTGGCACTGCACGTACAGATCGACGTCGCTGCGGAAACCGCGCGGCTCGGCAAGGAAATCGCCCGCCTGCTCGGCGAGATCGGCAAGGCCGAATCGAAACTCGGCAACGAGAGCTTCGTGGCCCGGGCACCGGCCACCGTGGTCGAACAGGAACGCGCCCGCCTGGCCGATTTCAAACAGGCGGTGGATCGGCTCCAGCTTCAGCAAGCGCGTCTGGTGCCGTCGGCCTGAATTCGCCGCGGCCGGCGCTGCCCAGCAACAGCTCGTCGATGCGACGAGCCAGCGCCCAGGCGCTGCGCGTGCGCGATTCGCGCGTCGTGCCGGCCACCCTCGGGGTGATCTGCAGGGTGTCGATGTGGCGCAGCGGGCGCCCCGGGTCGAGCAGGCCGGGCTCCATGCTGTCGAGCCACGCTGCGGCGATCTTGCCGCTGGTCATCGCGGCGGCCAGCGCGCTGTCGTCGAACAGGCTGGAATGCCCCAGGCTGACGATGATTTGATTCGGCTTGCACTCGGCCAGCAGGCGTTCGCCGAACAGGCCGCTGAAACGCGGATACCAGGTCATCAGCACGCAGGCCGCGTCGCTGGCCTGCATCAGTTCGCGCAGGCCCACCGGCTTGACGCCGGAGCGGGCCCAGACGGCGTCTGAGGCGTGCACGCCCGGGTCGTAGCCGAGCACCGATGCGCCGAAGGCCGCCAGCAGCTGTGCCAGCGGCTTGAGCGCGGGCACCATGCCGATCACGCCGACCACCGCGCCGCCGAGTTCGCGCCCGACCAACAAGCCCTCGTCGGTGATGATGGGCACCCGGCGAAACAGCTGCAGCAGCGCGCCGATGGTGAATTCGGCTTCGGCCACGGCGGTGGCGCTGGCCGGCCGGGCGACTTCGATGCCGGCGCGGGCGCAGGCGTCCAGATCGATGTTTTCCGCGCCCACCGACAGCCGGCCAACCACGCGCAGCAGCGGGGCGCGCGTCAGCACCGCTGCATCCAGCGCCACCGAGGGCGGAATGATCAGCGCGCGCACGCGTGCCAGCGCCTGACGGAACGCCTGCGGATCCTGCGCCATCTCGGGGGCGTAAAGCACGGCGTGGCGCGCTGCCAGCCAGTGCACGACGTCACCGTCGATGGGCTCGACGACCAGCACGTCCATCAGTGGGAGCGCCAAAGTGTCATAAGGAGATCGAAAGAGCACATGCCAGAATCGGCCTGACACCCACGCTTCTGAAGCTCAACATGCTAGTGCACAAGGCAATCTTCCCGGTCGCCGGTCTTGGGACACGCTTTCTGCCCGCGACAAAAGCACAACCCAAGGAAATGTTGCCGGTTGTCGACAAGCCGCTCATCCAGTACGCAGTGGAAGAAGCCTACGCCGCCGGCGTGCGCCAGATGATCTTCGTGACCGGGCGCCACAAGCGACCGATCGAAGACCATTTCGACATGACCTACGAACTGGAAGTGGCGCTGGAGAAGAGCGCCAAGCACGAGTTGCTGGAGGTCGTTCGCAGCGTCAAGCCCGACGACATGGAATGCATCTACGTGCGCCAGCCCCAGGCCCTGGGTCTCGGCCACGCGGTGCTGTGCGGCCAACGCCTGGTCGGCGACCAGCCCTTCGCGGTGCTGCTGGCCGATGACTTGATGGTCGGCCCACTCGACGGTCGGCCGGTGCTGGCCCAGATGGTCGAGCAGTTCAGCGAATGGCGGGCGTCGATCCTGGCGGTGCAGGAAGTGCCGGCCGAACACACGCGGCGCTACGGCATCGTCGCCGGCACCGAGGTCAACGAGCGCGTGGTCGACGTGACCCGCATCGTCGAGAAGCCGGCGCCCGAGGTCGCGCCGTCGCGTCTGGGCGTGGCCGGCCGCTACATCCTGACGCCCGGCGTCTTCCACGAGATCGCCAGCCAGCCGCGCGGCGTCGGCGGCGAGATCCAGCTCACCGACGGCATCGCCTCGTTGCTGCGCCGCGAGAAGGTCTTCGCCTACCGCTACGAAGGCAAGCGCTTCGACTGCGGCAGCAAGGAAGGCTTCCTCGAAGCGAATGTCGAACTGGCCCTGGCCCACGCGCAACTCGGGCCGGGTTTCCGGCAGTACCTGAAGAGCCTGACGCTCTGAGCGGCCCGGCGGCTGCGCCGCGGCGCCGCCGCGATCAGCGGCGCCGCAGCAGGTGGATGAATTCAGCGCCGGCGCTGGTCTGCCCGATCAGCTCGTTGCCGGTCTGCCGCGCGAAGGCCTGGAAATCGCGGGTCGAGCCGGGGTCGGTCGCGACCACCCGCAGCACCTGCCCGCTGGCCATGTCGGCCAGGGCCTTCTTGGCCTTGAGGATCGGCAGCGGGCAGTTCAGCCCGCGCGTGTCGAGTTCTTTGTCGGCGTCCATGGCGGGCGATTTTAGGCCGGCGCTCAGCTGCGTTGGGCCGGGTCCATGAAACGCGGCTGGTACCCCCGCGAGCGCAGCCAATCGGCCAGCGCCAGGCCGGTGCCGGCCTGCCAGCACAACAAGTCCTGCGGCGCGAACAGCCGGTACTCGGCGAGTTCGGGCGACAGCACGATGTCGCCGCGTGCCGTGGCGTGATAGGCCACGATCAGCTGGTTCATGCGCCTGAATTCGTAGACGCCGATCAGCGCCAGCGCATCGACGACCAGCGACGTTTCTTCCAGCACCTCGCGGACGATGCCTTCTTCAGGGGTCTCGCCGGCTTCCATGAAACCGGTGATCAGCGCGAACATCCGGCCGGGCCAGGCGGCATTGCGCGCCAGCAGCACCTGGCCGTTGCGGTCGGTGCATTCGATCACCGCCGCGAGCACCGGCGTCGGGTTGTTCCAGTGGGTCCAGCCGCAGGCCGGGCAGCGCAGCCGGGTCTTCGGCCCGCCGTCCTCGGCTTGTTCGATGGCCGCCAGCGGCGTCGCGCAGGTCGGGCAGAAACGGTAGGACGCGCTCATCGGCCACGCCGGGCCATCAGGCCGGGAAGATGCCCGTCGACAGGTAGCGGTCGCCGCGGTCGCAGACGATGAAGACGATCGTCGCGTCGCTGACCGTCTGGGCGATCTGCAGCGCCGCCCAGCAGGCCCCGGCCGCAGAGGGGCCCGCGAACAATCCTTCCTCTTGCGCCAGGCGGCGCGCCATCTCTTCGGCGTCGGCCTGGCTGACCAGCATCAGCTCGTCGACGCCCGTGGGGTCGTAGATCTTCGGCAAATAGGCCTCGGGCCACTTGCGGATCCCGGGGATGCGCGAGCCTTCGCTGGGCTGCGCACCGACGATGCGCACCGCAGGGCTCATTTCCTTGAGGTAGCGCGAGACACCGGTGATCGTGCCGGTGGTGCCCATCGCGCTGACGAAATGCGTGATGCGGCCGTGCGTGTCCTGCCAGATTTCGGGGCCGGTGGTTTCGTAGTGGACGCGCGGGTTGTCGGCGTTGGCAAACTGGTCGAGCACCCGGCCCTTGCCGTCGCGTTGCATCTGGTCGGCCAGATCCCGCGCGTATTCCATGCCGCCGGAGCGCGGCGTGAGGATCAATTCGGCGCCGAAAGCCTTCATCGTCTGCGCGCGTTCGACCGACAGGTCCTCGGGCATGATCAACAGCATGCGGTAGCCGCGGATCGCTGCGGCCATCGCCAGTGCGATGCCGGTGTTGCCGCTGGTGGCCTCGATCAGCGTGTCGCCGGGGCGGATCTCACCGCGTTCCTCGGCGCGCTTGATCATGCTGATGGCCGGCCGGTCCTTGACCGACCCGGCCGGGTTGTTGCCTTCGAGCTTGCCGAGGATCACGTTGCCGCGCGGGGCCCCCGCAGCGCCGGGCACCCGCTGCAGGCGGACCAGCGGCGTGCGGCCGATGGCATCTTCCAAGGTCGCGTAATCGGGGGCGGCGGCTGCGCTCATCGTGGGTTCCTCGTTGGCGCCGCGATTGTGGCAGCGCGACCCGGTCCACGCGGGGGGTGCGTGTGATAATCCAAGGCCTGGGCGTGCTCACGGCGCGACTGGCCCGCGTGACGAAATCGGTAGACGTAGCGGATTCAAAATCCGCCGCCGCAAGGCGTGCCAGTTCGAGTCTGGCCGCGGGCACCATCGCTGTTCATCGCACCGGCCGGAGCCGCCTCGCACATCGTTTCCGGTGGCCTGGACTCGACGCCACTGGTGGCCCATCGGCGAGACGCCAGCCGATGCTGCTCGTCGGCCTGCCATCCGGATCGCGCCGCCGGGGCACTGCCCGCGATTCGATTCCTTCTTCCCGCCATCACCCATGCCGCCACTGCCCCCCGTCACCCGGAACCTGATGCTGATCTGCACAGCAGTGTTCTGCCTGCAGGTGTTCCTGCCGCTGGAGCGCTGGCTGGCCTTGTGGCCGCTCGCCAGCGGGGCATTCGGGCCGTGGCAGGTGCTGACCTACGCCTTCCTGCACGGCGGCGTGTTCCACCTGTTCTTCAACATGCTGGGGCTGTGGATGTTCGGCGCCGAACTCGAACGCCTGTGGGGTCAGCGCCGCTTCATGCAGTTCCTGCTCGCCGGCGTGCTGGCCGCGGCGGCGACCCAGCTGATCGTCACCGCGATCACCGGGTCGTTCGCGCCGACCGTCGGCGCATCGGGCGGCCTGTTCGCGTTGCTGCTGGCCTTCGGCATGCTGTTCCCCGACCGGATCATCATGCCGCTGTTCCCGCCGATCCCGATGCGCGCGCGAACCTTCGTGATCGTCTTCGGCGTGCTCGAGCTGGTGCTGGGCTACACCGACCAGACCGGCGTGGCCCACTTCGCCCACCTGGGCGGGATGGTCGGCGGCTTCCTGATGATCCGCTACTGGCGCAAGCAGCCGCCCTTCGGCTCCCGCCGGCGCTGAACGCCACGCGGCAGGTTCGTCTTTTCTCGTTCCTCGGTCCTCATCCCGCTTGGCCCTGGCATCGACAGGGTTGCGGGAACGCATCATGCTCGCTGCCGAGGGTGGCCTGGATCTGCGCTTCGGGGGCGCGTTGTAGGGGAGTCGTCACATGAAGCGAAGCATCGCAGGTGTCTTCACCGCGGCACTGGCTGCCGTCAGCCTCGGCGCCATCGCGCAGCCGCAGTTGACGGACATCGAAACCCAGGCCCGCGCATTGCGCCGGGCCAGTGATGCGGTCGTCGGTGTGCGCAGCCTGGCCGTCGAAGAGGCACGCTCAGCCGCCAGCCTCGGCCGCCAGCGCCAGGGCTCTGGCGTCGTCATCAGCGGCGACGGACTGGTGCTGACGATCGGCTATCTGGTGCTCGAAGCCGAGCGGGTCGACCTCCAGACCGACGACGGGCGCCGCGTTCCTGCCCGTGTCGTGGCCTACGACGGTGCCACCGGTTTCGGTCTGGTGCAGGCACTGACCCCCCTGCGGCTCGAACCGGTGCCGTTGGGCAGCGCCGCGGCCACCGCTCGCGACGAGCCACTGGTGGTGGCCAGTGGCGGCGAGGCCGCCGAGGTCAGCACCGCGCGGCTGCTGTCGCGGCGGGCCTTTTCCGGTTTCTGGGAATATCACGTCGAAGGCGCGCTCTTCACCGCCCCGCCGCGCCAGGACCACAGCGGCGCCGCGCTGTTCAACGGGCGCGGCGAATTGCTGGGCATCGGATCGCTGGTCGTCGCCGACGCGCTGGGGCCGGGCGCGCCGCGGACGCCGGGCAACATGTTTGTGCCGATTGATCTGCTCAAGCCGATCCTCGCCGACCTGCGCCTGCGCGGCCGCTCGAATGCCAGCGTCCGCGCCTGGCTGGGCCTGAACTGCGTCGAACAGGACGATGAGGTGCGCGTGCTGCGGGTCAGCGACGACAGTCCGGCGGACGTGGCCGGGTTGCAGCCCGGCGACCGCATCCTGCGCATCGACGGCGTGCCGGTGGCCAATCTGGCCGGCCTGTGGCAGACGCTGTGGGCCACCGCACCGGCCGAACGCAGCGTGCTGCTGGAGATCGAGCGCAAGGGCGAGCGGATGAACCTGGTCGCCAACGCGGTCGACCGCGCGAAGACGTTGCGCCGCGCCGAAGGAATCTAGAGAACGCCCCGGGGCGACGCCGGTGGCCAGGCAGAGTCAGTTCCACGGCGTGCGCTGGCTCGCGAAGCGGGGCGCTCGCGGCAGGCAGCAGGATTGCCTGCGAGCACCAGCGAGCCGTTGGGCTCAGGTCCCGCGCAGGCCTTCGAGCACCGTGGGGTAACGCAGCACCAGCCGCAGATCGCGCTTCATCCGCTGGTTGTCCAGGCGTCGTGATTCGCTCATGAAGCTCAGCAGCATCGGACTCAGTTGATCAGCGGCCTGCGCGCGGGCCACGCGCGGCGGGCGCGGCAGGCCGCACAGGTCGGCCGCCAGGTCGAAGTAGTCGCCCATCTTCAGCTCGCTGTCGTCGCTGGCGTGCAGCACGCGCTGCGGCAGGCCGCGGTGGAGCGCGGCAACGCAGGCCCGGGCCAGATCGTCGGCGTGGATGTGGTTGGTGTAGACGTCGTCCGGCGCTGCGAGCACCGGCGTGCCGCGCTGCAGCCGTTCGCGCGGGTGGCCGCCCGGGCGGTCGGCGGCGTAGATGCCGGGAATGCGCAGCAGCGTGACGCGCGCGCCGCTGCGCCGTCCGAACCAGCGCAGCTGGGCTTCGGCATCGACGCGCCGGCGCGCCCGATCGGTGGTCGGGCGGGTGGGGCGCGTCTCGTCGAAGCGCGCGCCGGCACAGTCGCCGTAGACCCCGCTGGTGCTGGCATAGACCAGCCGCTGCACCCGCCCGCCGCGCGCCAGCGCGCACAGCAGCGCGCGCGTGCGCGGGTCGCCGTCGCCGTGCGGCGGTGGCGGCGCCAGGTGCAGGACATGGTCGGCCAGCCCGGCCAGCCGACCCAGGCTGCGCGGATCATCGAGATCGCCCAGCAGCGGCGTGGCGCCGGCCGCACGCAGCAGCGGCACGCGGGCCGGGGTCGAGGTCAGCGCATGCACCTGCCAGCGCGGCTGCAGCAGGCGCAGCACGCGCAGACCGACATCGCCGCAGCCGACGATCAGCAGGCTGGGGCGGCGAGAGCTGGCCATGGGGCGGGGGACGGCAAGGGCACGGCAGGGGGAACGGCAGGGATGCAGCAGGGGTGCGGCCCGCATGGAACCGACCCACCGGGCACAATCGAAATCGAGTTTACGTGTGCATGAACGACCCCGGCGGACCCATCGAATGAGCTTTTCCATCACCTTGTTGCCCGCCCAGCGGACGTTCGACGTGCAGCGCGACGAAGCGATCCTGCCGGCCGCCATCCGCCAGGGTGTGGGCCTGCCTTACGGCTGCCGCGACGGCGCCTGCGGTTCGTGCAAGAGCCGGCTGCTCGAAGGCCGCGTGATCCACGGCGCGCACCAGCTCAAGGCGCTCAGCGTGGCCGAGGAAGAGGCCGGCTTCATCCTGACCTGTTGCGCCACGCCGCAGACCGACTGCGTGGTCGAAGCGCGCAGCGTTCCCGGCGCGGGCGAGTACCCGATCCTCAAGCTGCCCAGCCGCGTCATCCACATCGAACGCGCGGCACCCGACGTGGCCCTGCTGCGCCTGCAGCTGCCGGCTAATCAGAACCTGCAGTACCGCGCTGGCCAGTACGTCGAATTCATCCTGCGCGACGGCGCGCGACGCGCGTACAGCATGGCCAACGCGCCGCACCTGCTGGGCGCGCCGCCGAGCATCGAGCTGCACATCCGCCACATGCCCGGCGGGCGCTTCACCGACCATGTCTTCGGCGCGATGAAGGACAAGGAGATCCTGCGCATGGAAGGCCCCTTCGGCAGTTTCTTTCTGCGCGACGACAGCCCCAAGCCGATGGTCCTGCTGGCCAGCGGCACCGGTTTCGCGCCGGTCAAGGCGATCATCGAACAGTTGCAGCACAAGGCCTCGACGCGGCCGGCGGTGCTGTACTGGGGCGGACGCCGACCGCACGATCTGTACCTCGACGACTGGTGCCGGCGCATGACCGCCGAAATGCCCAGCCTGCGCTACGTGCCGGTGGTCTCCGACGCCCTGCCCGACGACGGCTGGACGGGCCGCACGGGCTTCGTGCACCGCGCCGTGATGGACGACTTTCCCGACCTGTCCGGCCACCAGGTCTATGCCTGCGGCGCGCCGATCGTCGTCGAATCCGCCGAGCGCGACTTCGTGGCCCGCTGCGGCCTGCCGGCCGACGAGTTCTTCGCCGATGCCTTCACCTCCGAGGCCGACAAGCATGGTGCTGCGTCGGCGTGAACTGATTTGGGCAGCGTCGTCGTCGTCAGGGCCGAACTCGTCAAGTACGAACAGGTCGTCAAGCGCTCGGGCGCCAGGGCCGAGTGACCCACGCGACTGACTTTGAAGCGCTTGGTTGTCAGTGGCTCGGTGGCTCGTTTGCTCAGGGGCTCAGGTTCTCTGGCGCTTGAACCGCAACGCTGCGGGCTGCAATCAACCCGGCACCGGGAAGAACCCCGGGTCCAGCGTCAAGGTCTGACCGACGATGCCGACGATCTCGACCGTGTTCAGGTCCAGCGGCCAGACGAAGTCGACCAGCGAGGCTTGGGTGTAGGTGCCGTTGGCCACCAGGCCGACGTAGGTGCTCAAGGCATCGGGTGGGATCGGCGTGCCGACGATGGTGCCCCACAGGTAGGCGACCAGCACCTCGTCGGAAATGCCCGGCGCGTAGTAGTTGATCATGGCTTGCGCCAGCGCCTGCGTGCTGCCGACCCGGTCGAGCACCGCCGTCCATTGGCTCAGCTCCGCCGTCGACGGCGCGCGGTCGAAGCCGGCGTTGAACATCGCATAGGCAGCGTAGACGTTGCCGCCCGGCGTGGTGTCGCTGGCCCGGACGAGATCGCCGAACTGCAGCCGCTCGATCGAAAAGAGGGTGTCGACACCGTCGGCCGGGCTGGCCACGGTGCGCGACGCGACCGTGCCGCTGACCGTGTAGTTGACCGCCGGCCCGGAGAAGACCACCGTGTCGATGCCTTCCTTGCCGTCGAACAGGTTGTTGCCCGCGTTGCCGACGACCATGTTGTTGCCCGTGTTGCCCAGCAGATTCATCGCCGTGCCAGTCAGCACGCCGTTTTCGACGTTGTCGGGCAGCGTCAGGTTGATCGACGTGCGCACGGTGTCGATGCCGCCGTTCGGGCTTTCGACGATGCGCTCGAGCACGCTGCTGATGGTGTAGCGGTCGTTGCCGAGGCCAAAGCTGTAGACCGCGCCGGGCGCGTCGTGGTCGATGATGGTGGCGGTGGTGAAACGTTGCGGGATGCTCGCGTTGACCGCGCTGTTCAGGTCCAGCGTGAACGACTCGGGCGATTCGACGACGGTGTCGTCGAGCAGCGGCACGGGCAGCAGCTTGACGGTCTCGCCGGGCGCGAAGACCAGCGTACCGAAGTAGTAGTTGTAGTCGCTGCCGTTGAGCGCGGTGGCGTTGTTCTGCGTGAAGTTGACGCCGACCTGGTTGGTCGACGGCGCGCTCAACTGGATCACGAAACTGGCAAAGGTGTCGCCCTCGCTGGCGAAGATCGGGCTGACCAGGATCTGCGGCCGGGCCACGGCGGCGGTGTCGCTGCGCGAGATCATCGCCGCGCCGATGCCGTCGGCGATCGTCGCGCCGCCGGGGTTGCCCAGCAGCAGCTGGAAGGACTCGTCGGTCTCGGCCAGGTTGTCATCGATGATGTCGAAGCTGACAGTCTTGGCGACCTCGCCGGGGGCAAAGCTGAGCGTTCCCGCCCGCGCGGTGTAGTCCGAACCGGCCTGCGCCGTGTCGTTGGCCGTGGCGTAGGTCACCGTCACTGTCGACGTCGACGGCCGGCTCAGCGTGACGAAGAAGTTGGCGGTCTGCGCGTTCTCGTCGACCACCGCGTCGCCGACGGAGATTGCCGGCGTGCCGGTGGTGCCATCGTTGTCGACGATCACCGCGGGCGTGAAGCGCTGCCCGATGGTGGCGTTGACGGCGCTGGTCAGGTCGAGCCAGAACTGCTGCGTCGGCTCGGCCACGGTGTTGTCGATCAACAGGATCGGCAAGGTCTTGACCGTCTGGCCGGGCGTGAAGACCAGCGTGCCGAAGTAGTAGCTGTAGTCGCTGCCGTTGGCGGCCGTGCCGTTCTGCTGCGTGTAGTTGACGCTGACGGTGTTGGTCGACGGCGCGCTCAGCTGCACCACGAAGGTGGCGAAGGTGTCGCCCTCGCTGGCCACCACCGGCCGCGAGGTGACGTACGGGGTGCTGGTCGGCGGCGTGTCGCTGCGCGCGATCAGCGCCGTGGCCCGCGCGGCGGCCAGCCCGGCGCCGCTGGCCTGGCTGAGCTGCAGGCCGAAGTGTTCGTCGGTTTCCGGCAGGTCGTCGTCGAAGAGGTCGACAGTCACCGTCTTCACCATCTCGCCGGGCGCGAAGCTCAGCGTGCCGCTGCTGGCGCGGAAGTCCGATCCGGCCTGCGCCGTTTCGTCGGCCGTGGTGTATGCCACGGTGACGGTCGACGCCGCGGGCCGATCGAGCGTGACGAAGAAGCGCGCCGCGTGCGCGCTTTCGTCGACGACCAGATCGCCGACCGACAGCATCGGCGTGCCGGCCACGGCTTCGTTGTCGACGATCAGCGCCGGCGTGAAGCGCTGTTCGATCACCGCGTTGGTGGCGCTCGTCAGGTCGAGCCAGAAGACCTCGTCGCGTTCGACCGTGGTGTCGTCGATCAGCAGGATCGGCAGCGTCTTGGTCGTCTCGCCCGGTGCGAAGACCAGCGTGCCGAAGTAGTAGCTGTAGTCGCTGCCGTTGACCGCGGTTCCGTTCTGCTGCGTGTAGTTGACGCTGACCTCGTTGGTCGATGGCGCGCTCAGCTGGATCACGAACGTGGCGAAGGTCTCGCCCTCGCCGGCGGCCGGCGCCCAGGCGTTGATCGACGGGGTGGCGATGGCCGTGCCGTCGTTGGCCCCGATGGTCGCCGTGCCCACCGGGTGCGCCGCGGTGGCGCCCTGCAGGTTGGACAACACCAGCTGGAAGCGCTCATCGCTTTCCTGGATGTTGTCGTCGAGCAGGTTGATGGTCACCGATTTGACCGTCTCGCCCGGCGAGAAGCTCAATGCGCCGGCGCTGGCGGCGTAGTCCTGGCCGGCAACGGCGGTGCCGTCGGTGGTGGCGAACGACATCGACACCGGCCCGTTCGACGGCCGATCGAGCGAGACCAGGAAGGTCGCCTGCCGCGTGGTCTCGTCGACCACGAGGTCGCTGACCGACACCGCCGGCGTCCCCGGCGTCTGGTCGTTGTCGAAGATCAGCGCCGGCGTGAAACGCTGGACGATGGTCGCACCGGTGGCGCTCGTCAGGTCGAGCCAGAAGACTTCGGTGGCCTCGGCCCTGGTGTCGTTGATGACCGCGATCTGCAGCGTCTTCTGCGTCTCGCCGGGGGCGAAGGTCAGGGTGCCGAACTGGTAGTTGTAGTCGCTGCCGTTCAGCGCCGAGCCGTTCTGCTGCGTGTAGTTGACCTTGACCTCGGTCAGCGACGGGGTGTCCAGGCGGATGACGAACGACGCGGTGGCGGCGCCCTCGTTGACGGCGATGGGGTCGACTCGAACATAGGTGGTCATGGCAGCTCTCTTTCAGTGGACGGACGGGTGATGGGGTGGGGTCGGTCGTGGGTGCCTGGGGTGCCGCCAACGGCGTCGGCGCCGAGCCGCGGCAGCCAATCGGCCAGCGGATGCCAGTCGTTGCGCGACGTCGGCGCGGCCCGCGCGCTGGCCTCCAGGCGGCCGGCGGCGAGCATCGCCAGCAGCGAGTTGGCGCTGACCGGCCCGCAGGGCACGCCGCCGGGGCGCAGATAGCACCATTGCGGATCGGCCGGCAGCGGCGGGCGGGCCGGCGGCCGCGGCGCGTGGCGACGGCGCAGACGCGCGGCGATCCACAGCGCCAGCCCGGCGACCACGCTGGCCGCCAGCACCGCTGTCAGGATGACGCTGAACATGCTGCCCTCCTCTTGCACCGCGGACGTCGTGTCGGGCGGCGGATTCCCGCGGCTCCGTGCCGCGGCTGGAACGCAAGGTAGGAGCGCGGCGTGACCGATGCGTTACGCGCTGCCGCGTGCGGCGGTCAGCAGCAGCCGGTTGACCGGGTTGTGCTCGGCAAAACCCGGCCGGAAGGCGGCTGGCACCTGGGTGTTGGCGACCCCGGCGATCCAGCGCAGCGCGGCGTCGTGGCAGCGCTGCGCCAGCGGGTGGTCGGCGGCCGCCAGCGCCGCGCCGCGGCACACGGCGTACAGCTCGGGCAGGTACAGCCCGACCGGGTGGCAGCGCGGCAGATCGTCGAGCAGGTCGCGGGCCACGACCACTGCCGTGCGCGCGTCGCCGGACGCGACCAGCACCTGCACCAGGCGCAACCGCGCCAGCATCTGCGGCGCGGGCAGCTCGCGTTCGCCGCACTCGGCCACCCCGTCGCGCAAGCGCCGCGCCGCGTCGGCGTCGGGCGCCCAGCCCAGGCGGTCGAACAGGATGGGCAGGCGCATGAACGGCAGGTCGGTGTCGGCGAACTCGGCCAGCGCCTCGTCGAGCAGCGCGGCGCGGGCGGCCGGCTGGTCGCCCTTCAGCAGCGCGCGCGTCCACAGCAGCAGGGCGCGCTGGTGAAACGGCGCGTCGGCCGGCACATCCTTGAAGTAGCCCATCGCGCGTGCCGCCTGCCCCAGATGGACATGCGCGCGCGCCAGGACCAGCGCCACCGCCGCGCGGACGATCGCGCTGCCCGGCGCCGACAGCCGCGCGTGCAGCGGCTCGAGCAGCGCCAGCGCCTGCGCGTAGCAGCCGAGTTCGACATAGACGCGGCCGAGATTGAGCACCTCGATGCCCTGGCCCCCCTCGCCTTCGGACAGCTCGGTGCGGTCGCGCACCGCCTGCTCGAGCAAGCTGCGCGACTGCGCCAGGTCGCCCAGCAGCGCCAGGCTGCGCGCGAACATCATGCGTGTCGGCGCGGCGTTGGCGCGCTCGTGCGAGCGATCGAAATAGGCCAGCGCGCGTTCGAAGAACGGCCGCGCGCGGCGGCGCTGGTCGGCCTGGTCGTAGAGGATCGCCAGGTCGGCCAGGAAGCTGTGCTTCAGCGAGGCGTCGTCATGCGCCTCGGCCCAGCGGATCAGCGGTTCGATCCGGCGCACCGCCTCGGGCAGGCCTTGCAACTGGGCGACAGCCAGCGCTTGCAGGTAGCGAGCGTGCTGGGCCGTGTCGGCAGCGGACGTGTCGGCGGGCCCGGCTTCGCCCGCGGCGCCGATGGCCGCGTCGAAGGCCGCCGAAGCGAGATCGAAACGCGCGGCGTTGAGCTGGCAGGCGCCGAGCTGCAGCTGGGCGATCGCCCGCTGTGCGGCGTCCTGCGCGGCGTCGACCAGCGCCTGCGACACACGCAAGGCCTCTTCGGGCGCCAGCGCTTCGCGGGCGGCAATGGCCAGCCGGGTCATGGCGTCGAATCCATGGGCGGGTTGGCCAGCCTGTCGGTGGGCGTCGATTGCCGCCTGCAGCCAGCGCGCTTCTTCGGTCAGATGACCGGCCTGTCGGGCGCGCTCGGCGGCGC
This sequence comes from Burkholderiales bacterium, assembly GCA_031359905.1. Lineage (GTDB taxonomy): Bacteria > Pseudomonadota > Gammaproteobacteria > Burkholderiales > Burkholderiaceae_C > Rubrivivax. Next base: position 4,570 of record JANMAP010000318.1, on the reverse strand, counting down.
GGGCAAAGGCCAGGGCAGCGCGCCCCGGCTCGCCAGCCGCGCGCCAGTGGCGTGCGGTGGCGGCAGCGGTCGCACTGTCGCTTTCCTGCAGCCAGGCGGCAATCCGCGCATGCAGCCAGCGGCGCAGCGCGCCGGGCACCGTGTCGCGCGTCAGCTCGGCGATCAGGTCGTGGGCGAAGCCGCCGTCACGAAAGACCTGCGCGGCTTCGAGCTCGTGCCAGGCGTCGAGCAGGTCCAGCGGATGGATGGACAGCGCTGCTGCGGCGAGGTCGACCTGGAAATCGGCTTCGGCCACCGCCGCCACACGCGCCAGTTTCAGGGCCAGGGGCGACAGCCGGGCCAGCCGGCCGTCGATCAGGTGGCGCAGGCTGTCGGGTGCCGGCGGCGGACTGCCCGGGGCGGCCAGCGGCGTACCGACCGCGTGGTCGAGCCAGGCGCGCAGCGTTTCGAGCACGAACAACGGATTGCCGCCGCTGTGCTTGTGCAAGCGTGGCGCCCAGGCCGCGGCCTGCAGGCCGGGCAGGCCCAGCGAGTCGAGCAGTTCGCCGACCTGCGCAGCATCCAGCGGGCCCAGCGCGATGCGTTCGATCGCCCCGGCATCGACCGCTGCCAGCCAGGTGGTGACCGCGGGCGGCTGCTCGTGGGCCCGGACCGCGACGACCCACGGCAGGCCCGTGTCGAGCGCCGCCAGCGCCGGCAGCAGGCCGAGCGAGGCTTCGTCGGCGAACTGCAGGTCGTCGACGGCCACGCCGGCCGGACGGGCCAGCCGCAGCAGGCTGTCGAGCGCCTGCAGCAGGCGCGCCGGGCGCATCCGGCCGGGCGCCGCCGCGCCGAGTTCGGGCGCCAGCCGGGCCAGTTCCGACAGCGCCCAGTCAGGCAGCGGCCCCGCTTTCAGCGTGCCGCTGCGCGCGACCAGCGCCCGCACCAGGCGCCCCAGCAGCACCCACGGCACATGGGCATCGCCCGGCCGCGCCGACGTCGCCACCCAACCGTCGCCGATGCGGTCTTCGAGCAGACGGCTCTTGCCGATGCCCGGCTCGCCGAGCACGAACGCGATGCGCCCGCTGGCCAGTGCCGCATCCAGGCGCTGACGTTCGCGTTCGCGGCCGATGGTCCGCGGCGGCCGGCGCAAGGTCGGGCTGCGCGGCGCCGTGGCCAGCGGCAGCGGGCCGCTGGCCTCGATCAGACGCACCAGCGCGACGGTCTCGCGCGACGGGGTGTCGTCGAGCTCGTCGCGCAATGCCGCGCACAGGCGCTCGTAGCAGGCCATCGCGGCAGCGCGGTCGCCGCGCCGGTAGTGCAGCTTCATCAGCCGGCGCTGGGCGTGTTCGAGCAGCGGTTCGTCGCGCGCCAGGCGTTCGGCGCAGACCAGCGCTTCGGCGATCCGCTCTTCGGCTTCCAGGCGCGATGCCAGCGCGGCCAGCGCATCGCGGCGCCGGCTGCGCCAGCGTTCGCGGGCCACCGCCAGCCAACCGGCGAATTCGTCCAGCTCGTCGTAGACCAGCGTTCCCAGCAGGTCGCCCTGCACCGCCGCGCCAGGGTCGTCCAGCAGCGCAGCCTGCCAGGCGGTCAGGTCATGGTCGACGGCGTCGTCGAGCATCAGCAATTCGTCGCCGCGCACGACATCGGCGGCGGCGCTGCGGCGCAGCCGGAACAGGCGCTGGCGCAGCGCGCTACGGGCGTGCCCGGTGTCGGGCTCGGCCGGCAACAGCCAGGCCACCAGCCGGTCGCGCGGCGTCGGCCCGTCGACGGCGAGCAACGTCAGCAACGCAGCGTCGTTGGCGTTCAACGCAACGACACGCCCGTCGGCGCGCCGCAGCATCGGACTGCGCAGCAGTTGCAAGTGCAGGCGCGACATGCTCTGCGGCCATCGGCTGGGTCAGGACAGCGCCGGGGCGGCGTGCATCTCACTCCCCCAAATAGGCCGCCCGCACCTTGGGATCGGCGAGCAAGGCCTTGGCCTCGCCGCTCATCGTGATCTCGCCCGAATCCATCACGTAGCCGCGGTTGGCCAGGCCCAGCGCGCGGCTGGCGTTCTGCTCGACCAGCAGCACCGTCGTGCCGCGGCGGTGGATGTCGGCGACGACCTCGAAGATCTTGTCGACCATGATCGGCGACAGGCCCATGCTCGGCTCGTCGAGCAGCAGCACCTTGGGCCGGGCCATCAGACCGCGGCCCATCGCCAGCATCTGCTGTTCGCCGCCGCTCATCGTTCCGGCCAACTGCGCGCGGCGTTCCTTGAGCCGCGGGAACAGCGCGAAGACCATGTCGATGTCGGCGTCGATCTCGTTGTCATCGCGGATGAAGGCGCCCATCTGCAGGTTTTCCGTGATCGTCATGCGCGTGAAGGTGCCGCGTCCTTCGGGGACCATCACCAGCCCTTGCTTGACGAGGTCCCAGGCGCCCTGCCCGCGGATCGGCCGGCCCAGGTATTCGATGCTGCCGTCGGCGACCAGCTGGGTGCCGGTGATGGCCTTCAGCGTGGTCGTCTTGCCGGCGCCGTTGGCGCCGATCAGGCTGACCAGTTCGCCCTGCAGGACCTCGAAGCTGACGCCTTTGACGGCCTGGATGCCGCCGTACGCGACCTTCAAGCCGCTGACCTTCAACATGGTGGCGGCCATCAGTGTCCCCCGGCGCCCAGATAGGCTTCGATGACCTTCTCGTTCTTCACGACCTCGGCCGGCGTGCCTTCGGCGATCTGCTTGCCGTAGTCGAGCACGGTGACGCGGTCGCACAGCCCCATCACCAGCTTGACGTCGTGCTCGATCAAAAGGATGGTGCGGCCGTCCTTGCGGATGCGGTCGATCAGCTCGCGCAGGACGATCTTTTCGGTGGCGTTCATGCCGGCGGCCGGTTCGTCGAGCGCGATCAGCTTGGGGTCGGTGGCCAGGGCGCGGGCGATTTCCAGCCGGCGCTGGTCGCCGTAGCTCAGCGTGCGGGCGCGGAAATCGGCATAGCGGCCGATGCCGACGTAGTCCAGCAGTTCCTGCGCACGCTGCGCGATGGCCGCTTCCTCGGCCTTGAAGCCGGCGGTGCGGAAGACCGCGCCGACCAGCCCGGAATGCGTGCGAACGTGGCGGCCGACCATGACGTTTTCCAGCGCCGTCATCTCGGCGAACAGGCGGATGTTCTGGAAGGTGCGCGCGATGCCCTGCTTGGCCACTTCGTGCACGGCGCTGGGCTTGTAGGGCTGGCCGCCGAGCACGAAGCTGCCCGAATCGGGCGTGTACAGCCCGGTGATGACGTTGAAGAAGGTCGTCTTGCCGGCGCCGTTGGGGCCGATCAGGCCGTAGACCTGGCCAGCGCGGATGGTGATGCCGACGTCGGACAGGGCCTGCAGGCCGCCGAAGCGTTTGCTGACGCCCTGGACGTCGAGAACGATGTCGCTGCTGCTCATGGTGCCCGCCCTTCAACGCACCGCGGCCGGCGCCGGCGCGGCCTTGCCGTGTTCGCGCGACGGCCACAGGCCGCGCGGGCGCAGCAGCATGATCGAGATCATTGCCACAGCGATCAGCAGCTGGCGCAGGATCGACGCGTCGAGCCGCCCGCCGGTCATCTGCTGCAGCGGCCCGGCGACATAGCGCAGCACTTCGGGCAGCGCCGACAGCATCACCGCGCCGAGGATCACGCCGGGCAGGTTGCCCAGGCCCCCGAGCACGATCATGGCCACGATCATCACGCTTTCGTTCAGCGCGAACGATTCCGGCGAGACGAAGCCCTGGAAGGCCGCGAACATCGACCCCGACACACCGCCGAACGTGGCCCCCATGCCGAAGGCCAGCAGCTTCATGTTGCGCGTGTTGATGCCCATCGCCTTGGCGGCGATCTCGTCCTCGCGGATCGCCATCCAGGCTCGGCCGATGCGGCTGCGTTCCAGGCGGAAGCAGATCACCACGCTGAAGACCACCAGCGCCAGGAACAGGTAGTAGTACAGCGTCACCGACGGGATGACGAAGTCGCCGATGTGCTTGGCCTTGCCGAAGTCGAAGCCGAACAGGTTCATCGCGTCGATGCGGTCCAGGCCGCGTGGGCCGTTGGTGATGTTGATCGGTTGCTCGAGGTTGTTCATGAACACGCGGATGATTTCGCCGAAGCCGAGCGTGACGATGGCCAGGTAGTCGCCGCGCAGCTTGAGCACCGGCGCGCCGAGCATCACCCCGGCGACCGCCGCCAAGCCCGCGGCCAGCGGGATCACGGCCCAGATCGGGGTGTGCATGCCGCCGGGCAGCAGCCGGCCGATCCACTCGAAGTTCTCGACCAGGTGCGGGCTGGCGAGCAGCGCGTACATGTAGGCCCCGACGGCGTAGAACGCGACGTAGCCCAGGTCGAGCAGGCCGGCGAAGCCGACGACGATGTTCAGGCCCAGCGCCTACATGTACGCGCTGCTGGCCAGCCCGCACCTGATCGAGAACTTCGAGTGGATCGCCAGGCTGCTGCCCGGCGGCATGCACACGCCGGTCTGGGCAGTGATCCCGCTGGCCGCTGAGCTGGCGGCATTCGCCGGGGTGATGATCGGCGCGCCGGTGCTCAAGCTGCGCGGCGACTACCTGGCCATCGTCACGCTCGGCTT
>JANMAP010000315.1:0-7113 GCA_031359905.1 Burkholderiales bacterium | reverse complement strand
GGCACTTCTTTCAGCACCACAGCGCTCGCGCCGATGCGCGCGCCGTCGCCGACCGTGAAGCCGCCCAGCACCTGCGAATTGGCACTCACGATCACGCCACGGCCGAGCGTCGGATGGCGTTTCGCGCCCTTGGCCAAGGAGATTCCGCCCAGCGTCACGCCCTGGTAGATCGTGCAATCGTCGCCGATCTCGGCGGTCTCACCGACGACCACGCCCATGCCATGGTCGATGAAGACGCGCCGGCCGATGGTCGCACCGGGGTGGATCTCGATGCCGGTCAGGAAGCGACCCACGTGCGAGATGAACCGCGCCGCCCAATGCCAGCCCTGCTGCCGGCACCAGTGCGCGCGACGGTGCAGGACCAGCGCGTGCAGGCCCGGATAGCAGGTCAGCACTTCCCAGACCGAACGCGCCGCGGGGTCGCGCTCGAGGATGCAAGCGATGTCTTCGCGCAGGCGATCGAACATGATGGGCGGAGTGTAGCCAGTGGTCGGTGATCCTGCTGACGTTGCGCCGCGGCGCGGCGCCGGTTGAGCCTCACTCGCCTGCGGCGAGCCATGCGCACTCGCCTGCGGGGAATCGGGCGTGCTTGCCTGCGGCGAATCAGGCCTGCTTGCCTGCGGCGCGGGCGATGCCGCGCAGGATGTGCACTTCCTCGGCAGTCAGTTCGGCGCGCTGCAGCATCCGGCGCAGGCGCGGCAGCAGCTTCTTCGGCGCCGCGGGGTCGAGGTAGCCGATGTCGAGCAGCGTCTGCTGCCAATGCGCCAGCAGCCCATCGAGCGCTGCGCCATCGGCCCGCGGGTGAGCGGTCGTGCGCGACTGCACCTCGAAGCCGCCCAGCGCCTGGCGCCAGTCGTAGGCCAGCAATTGCACCGCCTGTGCCAGGTTCAGCGAACCGTAGTCGGGATGGGTCGGAATCGACAGGCAGACATGGCAGCGGTAGACATCGTCGTTGCACAGGCCCGTGCGCTCGGGGCCGAAGACCAGCGCCACGCGCTGGCCCTGCTCGGCCAGGGCCGCGAAATGCGCGCGCGGCGCGGCGGTCGGCGGGCCGAAGTCGCGCGGCGTCATCGCCGTGGCACAGGCATGGGTCACGCCCTGCAGCGCCTCGGCGAGGCTGTCGACCACGCGTGCCGCGTCGAGAACGTCGCCGGCGCCGCTGGCCCGGGCCCGCGTCTCGTCGCGCTGCAGCACATCGGGCCAGCGCGGCTGGACCAGCACCAGGTCGACAAAGCCCATCACCTTCATGGCCCGTGCGGCGGCGCCGACATTGCCGGCATGGCTGGGCTGCACCAGCACGAAGCGCGTCTCGTGCTGTGCAATGCCCGGCAGCACGAAGCGGGTTTCGTGCTGTGCAGTGCCCGGCAGCACGAAGCGCGTCTCGTGCTGCGCAGTGCCCAGCAGCGCAGCGGCAGACGTGGGATCCATGGTCGCTAAAATCGAAGGTGGGTCGAGACCTGCGCATTGTCGGCCGACACGCCGGCCCAACGCAGGGTCGCAACGACACCGCTCTTTCTGTACTTCGTCGCTCTCCCTTTTCAGGCTGCCCATGTCGCAAGCGCTCCATCCGATGCTCAACATCGCCGTCAAGGCGGCGCGGGCGGCCGGTTCGATCATCAACCGCGCGGCGCTCGACCTCGAGGTGCTGAAGGTCGGCCAGAAGGGCCCCAACGATTTCGTCTCCGAAGTCGACCAGGCGGCCGAGAACGCGATCATCGACGTGCTGCTCGAGGCCTACCCGGGCCACGGCATCCTGGCCGAGGAATCGGGCCGCGCGCGCGGCGCGCAGCACAGCGAATACATCTGGATCATCGACCCGCTCGACGGCACCACCAACTTCCTGCACGGCTTCCCGGTCTACGCCGTGAGCATCGCATTGGCGCACAAGGGCAAGGTCGAACAGGCGGTGGTCTACGACCCGACGCGCAACGACATGTTCTTCGCCTCGCGCGGCCGCGGCGCCTTCCTCAACGACCGCCGGCTGCGCGTGTCCAAGCGCACGCGCATCGCCGATTCGCTGATCGGCACCGGCTTCCCGTTCCGCAAGGGCGACAACTTCAAGCGCTACGTGAAGATGTTCGAAGAGGTCATGCAGAGCTGCGCCGGCCTGCGCCGCCCGGGCGCCGCGGCACTCGACCTGTGCTACGTCGCCGCCGGCTACTACGACGGCTTCTTCGAGACCGGGCTGAACCCCTGGGACATCGCCGCCGGTTCGTTGCTGATCACGGAAGCCGGCGGGTTGATCGGCAACTTCACCGGCGAAGCCGACTTCCTGTACCAGCGCGAGGTCGTCGCCGGCAACCCGAAGGTCTATGGGCAACTGGTGCAGATCCTGAGTCCCTACACCCGCGTCATCAAGGACGACGCCAGCGCGCCCGATCACGCCGCAGGGAGCGTCACCTCGCCCGGCGCGCAGCCCGACGCCACGCAGGCCTTCATCGTCGGCGCCAGCCTGGATGCGGCCAACCCCGCTGCCCCGCCGAAGAAGGCGGTGCGGATCCGCCGCAGCGCGCCCCCCGGCGCCGACGACGCGCCGCTCTGAAAGCCGCCCGAGCCCGGAACGACCCGCGATGAACAGCCTGCCCAGCCACCAACTGTCGATGACGGTGTTGATGACGCCCGACACCGCCAACTTCGCCGGCAATGTGCATGGCGGCACCATCCTCAAGCTGCTCGACCAGGTCGCCTATGCCTGCGCCAGCCGCTACGCCGGGCGCTACGTGGTCACCCTCAGCGTCGACCAGGTGATGTTCCGCCAGCCCGTGCATGTCGGCGAACTGGTGACCTTCCTGGCCAGCGTCAACCACACCGGCAGTTCGTCGATGGAGGTCGGCATCAAGGTCATCGCCGAGGACATCCGCAGCCAGGCGCTGTGCCACGTCAACAGCTGCTTCTTCACGATGGTGGCGGTCGACGACGAACGCAAGCCGGTGGCTGTGCCGCCGCTGAAGCCGAGCACGCCCGAAGAACACCGCCGCCACGCCGCGGCGATCGCCCGCAAGAACATGCGCCGCGAGATGGAGCAGCGCGCCGCTGCGCTGCGCGTCGCGCTTTGACCTGGACGCGGCGCTCAGCGCCGCGCGCCGGTGGGCCCGACGATCTGCCGCTGGTTGACAACGAGAATCCGCTTTCATGAGCTTCGAACCCAGTACCCGCCTGCCCGACCCACGCATCCAGGTTCTCGACGACCGCTTCGGGGCCCTGCGCCTGCTGTCGGGCACGGTCGAACGCCTGGCCCACGGCTTGTACTGGGCCGAAGGCCCGGTGTGGTTCGGAGACGGGCGCTATCTGCTGTTCAGCGACATCCCGAACAACCGCATCCTGCGCTGGGACGACACCTCGGGCGCGCTGAGCGACTTCCGCAAGCCATCGAACCACGCCAACGGCCTGGCCCGCGACCGCCAGGGCCGCCTGCTGGCCTGCGAACACGGCACGCGCCGCGTCACGCGCACCGAATACGACGGCCGCATCACCGTGCTGGCCAGCCACTTCGACGGCAAGCGACTGAACTCGCCCAACGACATCGTCTGCCACAGCGATGGTGGCATCTGGTTCACCGACCCGCCATTCGGCATCCTGGGCTGGTGGGAAGGCGAGCCGGCGACGCCCGAACTGCCGCACGGCGTCTACCGCATCGACCCGGCGAGCGGCACGCTGGCGATGGTCATCGCCGATCTGCAGGGCAGCAACGGCCTGGCTTTCAGCCCCGACGAGCGGGTGCTCTACGTTGTCGAAAGCCGGGCCCAGCCGACGCGGAAGATCTGGGCCTACGACGTCGACGGGCCGACCGTGCGCAACAAGCGCCTGTTCGTCGACGCCGGCGGCCCTGGCGCCTACGACGGCATCGCCGTCGACGTGCAGGGCAACGTTTGGTGCGGCCTGGGCACCACTGGCGCGGCGGGCGCCAGCGCCGAGGAATGGGACGGCGTTCGCGTGTACGCGCCCGACGGGGTCGAAATCGGCCGCATCGCGCTGCCCGAACGCTGCGCCAACCTGTGCTTCGGCGGCGCATTGAACAACCGCCTGTTCATGGCCAGCAGCCATGCGCTGTACGCGCTGTACGTCAACACCCGCGGCGCGGTCTGACGCGCCGCGGCCCGTCGCGCTCAGCCGAGGTTCGGCAGCGTGTCCTGGTAGCTCTTCAACGCCTGCACGTTGGTCCACCAATCGGCGAAGCCGGGGATCTCCAGCAGGCCGGCCATGTCCGGCGTCAGCGACACATAGAAGACCACCGGCGCCAGGTACAGGTCGGCCAGGCTGAGATCGCCGGCAATGAAGGTCGCCGTGCCCTTGGCCTTCATCGCCAGTTCGATGACCTTGCGTGCGTTGGCGATGCCGGCGGCGCGCATCGCATCGTTCTTCCCACCGACGAAATCGGGAAACAGGTGGTAGGCCGCGATGCCCCCGACCAGCGCCCCATAGCCGTAGGAATCGATCAGCCCGATGACCATGTCCATCACCGCGCGGGCCTTCGGCGTGGCCGGCACCAGCGACTTGCCGGGCAGCACATCGTTGAGGTAGCGCGCGATGGCCGAGGTCTCCAGCAGACGCAGGCCGTCGTGGTCGAGCACCGGCACCTTGCCGAAAGGATGGCGCGCCAGGTGCTCGGCCTGCTTGCCTTCGCCCGCCAGCACGTTGATCGGCATCTGCTCGAAGTCGCTGCACTGCTTTTCGGCCAGCACCATCTTGACCGTGCGAACGTAGGTCGAGCCGTCGAAGCCCCAGAGAGTCATCTTGGACATGGAACACCTTTCATGGGAGGAGTCGCGCCCAGCCGACACGCCCGGGCCGCGTGCGCCGGACGTTTGTCCGGCCTGCCCGCATCGTAGTGCAGCGCGCTGCGTCACTAAGATCGCGCCCCGACATGACGCATGCTGCAGCCCATTCCCCGACACCGACGCCGCCGGCGCGTTCGCCGCAGCCCCGCCGCGTCTTCGTGCTCGGCGCCACTGGCACCATCGGCCAGGCCACCGTGCGCGCCCTGCTGCGCCGCGGCCACAGCGTGGTGTGCCTGGTGCGCCCACGCGCCGGGGTCGGCGGTCGGCTGGCGCCGGCCGACAGCGCGCTGCTGCTGCCCGGCGCCGAACCGCGCTTGGGTGATGTCGGTGACCCGGCATCGCTCGAACGCGACGCCTTTCGCGGCGAACGCTTCGACGCGCTGGTCACCTGCCTGGCGTCGCGCACCGGCGCGCCGCACGACGCCTGGGCCATCGACCACCGCGCGCAACTCAACGGCCTGCAGGCCGCGCAGCAGGCCGGCGTGCGGCATGTCGTGCTGCTGTCGGCGATCTGCGTGCAGAAGCCGCTGCTGGCCTTCCAGCACGCCAAGCTGGCGTTCGAGCGGGCGCTCGTCGATTCCGGCGTGGCCTACTCGATCGTCCGGCCCACCGCCTTCTTCAAGTCGCTGTCCGGCCAGGTCGAGCGGGTGCGCCGCGGCCGGCCGTTCCTGGTCTTCGGCGATGGCACGTTGACGGCCTGCAAGCCGATCGGCGACGACGACCTGGGCGACTACCTGGCCGACTGCCTGGACGACCCCACCCGGCGCAATCGCGTGCTGCCGATCGGCGGGCCGGGTCCGGCGATCACCCCGCGTCAGCAGGGCGAGCACCTGTTCGCGCTGCTCGGCCGCCCGCCGCGTTTCAGGCAGGTGCCCGTGGGCCTGCTCGATGCCATCGTCGGCCTGCTCGGCGCGGCCGGCCGCCTGCTGCCGGCCGCCGCGGCGAAGGCCGAACTGGCGCGCATCGGCCGCTACTACGCCACCGAATCGATGCTCGTGCTCGACCCGGCTAGCGGCCGCTACGACGCCGCGGCCACGCCGTCGACCGGCAGCCAGACGCTGTTCGATTTCTACGCCCGGCTGCTGCGCGGCGATGCCGCTGCCGAGCGCGGCGACCACGCGGTGTTCTGACGCTGCCGCAGCAGGCGGCCCTGGGCCTTGGTGCGTTCCCGCTGGCCTGCGCGGGGCTGGTCCGAGGGCTCACCTAAGATCGTCGCTCGATGACCGCCGCCCTGCCGACCGCCGCCCTGCCGACCGCTCCCTCGCCGCGCCCCGATCTGTCGGCCCACACGCCCATGATGCAGCAGTACCTGCGCATCAAGGCCGACTTCCCCGACACGCTCGTGTTCTACCGCATGGGCGATTTCTACGAGCTGTTCTTCGACGATGCGCGCAAGGCCAACCGGCTGCTCGACAACACGCTGACCAGCCGCGGGCAGAGCGCCGGCGAGCCGGTGGTGATGGCCGGCGTGCCGGTGCATTCGGTGGAAAGCTACCTGGCGCGGCTGATCAAGCTCGGCGAGCCGGTGGCGATTGCCGAGCAGATCGGCGAGGTGGCCGCGACGGGGTCGACCCAGAAGGGTCCGGTCGAGCGCAAGGTGGTGCGCGTGGACACGCCGGGCACCGTCACCGACAGCGAACTGCTGGCCGACCGCGCCGACACGCTGCTGCTGGCCATCGCCCGCCAGCGCGGCCGGCAGACCGCCGCCGCGGCCTGGGGCCTGGCCTGGCTGGGCCTGTCCAGCGGCCAGCTCGGCCTGGCCGAATGTGGCGAACGCGAACTGCCCGGCTGGCTGGCGCGGCTCGATGCGGCCGAGATCCTGCACGACGGCAGCGATCTGCCGGCCGCCGTGCTGCAGACGCGCGCCGCGCGCACCGCGCGCCCGCCCTGGCAGTTCGACAGCGCCCTGGGCGAACGCAAGCTGCGCGAACAACTGCAGGTGGCCACGCTGGCCGGCTTCAACGCCCAGGACCTGCCCACCGCGCATGCCGCCGCAGCGGCCCTGCTGGCCTTTGCCGAACACACCGCCGGTGCCGCGGGCGGCGCGGCGGGCGCGCTGGCCCATGTGCGCGCGCTGGTCGTCGAGCGCAGCAGCGACCTGCTCGAACTGCCGCCGGCGACCCACCGCAACCTGGAACTCGTGCAGACCCTGCGCGGCGAGGACAGCCCGACGCTGCTGAGCCTGCTCGACAGTTGCCGCACCGGCATGGGCAGCCGCCTGCTGCGCCACTGGCTGACCCACCCGGCGCGCGAACGCAGCGCGGCCAGCGCGCGCCACGACGCCATCGCCGCACTGTTGGCCCACGGCTTCGAGCCGCTGCGCGAGGCCATGCGC
>JANMAP010000292.1:0-5685 GCA_031359905.1 Burkholderiales bacterium | reverse complement strand
CAGCCGATGGCGGTGGAACGCAGGAAGGTCTTCCAGTGCCTGGCGATTTCCTTCCAGGTCTGCCAGACCACGCCGAAGCTGATCTTCGCGCTCTTGCCCTTGAAGGCCAGGCCCTCTTCCATGGTCAGCAGGATCTCGCCGATGCCGAACAGGCCGATCACGGCGATCAGGAAGTCGAAGCCCTTGAGCAGTTCGGGCACGCCATAGGTCATGCGCAGCGTGCCGGACACCGAATCGAGCCCGACGGAGGCCAGCGCGAAGCCAAGCATCATCGACGCGAGTGTCTTGGCCGCTGGTTCCTTGCTCATGCCGACGAAACTGCTGAAGGTCAGCATCTGCACGGCGAAGAATTCCGCCGGCCCGAACTTCAACGCGAAGCGCGCCAGCAACGGCGCCAGGAAGGTGATCAGCAACACGGCGAACAGCGCGCCGACGAACGACGAGGTGAAGGCCGCTGTCAGCGCCTGCGCGGCCTTGCCCTGCTGGGCCATCGGATAGCCGTCGAAGGTGGTCGCCACGCTCCACGGTTCGCCGGGGATGTTGAAGAGGATCGAGGTGATCGCCCCGCCGAACAGGGCACCCCAGTAGATGCAGCTGAGCATGATGATCGCCGAGGTCGGGTTCATGCTGAAGGTCAGCGGCAGCAGGATGGCGATGCCGTTGGCCCCGCCGAGCCCGGGCAGCACGCCGATCAGCACGCCGAGCGTGATGCCGACCAGCATGAAGGCCAGGTTGGGCAGCGTGGCGGCCACGGCAAAGCCGTGGGCCAGGTTGGTGATCTCGTCCATCGCCGCCCCGAAACCTTTACAAGCCGAGCAGGGCTTCGAGCGGCCCCTTGGGCAGCGGGACCAGGAACCAGCGCTCGAACACCGCGTAGAAGACCAGCGGCACTGCCAGCGACACCGGCACCGCCACCACCAGGCGGTACTTGCCGTAGCGCAGCATGAAATAGGCGATCAGCAGCGCCGAGCTGATGTAGATGCCCAGGCCGAAGATCAGGGCCACGTAGATCACCATCGGCACCAGCACCGCCCCGACCAGCGCGATCTGCCCGCGCTCGGCGAATTCGACGCTGTCGCGGCGCCAGCGCAGCAACTGGGCGACGAACACGATGCTGCTGGCGGCCAGCAGGGCCAGTCCGATGTAGAAAGGAAAGTAGCCCGGCCGCGGGCCGTCGTCGCTCCAGCCGGTGCCCACGCGCAGGCTGTCGACGACCACCAGCACGCCGATGGCCATCAGAAAACCCGCCACCGCCAGCTCGGGCCAGCGCGCCGCGACGACCTGTTGGGCATCGCCCTCCGCCGCCGGCCCGGTCATGGGGCCAGGAAGCCGGCGTCGCGCATCAGCACGCGGTGCATCTGCTCGTTCTTGCCCAGCCAGTCGACGAAGGGTTGCCCGGTCAACGCGGTGTCGTTGAACGCTCCCTTGTCCATGAAGTCCTTCCACTCGGGCAGCGCGCGCACTTTCCTGAACAGGTCGAGATAGAACTGCACCTGGTCGGGCGCCACGCCGGGCGGCATGAAGATGCCGCGCAGCATCAGGTAATCCACCGGCAGGCCGGCGGATGCGCATGGCGGGATGTCAGCCCAGGCCATGGTCGCCGTGAGCTTGGACTTGTAGGGCATGGCCGCCTTGTCCATCACGCACAGCGGGCGCAGCTTGCCGGAGCGCCAGTGCGATTCGGCCTCGATCGGGTTGTTGACCGTCGAATCGACATGCCTGCCGACGAGTTGCACCGCGACATCGCCGCCGCCCTTGTAGGGGATGTAGGTCATCTTCTTGCCGGCGACCTTCTCGATCAGCACGGTGATGATCTGGTCTTCCTGCTTCGAGCCGGTGCCACCCATCTTCATGGCCTTGTCAGGCCCGGCCTTGACGGCGTCGAGGTAGCTCTTGGCCGTCTTGTGCGGCGAGTCTTCATGGACCCACAGCACGAACTGATCGAGCGCCAGCATCTGCACCGGCGTCAGGTCGCGCCAGTTGAAGGGCACGCCGGTGGCCAGCGGCGTCGTGAACAGGTTCGACAGCGTGATGACGATCTTGTGCGGATTGCCCTTGTCGCCCTTGACGTCGAGAAAGCCTTCAGCGCCCGCGCCGCCGGCCTTGTTGACGACGATGATCGGCTGCTTCATCAGGCTGTTCTTGGCGACCACGCCCTGGATGAAGCGGGCCATCTGGTCGGCCCCGCCGCCGGTGCCCGCGGGGACCACGAACTCCACCGGCTTGCTCGGTTCCCAGGCCGCTGCCGGGCCCGCGAGCGCGAACAGGGCACAGCCGACCGCGATCGCCGAACGGACCCCACGCGACCCAGGGAACGACAGCGACGAAAGACCGGCAAGACCGGCAAGACCGGCATGGGCCGCGCGTGAAAACGACATTCGAAACTCCATGTCAAGCAACAACGTCCCCAACTTTAGGGATGCGGGTGGGTGCCGTGAATTCAGAAGTACCCGCGTCGCGGATCCGCAGGGCGAACCAGGGATCAGCCCAGTCCGAGCTTGGCGGCCAGCCCGATGCGCTGCAGCTTGCCGGTGGCGCCCTTGGGGATCTCGTCCATGAAGAGGATCTTCTTCGGCACCTTGTAGTCGGCCGCGCGCTGGCTGACGAAGGCTTGCAGGTCGCGCTCGCTCACCGACTGGCCATCGCGCAGCACGACCACCGCGGCGACCTCCTCGCCGAGCTTGGCGTGCGGCATGCCGAAGCACACCACCTGCGCCACGGCCGGGTGGTCCATCAGGATCTCGTCGACCTCGCGCGGGCTGACCTTCTCGCCACCACGGTTGATGATCTCCTTCAGCCGGCCGGTGATCGTGAGGTACCCGTCGGCGTCCATCACGCCCTGGTCGCCGGTGCGGAACCAGCCGCCATGTTCCGGTGACGTGAAGCCCTCGGCGTTGGCCTTCGGGTTGTTCTCGTAGCCGGCGGTCACGTTCGGGCCGCGGATGACGATCTCGCCGGTGTGTTCCAGGCCCACGCCGCGCGGCAGCAGCGTGCCGTCCTCGGCCATGATGGCCACCTCCGGCCCCGCCGCCACGCCCACCGTGCCGGGCTTGCGCACCGCTGGCGGCAGCGGGTTGCTGGCCATCTGGTGGGTGGCCTCGGTCATGCCGTAGCTCTCGATCAGCGGGGCGTGGAAGACTTCTTCGATCTCCTTGATCACCTGCGGCGGCATCGAGCTCGACGACGAGCGCACGAAGCGCAGCGGATGGCGGGCGATGACGTCCAGGTTCTTTGGCGCCCGCGCGACGATGGTCTGGTGCATCGTCGGCACCGCCGTGTACCAGGTGGGCTTGGCCTCGTCCATCCAGGCGAAGAATTTCAACGCGTTGAAGCCCGGTGTGCAGAAGACCTGCGATCCGGCGGCCAGCGGCGACAGCACGCCGGCGATCAGCCCGTGGATGTGGAACAGCGGCATGATGTTCAGACCGCAGTCGCCGGGCACGAAGCGCAGCGTGTGGCCGATGTGGCGCGCCGAGGCCACCAGGTTGCCCTGCGACAGCGGCACGATCTTCGGCCGCGACGTGGTGCCCGAGGTGTGCAGCACCATCGACACGTCGTTGGGCTCGGCAAAACCTCCTGCCGCGGCGGCGCCGGAGGTCGCCCCGGGGGTCGCAGCGGATGTTGAGACCCCGCGCGGCACCAGCCGGAAATCGCCGGCCGCGGCCCCGTCGTCGACCACCAGGTCGATCAGGCGCACGCCGAGCCGGGCCGCCACGTCGATCGCCGGCGATGTGCTGTCGGCCTCGACGATCAGCGCCCTGGCCTGCAGGTCGGACAGGTAGAACTCGAATTCATCGGCGCGGTAGGCCGGGTTCAGCGGCGCGCTGGCCACGCCGCTGGCGCAGGCGACGAAGCAGCTGGCCATCTCCGGGCCGTTGGCCAGCACGATGGCCACCCGGTCGTTGCGGCCGATGCCCAGCCCGTTCAGCGTGGCCAGCGTGCGGGCGATCACCGCGCGCAGGCCGGCGTGGCTGAGGGGCTGCCGGCCGGGCGCGGTCAGCGCGGGGGCGGTGTCGGCGCCGGTGGCGAGCAGGTCCTTCAGAGTCGTGGGCATGGTGGTAGCGGATCCTTGGGCGAAGCACAACTTGGGGCGGGTGCGCCCGAGCAACGCGGGGCGCTGACCGGTGCCCGGCCGGGCTTTATACCCGAGCGCGCCGGCCCGAGATGCGCGGTCATTCCGGACTCGTTCACACCGTTTCAGGCCACGGCTGCCTGGACCACCCGTAACAGCGCCTGGGGCCCGGCCTGCGGCAAGGGCACATAGGTCGCTGCCAGGGCCCGCGCCAAGCGTGCCGCCTGCATCTGCGGCTGCGGCGAGGTGTCGATGACCAGCACCGCGCCACCGGCGTCGCGCAGGCGCCGCGCGGCGAGCAGCACATCGGCCTCGGCGCGCGCGCGACCGCCGGTGCCGTCGAGCGCGACGTTGGCGCGGCCGTCGGTCAGCAGCACCACCAGCGGCGTGTCGCCGCGGCGGCGCGCGGCATCGGCCTGCGCCGCGGCAGCGTCCAGCGCTGCCGCCAGCGGCGTGCCGCCACCGCCCGGCAGCCCCGCCAGCGCACGCTTGGCGCGCACCAACGACCGCGTCGGCGGCAGCAGCAATTCGGCCCCGCGGCCGCGGAAGGCCAGCACCGCGACCTTGTCGCGGCGCACGTAGCAGTCGGCCAGCAGCAATTCCACAGCACCCTTGGCCTCGGCCAGGCGGTGCAGGGCCGACGAGCCTGAAGCGTCGACGGCGAAGATGGTCGTCGTCTCGCGGCGCTGGCGGATCTGCGTGACGTGGAAATCGTCGGGGCGGACGTCAATGCGCCGTGTCGTGCTCGCTGTGGGCGTTGTTGTCGATGGAGTCGCTGTGGTCGATGTTGTCGCTGTGTTCGCGGTCGTCGTCACTTTGGCCGCTGTGGACGCAGTAGCCGCTGCAGCCGCTATGACCGCCGTTTCGATCGACCGAGTCCCTTGATTCGCGTCGTTCGCCGCGCTGGCCGCGCCGGCCGACTGGGCCTCGTCGCGCGCCATTCGGCGCAGCTTTTGCCAGGGGATCGCAGCGCGCAGCGTCTCGATCACGTTCAGGCGCAGACCGCCGCGCGGCGCGCCGCGGCGCGCGCCCACCGGACGCCCGCGCCGGCCCGCTTGCTGCAGAGCCCCGACCCGGCCGGCGCCCCGCGAGGTCTGGCGGCCAGCGCGCGCCGCGTGCAGGCGGGCCAGCAGATCCGGCGGCAGCGCAGCCAGCGCGGCGGCCAGCAGCCGATCCTGCAACGCGTCGATGACCGTCGCCGGACGATCAGCTGCGGGTTCGGGCGGCCGGGCACTGTCGTCCGGGGAGGGGGTGTCCTGCGTCGGTGGCGCCTCCTGCGCCGATGGTGGGGGGGTCTGCGACTGCGACTGCTCCTGCGCCGGCGCCTCCGGCAGGGGCGCAGACGGGGGCGGGTCAGCCGGGGTGGCGTCGTCTTCGGCTGCGGGCTGGGGATGGGGCGCGTCGGCCGCGTTCTGGGCGGCGTTCGGCCAGCGCGTCGCGCGTGGCGCCAGCACCAGGCGCGCGGCGACCGCTGCGTCGTCGGCGCCGACCTCGCCCTCGCCATGCAAGGCTGCATGCGCACGGGCGACGTGCAGTGCCTGCAACAGCGCGCGCGCTGAATCCACGCCCAAGGCATCGGCCGTGGCGGCCAGCGCCTCCAGCACCCCGGCGGC
>JANMAP010000264.1:0-1512 GCA_031359905.1 Burkholderiales bacterium | reverse complement strand
CGCGGGGCCTGCCGGAGCCGCCTGATCGCGCAGGCGCCGGCGCTCGGCCTGGCGCGCGATGTGTTCCATCCAGGCCACGGCGATGGCCAGCATCAGTAAGGCACACAACGAGACCAGCAAGCCCGACCAGAAACCGCTCATAACCGGGGTATCGACGCCCGGCGCGCGGACTTGAGCTGACAACGGCCGCGTCGCGGGCCGCTCCTGTGCGGAATTCGAGCCGAGGACCGCTCGATATACGCCCCCCGTCGCCGCATTGCCCAATCGTCCAATCGCCGCATTCGACGCAATCGCCACATCGCCGCATCCCCGCATCGCGCAATCGCCCGCGTCGCCCGGTCGAGGACATGAACGAGGACAATCGCGCACAGCGGCCCGGCTGCATGGCGGATCGTGATCCGCCGCGGCTGACATCCGTTCACACCTCGGGCCACCTGGCCCTGTTGTGTTTCCTCCCCGCTCACCCTTGCCCTCCGCCCTCGCTCCGACAGCCCCGCCCGTGGCGCGTCCCCCGCCCGCGCTGCCCGCCGGCCGCCCGCTGACCAGCTGGCGGCCGCATTGGGCCAAGCGCTTCGGCGTCGCGCCGTTCCTGCCGACCAGCCGGGCCGAGATGGACCAGCTCGGCTGGGACAGCTGCGACGTCGTCATCGTCACCGGCGACGCCTATGTCGACCACCCGAGCTTCGGCATGGCGGTGATCGGCCGCGTGCTCGAAGCGCAGGGCTTTCGCGTCGGCATCATTGCCCAGCCCGATTGGCAATCGGCCGGGCCGTTCAGCGCCCTGGGCAAACCCAACCTGTTCTTCGGCGTGGCGGCCGGGAACATGGATTCGATGATCAACCGCTACACGGCGGACCGCAAACTGCGCAGCGACGATGCCTACACCCCCGGCGGCGTCGGCGGCAGGCGACCCGACCGCGCGACGCTGGTCTACACCCAGCGCTGCCAGGAAGCCTTCAACGACGTGCCCATCGTCATCGGCGGCATCGAAGCCAGCCTGCGCCGCATCGCCCACTACGACTACTGGCAGGACAAGGTGCGGCGCTCGATCCTGGTCGACGCCAAGGCCGACCTGCTGCTGTACGGCAACGCCGAACGGGCCATCGTCGAGGTCGCGCACCGGCTGGCGGCGCGCGAGCCGATCGAACGCCTGACCGACATCCGCGGAACGGCCTTCGTGCGCCGCCGTGACGACCCGACCGCCGCCGGCTGGTTCGAGATCGACTCGACCGAGGTCGACCGCCCGGGCCGCATCGACGACCACATCAATCCTTACCTGACGACCGAACAGGCCGCGGCCTCCGTCGGCGAAACCTGCAGCAAGGATGCGCCTTCGGCCGCCATCCCGGCGGTGGCCCGGGTGGCCCTGCCGGTGTCGCGCAAGGCCAGCGGCAGCGTGCAGATGCCGCCGCGCGAGAACACGGTGATCCGCCTGCCGGCCTACGAACAGGTGCGCGCTGACGCGGTGCTCTACGCGCATGCCAACCGCGTGCTGCATCTGGAGACCAACCC
>JANMAP010000216.1:0-12864 GCA_031359905.1 Burkholderiales bacterium | reverse complement strand
GCACGGGCCGGCTTGGCCGGGCCGGCAGCAGGGCCGCTGCGGGCGCCGGCCACCCGGCCGCGACGGGCCCGGGGACCGGCGGGGTCGGCGGGATCGTTGGCCGAGCCGCGTCCTGCTGCGCCTGCCGCGCGGCGACCATCGCGTCGAGCTCGCGCATCACGTTGAGCGGGTCGATCGGTCGGCGCATCCAGGCCAGCGCGCCAGCCGGGGCGGTCTGGCCAATGAACACCGTCTCCGCGGTGCGCTCGATGGCTTGCACCAGTTGCACCGATGGCGCATGGTCGGCGTCGGCGATCACGAAACTGCCATCGTCCAGCACGGACACCAGATCGTAGGCCGGCACGCGCTGCGCGCTCAGGCGGAAACAGGTTGCCAAGGCCCCGCGCTCGAAGGCGCTGAATCCGAGCAGAGCGACATGGTACGGCTGGGGCATGAGAGGGCGACGGCGGGGCGTCGAGAGTCGATCTGCATGCTGGGCTGCGGCCGCAGCGCTGTCAACGCCCGGCGCAGCCCGCCGACCCCCAGCGATAATCGCTGCCCGTTTCCGCGAACAGAAAGTGCGCCCATGGCTGCCAGCAGCGTCTACGACTTCGAAGCCGTCTCCATCACCGGGCAGCCCGCGCCGCTGGCTGGCCAGCGCGGCAAGGTGCTGCTGATCGTCAACACCGCCAGTGCCTGCGGCTTCACCCCGCAATTCGCCGGCCTGGAAAAGCTGTGGGCCGATTACCGCGACCGCGGCCTGACCGTCGTCGGCTTCCCGAGCAACGAATTCGGCGGACAGGACCCGGGCAGCAACGAGCAGATCGCATCGTTCTGCCAAGAGAACTACGGCGTGAGCTTCCCGATGATGTCCAAGGTCCAGGTCAACGGCGCCCAGGCCCACCCGCTGTGGCAGTGGTTGAAGGCGCAGGCACCGGGCCTGCTGGGCACCGAAGGCATCAAGTGGAACTTCACCAAGTTCCTGGTCGGCAAGGACGGCAAGGTGATCAAGCGCTACGCCCCCAACGACGCGCCCGAATCGCTGCGCAAGGACATCGAAGCCGCGCTCGCCGCCTGAAGAGAACGGAGAACAGCAGCGCCATGTTCCAGCACCTCGATCCCTACGCCGGCGACCCGATCCTCAGCCTCAACGAGGACTTCCACAAGGATCCGCGCGCCGACAAGGTCAACCTGTCGATCGGCATCTACTTCGACGACGCCGGCCGCATTCCGGTGCTGGCCTGCGTGCGCGACGCCGAAGCGCAGATGCTGGCCGAAAGCGGGCCCAAGCCGTATCTGCCGATCGAAGGCGCCGCCGCGGCGCGCCAGGCCGTGCAGCAGCTGCTATTCGGCGTCGACCACGAAGCCCTGCGCAGCGGCCGCGTGGCCACGCTGCAGACCATCGGCTCCAGCGGCGGACTGAAGGTCGGCGCCGATTTCATCAAGCGCTGGCTGCCGGCCAGTGCGCTGTGGGTCAGCGATCCGACCTGGGACAACCACCGCGCGATGTTCGAAGGCGCCGGGGTGACGGTGAACAGCTACCCGTACTACGACCCCGCCACCGGCGGGCTGCAGTTCGACGCCATGGTCGCGACGCTGCGCGGCCTGCCGGCGCGCAGCGTGGTCTTGCTGCATGCCTGCTGCCACAACCCGACCGGCGTCGACCTGACCTCCGCGCAGTGGGACGAATTGATCCCGCTGCTGCGCGAGCGCGAACTGCTGCCGTATCTGGATCTGGCCTACCAGGGCTATGGCGACGGCATCCCGCAGGACGCCTTCGCGGTGCGCGCGTTGGCCGACAGCGGGCTGACCTTCTTCATCGCCAATTCGTTCAGCAAGAGCATGAGCGTCTATGGCGAACGCGCCGGCGCGTTGAGCGTGGTCTGCGGCGATGCCGCCGAGGCCGACCTGGTGCTCGGCCAGCTCAAGGCGACGGTGCGCCGCAACTATTCCAGCCCCGGCATCCACGCCGCCGGCATCGTCAGCCGTGTGCTCGGCGACCCGGCGTTGCGCGCTTCGTGGGAAGCCGATGTGGCGGCGATGCGCGAACGCATCCTGACGATGCGGCGCAGCCTGCACGGCGTGCTGTCGGCGCGCTGCCCGGGCCGCGACTTCGGCTACTTCCTCAGCCAGCGCGGCATGTTCAGCTACACCGGCCTGCGTCCGGCCCAGGTCGACCGGCTGCGCCAGGAATTCGGGGTCTACCTGGTGCGCTCCGGGCGGCTGTGCGTCGCGGGCTTGAACACCGGCAATGTCGAACGCACGGCGGCAGCGATGGCGGCGGTGCTGGGTTGAGCGCGCCGTTCCGCTTCATCCATTCAACTTCTTCATGAGTGAGGTGAAAAATATTCAACGACGTGGATAGGTATTAACCCTAATATACGGTCACTGGCGGCAGACCGCCGTCATGGTGCCGGCAGTCCTGCTGGCCCGTCGTCAAGGAGTTCGACATGACCACCATCACCGTTCAACGCCCACGCCCCGTCGCCGTGCCGCGTGCCGCCGCCCCAGCGGCCTGGCTGTTTGGCTGGCTCACCCGCTGCATCGACCAGCTGGCACAGGCGCGGCAAGCGCGCAGCGAGCGGCGCCGCCAGGAAGGCCGCCTGGCCGACGCTGCGGCGCTGCGCCGGCAAGCCCAGCAATTGATGGGCATGGACGCCCGCTACGCTGCCGACTTGTTCGCCGCGGCTGACCGTCACGAGCGCGGCGAGTAAGCCGGCGCTCACACCCAAGCGGGCTGACCGGCCCGCGCTCTTTCAACCTGGCGCGACGTTCAAGCCGCGCGAAGCCGTGGACTGGGTTGTCGCGCCGAGTGCGCCAGTTGCGCGAACAGGTCTTTGGGGTCGGTCAGCAGCGGAATCAAATCCAGCGGCCGGCCGAGCCCGAGGTGACGTGCCAGAGTCTGCAGCAGGCGCAGCGCCGAGAAGTCCTCGAGAGCGAAACCCACCGAATCGAAGACCGTCACCTCGTCCGCGCTGCGCCGGCCGGGCGCCTGCCCGCCGAGCACCCGCCACAGCTCGGTGACCGCGAAGTCGGCCGGCATCTGCTGCAGATCGCCTTCGACACGCGTCTGCGGCTCGTATTCGACGAACACCCGCGCGCTGCGCAGCACATCGGGGTGGAGCTCGGTCTTGCCCGGGCAGTCGCCGCCCACCGCATTGAAGTGCATGCCCGGCTCGGCCATCTCGGGCCTGACGATGGTTGCGTTGCGCTTGTCGGCGGTGACGGTGGTGACGATGTCGGCGCCACGCAGCGCTGCGGCGGTGCTGTCCACGGCAATGACCCGCAACCCGGCGACACCGCGCAGGTGGCGCTGCAGCTTGGCGGTGGCCTGGCGATCGACGTCGAAGGCGCGGATCTCGCTGATTCCCAGGCCGTGGTGGAAGGCCAGGGCCTGGAACTCGCTCTGCGCGCCGTTGCCGATGAGGGCCATGCGCCTTGACCCCGGCCGGGCCAGCGCGCGGGCGGCCATCACCGACGTGGCGGCGGTGCGCATCGCGGTCGTCAGCGTCAGTTCGCTGAGCAATTCGGGCCGGCCGGTGGCGACGTCGGCCAGCACGCCGAAGGCCATCACCGTCGGCAGACCGGCCTGCGTGTTCTTCGGATGGCCGTTGACGTACTTGAAGCTGTAGTGGTGGGCATCGGCGATCGGCATCAGCTCGATCACGCCGTCGGCTGAATGGCTGGCCACGCGCGACGACTTGTCGAACTCGGCCCAGCGCAGGAAGTCGGCGCGGATCTGTGCTTCCAGGTGGCGCAGCACCTCGGGCAAGCCATGCGCGGCAACGATGGCGGCGATGTCGCGGGTGGTCAGCAGCGTGGTCATGTCGGTCTTCTGGCGGGCGGAGCGTCCTCAGCAGGATTGTTCGAGCGGCGCGAGGCAATGAGAAGCGGCAACCTTGACCGATATTCGCCAGACATCTGACGATTTGGCAGCGATCGCTGGCAATATGCTGCATGGACACGCTCGACCAGCAACTCATCGCGCTGCTGCGCACCGACGCCCGGGCCAGCGTCGCCACGCTGGCCAAGAAGCTGGCGGTGTCGCGCGGCACGGTCACCAACCGCATCGCCCGCCTCGAAGCGCAGGGCTTGATCACCGGCTACACCGTGCGCCTGCGCCCCGACGCCCAGCCGCAGCGCATCAGCGCCTGGATGAGCATCAGCATCGAAGGCAACCAGACCCGCGCGGTCATCGGCACACTGCTCGGCGAGCCCGGCGTGGCCGCCCTACATGACACCAACGGCCGCTGGGATCTGCTGGCCGAACTGCGCGCCGCCCACCTGGGCGAGCTGGCCGAGGTGCTGGAGCGCGTGCGCCTGATCAAGGGCATCGCCGCCACCGAAACCAGCATCCACCTGCAGACCTACAAGCTGTCGTAGCGGGCCGGCGACCGGCACGCGGCGGGCCGGCGGGCGCGCTGCGGCATCATCGCCGCCCATGCTGGTGTTCCTGCTTCGGCGCCTGGCCACGCTGCTGGCGACCCTCGCCGTCGCCTCGGTGGTGGTGTTCACTGTGCTCGAGCTGCTGCCGGGCAACGCGGCCGAAGTCATCCTCGGCGACACCGCCACGCCGCAGGCGGTGGCCGCGCTGCAGGCCCGGCTGGGCCTGGACCGGCCGCCGCTGCAGCGCTATGCCGACTGGGTCGGCGGCCTGCTGCGCGGCCAGACCGTCCGCAGCATCAGCTACGACACGCCGACCGCCGAGCTGATCGCCGAACGCCTGCGCGTGACGCTGCCGCTGGCGCTGATGGCGATGGCCCTGACGGTCGTGCTGGCGCTGTCGCTCGGTGTCTACGCCGCGTCGCGCCACGGCCGACTCGGCGATGTCGGCGTGATGGCGGCCAGCCAGCTGGGCATCGCGCTGCCGAACTTCTGGTTCGCCAACCTGCTGATCCTGCTCTTCGCGGTGCATCTGCAATGGATCGCGGCCGGCGGCTTTCCGGGCTGGACCGACGCGACCGGCGGCGGGGTGGGACCCGGCCTGCGTGCGTTGCTGCTGCCGGCGCTGTCGCTGGCCGTGGTACAGGCGGCGATCCTGACCCGCGTGACGCGTTCGGCGGTGCTCGAGGTGTTGCGCGAGGACTTCGTGCGCACCGCGCGCGCCAAGGGCCTGAGCCGGCGCCAGGCGCTGTGGCGTCACGTGCTGCGCAACGCGATGATCCCGGTGCTGACGGTGGCCGGTCTGCAGTTCGCCAACCTGCTGACCGGCACGGTGGTGGTCGAAAACGTCTTCGTGCTGCCGGGCATCGGCCGGCTGGTCTTCCAGGCTGTCGGCAACCGCGACCTGGTGGTCGTTCGCGACGTCGTGATGCTGCTGGCCGGGCTGGTGGTGGTGATCAACTTCATCGTCGACGTGCTGTACGCGGTGATCGACCCGCGGCTGCGCCATGGCTGAACGCGCCGCCGCATCGACGCCGCCCGCACCCGCCAGCGGCTGGACGGCCCGCGCGCGGCGCCATCCGAGCTTCGTGATCGGTGCCAGCCTGACGCTGCTACTGCTGGCCGCTGCGCTGCTGTCGCTGGTCTGGCAGCCCTATCCGCCGGCCGAGATCGACATCCCGCACAAGCTGCAGGGCCCGAGCGCGGCGCACTGGCTGGGCACCGACAGCCTGGGCCGCGACATCGCCGCGCTGCTGCTGGTCGGCGCACAGGCCAGCATCGTCGTCGGCGTGGTTGCCGTTGGAATCGGCCTGATCGTCGGCGTGGCCCTCGGCTGCTGGGCCGCGGCGCGCCGCGGCTGGGTCGACGAAACGGTGATGCGCGGCAGCGACTTCGCGTTCGCCTTCCCGGCGTTGCTCTCGGCCCTCATGCTGACGGCGATCTACGGGCCGGGCCTGCTGATGAGCATCGTGGCCATCGGCATCTTCAACATTCCGGTGTTCGCGCGCATCAGTCGCGGCGCGGCCCAGGTGGTCTGGGCGCGCGACTTCGTGACCGCGGCGCGCGCTGCCGGCAAGGGGCCGTGGGCGATCACCATCGACCATGTGCTGCCGAACATCGCCAGCGGCCTGATTGTCCAGGCCACCATCTCGTTCGCCACCGCCATCCTGGCCGAGGCCGCGCTGTCGTACCTCGGCCTGGGCACGCAGCCACCGCAGCCGAGCTGGGGGCGGATGCTCAGCGAGGCCCAGTCGCTGATGTTCCAGGCCCCGCTGCTGGCCGTCTACCCAGGGCTGGCGATCATGGCCAGCGTGCTCGGCCTGAACCTCGTCGGCGACGGGCTGCGCGACCTGCTCGATCCCAAGCTGCGGCGCAGCCGCTAACCGCGCCGCACATCAGCACATCGCCATGCCGCGCAACATCGAGATCAAGGCCCGCATCGACAGCGTCGACAGCCTGTTGCCGCTGGCCCGCGCGCTGGCCGACGGCGCGCCGCTGCTGATCGAACAGGACGACAGCTTCTTCCACGTCGCCCACGGCCGGCTGAAGCTGCGCGAGTTCGCCGACGGCAGCGCCGAGCTGATCCACTACCAGCGCGCCGACACCGAGCAGGCGCGGGCCAGCGACTACCTGCGTGTGCCGGTGCGCGATGCGGCCACGCTGCGCGCCGCGCTGACCCGCGCCTGCGGCCTGGCCGGTCGCGTGCGCAAGCGGCGCTGGCTGTTGCTGGTCGGCGCCACCCGGATCCACCTCGACCACGTCGACGGCCTGGGCGATTTCATGGAACTCGAGGTCGTACTTGCCGCGACCCAGAGAGACGCCGACGGTGTGGCCATCGCCGAGGCGCTGATGCACCGCTTGGGTCTGGCCGAGGCCCCCCGCCTGGCCGGTGCGTACCTCGATCTGCTGGGCCAGCGCAGGCGCTGAGCGGTCGGTCGGCGCGCGGGCTTCGGCGCGTTGATGGTCGCGCTGGTGGGTGCGTTCGTGGGCGCGCTGGATTGGCCCGTTAGTGGGCCCGTCGATGGGCACGTCGGTGGGCGCTCGAAGCCTTGGAAGGCGGCGCCCGCGGCGCGCTATCGTCGTGGCGTGCCCCTGCTCGAAGTCAGCGACCTGCGCGTCAGCCTGCCGACCGACCGCGGCCGCGCCGACGCGCTGCGCGGCGTGTCTTTCACGCTGGAACGCGGACAGACGCTGGGCCTGATCGGCGAATCGGGCTGCGGCAAGTCGCTGACCGCTCTGGCCCTGATGGGCCTGCTGCCCGACGGCGCGCAACTCGCCGGCTCGATCCGCCTGGACGGCCAGGAGCTGACGACGCTGGCCGAGCCGCTGTGGTGCGGCCTGCGCGGGCGCCGGCTGGCGATGATCTTCCAGGAGCCGATGAGCGCGCTGAACCCCCTGCAGACCATCGCCCGGCAGGTTGCCGAGCCGCTGCGTCTGCATCAGGGGCTGACTGCCGCGGCGGCCCGCGCGCAAGCCCTGCACCTGCTGCAGCAGGTGCAACTGCCCGACGCAGCGGCACGTCTGGATGCTTACCCGCACCAAATGTCCGGCGGCCAGCGCCAGCGGGTGCTGATCGCCATCGCGCTGGCCTGCGGGCCCGACCTGCTGATCGCCGATGAGCCGACCACCGCGCTCGACGCGACCCTGCAGCGCGAGGTGCTCGACCTGATCCAGCGCGTCGTGCACGACCGCGGCATGGGGCTGCTGCTGATCAGCCACGACCTCGGCCTGATGGCCGATCGCGTGCAGCAGCTGCTGGTGATGTACGGCGGAACGGTGGTCGAAAGCGGCCCGGCGGCGGCGCTGATCGACCAGCGCGCCCATCCGTACACGCAGGGTCTGTTCGCCGCCCGCCCGCGCCTGGGCGGCCGCCGCCAGCTCGGCGCAGCCGCGGCGACGCGACTGGCGACCATCCCCGGCCGCGTGCCGGCGCTGGCCGACCTGCCGTTCGGCTGCGCCTTCGCCGACCGCTGCCCGCGGGTGATCGGCGCCTGTCGCGAGGCACCGCCGGCGCCGGTCGTCATCGGCCCTGCCCACCATGCCCGCTGCCTGCGGCCGCAGCGGTCATGAGCCCGCGCGGCCGTCCGAGGCGCGACGACGACCGGAGTGCGCAGCACGCACGGGCGTCGGTGGGGGTGCGGGGCCCGTCCCCAGCCCGCATCCCGAAGCACCGCGCGCGGGGGGTTGTCCAGTGACCGCACTGCCGCCGCTGCTGCAGGTCGACGGCCTGGCCCGGCGGTATCGACTGCCGCGCCGCCGGCTGTGGGGTGCGGCGCCCGAGATCACTGCGCTGGCCGGTGTCAGCTTCACGCTGCAGGCCGGGCACTGCCTGGGCGTGGTCGGCGAATCGGGTTCCGGCAAGAGCACGCTGGCCCGCCTGGTGATGGCGCTGGAGACCCCCAGCGCCGGCCGCGTGCTGTTCGACGGCCAGGACCTGCACCGCTTGCCGCCGGCCGCGCTGCGTGCGGCGCGTGCCGGCTTCCAGATGGTGTTCCAGGATCCGCAGGGCTCGCTGGACCCGCGGCGCAGCGTGCTGCAGACGGTGTCCGAGCCGTTGGCGCTGCTGCGCGGCAGCGCTGCCGTGGCCGACCCCGCCGAGCGTCGGCAGCGTGCAGCGGCAGCGCTCGACGCCGTCGGCCTGCACGCCGCGGACCTGGACAAGCTGCCGCACGAATTCAGCGGCGGCCAGCGCCAGCGCATCGCGATCGCCCGGGCGCTGATCACGCGGCCGCGGCTGATCGTCGCCGACGAGCCGGTCAGCGCGCTGGACGTGTCGGTGCAGGCCCAGGTGCTCAACCTGCTGCAGGATCTGCAGCAGCAGTTCGGCATCGCCTACCTGTTCATCAGCCACGACCTGGCCGTGATCGATCATCTGTGCGACGAGGTCCTCGTGCTGCACCAGGGCCGGGTCGTCGAACAGGGGCCGCCCGGCGTCGTGTTCGAACACCCGCAACAGGCGTACACGCAGCGCCTGGTGGCGGCGATGGCCGGCCGCCACCTGCACGCCGGGTGAAGCGCGCAGAAGGACCGACAGGACTGTCCCGCGCGCCGCCCGGCGCGTGCCGCAATGGCGCGTGCGCCGCACCGGCCGCCTACTGCGCCTTGCAAGAATCCGCGCACGACAGTGATGCAGCGCACACGCGTTGACGGCCCGGTCGGCGACATTCGCAGCACACCCCGAACCGCGGCCCCCACTGATCGCGAACGCCATGACGCCCTGCCCCGACAGCCGATTGATGCTCTACCGCAGCGAGGCCTTCCCCGAAGACCTGCTGGACGATGACCGCGCGCCGCCGCCCGCTCGGGCAGGCACGAAATATCCGCTGGTGGTGATGCTCTGCGCCCTGCCGGCCGCCGCCGCGCTGCTGATCAGCCTGGGCTGGCTCCTCGGCGTGCCGGCCTGATCCGGCCAGCGAATCGGCCCGCTCCGCAGCACAGCGCGGCAGAACGCGGCAGCGGCGCATCGGCGCAGACGATTTCAGACCGGCATCGGGTGCACCAACGCGCCGTGTCGGCCCGCACCCCTGGGGCGGCCACTGGACGGCCACGGACGGCCCCCGACGGCCATCCTCGGCGCCGCGCTACATTGCAGGCCATGGCCCCTCTGGACGCCCGCGGCAACCCTTGCGGCAGCCGCCTGCCCGCCGCCCGCGATGCCGCTGAGCAGGCGCTGTGGCGGATGATGTCGTTCTACGACACGCCGCTGGCCGACCTCGACGCGGCCATCGCCGCCGACCCAGGTTGGGCGCTGCCCCACGTGATGAAGTCGGGCTTCTTGCTCAGCCTGACCGACCCGACGCTGCACGACGAAGCCGCGGCGCATCTGGCACAGGCCCGCGCGCTGGCTGACGGCGCACCCGATCGCGAACGCCGACACCTCGAAGCCGTGCAAGCGCTGCTCGAAGGCCGCTGGCAGGCCGCCTGCCGCGGCTGGGGCGCGCTGCTGCTGGAACATCCGCGCGACGCGCTGGCCCTGCAGTGGGCGCATCTGTGGGACTTCCACTGCGGCGACACCCCGGCGCTGCGCCTGCGCCCGGCACGCGCCCTGCCCGAATGGCAAGACGACGATCCGCTGCAGCCCTACGTGCTGGCGCTGTACGCCTTCGGTCTGGAAGAAAACAACCTCTATCCGCAAGCCGAAGAGGCCGGCCGGCGTGCGCTGGCGCTGAACCCGCGGGTGCCCTGGGCGGTGCACGCGGTGGCCCATGTGATGGAGATGCAGGGCCGCTTCGAGGACGGCGCGGCCTGGCTGCGTCAGCACCAGGCCGCCTGGGGCGAGGGCAACGGCTTCGCCACCCACCTGTGTGGCACAAGGCGCTGTTCAGGCTCGAAGCGCTGGACCACGCCGGCGTGCTGCGCCTGATCGACGCCCACCTGAGCGGCGACGCCCTGCAGATCACCCTGCAGCGGCTGGACGCCGCATCGCTGCTCTGGCGGCTGCATCTGCTGGGGCAGGACGTGTCGGCGCAGTGCCAGTCGCTGCTGGCCGGCTGGAGCCTGCGCGACGTGGTGGCCGGCGAGCACGCCTTCAACGATGTCCACGTGGTGATGGCCCAGCTCGCTGGCGGCGAGGTGGCCCGCGCCGAGAACTGGGTCGCGCGCTGCGCCGAGCGCGCGCTGTCGGCGATCGATGCACGGCGCAGCAACCACACCACGCTGCGCGAGGTCGGCCTGCCGCTGATGCGCGGTCTGGTGGCGCTGGCGCGCGGCGACGCCGACCACGCCGCCGACCTGCTGTTCGCGGTGCGTGGACAGGCGCGCCAGCTCGGCGGCAGCCATGCCCAGCGCGACCTCATCGACCAGAGCCTGCTGGCAGCGGCAGCGCGTGGCGGCCGCCGCGCGATCGGCCGCGCGCTGCTCAACGAACGCCTGATGGCCAAGCCGCTGACGCCGCTGACGCGCCATTGGCTGGAGGCGCTGGCCGAAGACAGCCAGGCCCGCGCCTGACCGGGCTGGAAATCTGACTGGCTTGATCTTGAAGCCTGACCTGACACCCGACACATTGATCGGACGCCAGACACGCCTGACGGCCGCCATCATTCCCGCGAGGAGCCGACATGAACGCCGAGGAAAAACGCGAACAGCGCTTGAAGCTGCTGGACGACCACATCGGCCGGTCACTCGTCGACGCTGAAAAGAGCGGCGAGTTGCGCAGCGCGCCGAGCTTCGGCAAGCCGCTGGACTTCGGCGACGGCTACGACGAGACGCCGGTGGAGCTGCGCATGCCGTTCAAGATGCTCAAGGACAGCGGCTTCGTGCCACCTGAAATTGAGCTGATGCGCGAGATCGAAACGCTGCGGCGAACGCTGGACGATCTGCCCGAGGAGGCCGCTCGGGAGATGTCCCGCCAGCGCTTGAGTGACCTGCAGCAACGACTCGCGCTGCGCCTGGAAAAGCTGCGGGGCAGCGGGACACTGTAAAAAAAGCCGCGCGTCCCGCGGGACACGACCTCAGGCCGCCGGCGCCAATTCGGCCTGCGCCGTCTCAAGCGCCTCGAGCCCCGCCAGCAGCGTGTCGGCCAGTTCGTCGCCCGAGCGCCAGGCCGCCTGGATGCCGCCGCCGGCCATGAAGTCGCCGCACACCCCCAGGCCGCGCTCGCCGTCCCACCAGCAGTCTTCGGCCTTCATCGCAGCCGGCAGGCTGGCGTCGAGCGCCGCGTAGCGCCAGCGGTGCACCGCGCGGTACTGCCAGTGCGTCTGGCTGCCGCTCGGCAGCAGGGCTTGCAGCGCGCGGCTGAGCAGGGCGGCGACGGTTTCCGGATCGGCTTCGAGCTGCGCGGCGCTCCACGCTGGCGTCGCATGAGCGACCCACAGCGCCGTGCCGGGCATGGCGCCGCGCCCGGGCTTGCGGTCGTTGCGCGCCACCCAGGCCAGCGGGCCGCTGGCCGGCTCGGCCGCGTCCCACGGCCAGTCGACATCGTCGGTGGCCGCCATCAGCGTCCAGCACGGCTGCATGCGCACCTCGGACAGGTGGTCGGCCCAGTCATCGTGGTGGCCGGCCAGCAAGACGGCGGCCTGCGCCGGCGGCAAGGCCAGCAGCACCTGGTCGAAGGGCCCGTGGGCGACACCGTCGGCCGTCAGCACGCGCCAGCCATCCGTATCGCGCTGCAGGCGGTTCACCTGCTGGCCCAGTTGCACAGAGACGTCGCCGATCAGGTGACGGCAGAGTGAAGGCATCGCCGGGGTGGCCACCCATTGATCGGCGCGTCGCTGCGCCGCGGGGAAGTTGGCGTGCACGCGCGCTGGCCATGGCGCCACCACGCCAGCCACCGCCGCGCGCGCCAGCATGGCCTTGAAGCGCGGCTGGGTCGCGCTGAAAAGCTGCGCGCCATGGTCGAACTCGGCGCGGCGCGGCTGGCCGTCGGCGCCCGTCCACTGCACGCGTCGCGTGGCCATCCGGCCACCGATGCCGCGCGACTTGTCGAACAAGGTCACCTGCTGGCCGGCCTGGCGCAGGCTGGCGGCACACGAAGCGCCTGCCAGACCGGCGCCGATGACGGCCAGGTTCGAAAACGGCTTTGCGAAATGCATCGGTGGGCCTTTCATGCGCCGGGCGCTTGAGTGGAGTGACGGACAGGGCGGACGAGCAGAACAGGACAGTCAGAACGGACAGGCAAATCGGACAAGCAGACGGGTCTCGGCGGGCGACCATCGTTCGGTAGATCAGCCGGTCGATGGTTCTCTGGGTGTTATCACCTCGGTGTGTCAGACGACACTGCATGATCATGAACATGAATATGAACAGCTTTTGTTCATCTACTACGTTCTGCATTTCGGCTTTGTATCGCATATGATCTGCAAGTTCACGCCTTTACGTGCCAATAATCGTTTCATTTGCGAGTCAATACCGTCAAAACCGGTTTTGAAACGCTGAAAGAGACCCATGTCCAACGATGTCGTTCAGCAAGCCCGGAATCTGACGGACCACGGCGCCTTTGACGATCGGCAATCCACGGCGCCGACCGGCCTGCCGTCGGGAGCGCGGCTGCGCAGCGGCACTGCC
>JANMAP010000209.1:0-8997 GCA_031359905.1 Burkholderiales bacterium | reverse complement strand
ACCGCGAAAACGATCAGGAACAGCAGGCAGAACAGGTACTTCTGCGCCGGCGATTCGATCGGCACCCCGAACACCTGCAGCCCCGCGACGCTGACCGACCCCGACGATGAATTGTTGGTCACCCACTTCAGGCGCAGGCAGGCCCAGTCGGTGAAGAACTGCGCAGCCAGCGTGGCCACCGCCAGGTACAGACCCTTGATGCGCAGCGACGGGGTGCCGAAGAGGACGCCGAGCACCGTGGCGCACAGCCCGCCGAGCAGCAGCGAGACGACCAGCGGCGTGCCCGGCAGACGGGCCTGGATGTTGTAGGCGGCGTAGGCCCCGGCGGCCATGAAGGCGCCGGTGCCCAGCGAAATCTGCCCGCAATAGCCAACCAGGATGTTCAGGCCCAGCGCCGCCAGCGACAGGATCAGGAACGGGATCAGGATCGCCCGCAACAGGTATTCCGACGCCAGCAGCGGCACCAGCACCAGCGCGAAGGCCAACAGCATCCCGATGAACAGGCGGTCCTGCGTGATCGGGAAGATCTGGCTGTCGCTGCGGTAGCTGGTCTTGAATTGACCGTTTTCTCTGTAGATCATGCCCCCAAGCTCCCTCTGGTCGCTGCCCCCCGAGGGGGCGCTTGCAGCGGACCGACAGAGCCGGATCCGCGCAAGAGCTTGGTCGAGATGCGCAAGATGCTCATACCCGGTCGATGATTTTTTGGTGACGGCACGCTTCGCTTAACTTGCTGCGCAAGTGAGCCTGCACCGAAGAGTCATTGCCCGTGTACCTCATACCCGGTCTATGATTTTTTCGCCGAACAGGCCTTGCGGCCGGACCAGCAGGCACAGCAGCGCCAGCACGTAGGCGAACCAGATCTCGATGCCACCGCCGAAGTACGGCCCGATGTAGACCTCGGACAGCTTCTCGCCGACGCCGATGATCAGCCCGCCGATGATCGCCCCGGGCACCGACGTCAGGCCGCCCAGGATGACCACCGGCAAGGCCTTCAGCGCCACCTGCGACAGCGAGAACTGCACGCCGAGCTTGCTGCCCCAGATCATTCCGGCGACCAGCGCGACGAAACCAGCCACGCTCCAGACGATGACCCAGATGCGGTTCAGCGGAATCCCGATGCTCTGCGCCGCCTGGTGGTCGTCGGCCACGGCGCGCAGGGCGCGGCCGGTGGCGGTTTTCTGGAAGAACAGGCTGAGTGCGGCGACCAGTGCGGCGGCGATCACCGCCGCGTAGAGGTCTTCCTTGTTGACCAGGATGCCGCCCTGGAAGGCGCCTTCCATCAGGAAGATCGGATCCTTGGGCAGGCCGATGTCGATCTTGTAGATGTCGCTGCCGAACAGCGTCTGGCCGAAGCCGTCGAGGAAGTAGGTGATGCCCAACGTGGCCATCAGCAGCGTGATGCCTTCCTGGTTGACGAGCCGGCCGAGCACCAGGCGTTCGATGACCCAGGCCACCGCGACCATGATCAGCATCGCGCCGCCGAAGGCCAGCACGTTGGCCAGCACCTTGTTGTCGAAACCCAGCAGCTGCGGCAGCCAGGTCGACAGCCGGGCCATCGCCAGCGCCGCGAACAGCACCATCGCGCCCTGTGCAAAGTTGAAGACGCCGCTGGCCTTGAAGATCAGCACGAAGCCCAAGGCGACCAGCGAATACAGCATGCCGGTCATCAGGCCGCCCAGCAGGGTTTCGAGAAAGGCTCCCATGATCTTCAGTGGCCAGTGCCGAGGTAGGCGCTGATCACCTCGGGATTGCTGCGCACCTCTTGGGGCGTGCCGTCGCCGATCTTCTTGCCGTAGTCGAGCACGACCACGCGATCGCTGACGTCCATCACCACACCCATGTCGTGCTCGATCAGCACGATGGTCGTGCCGTATTCGTCGTTGACGTCGAGGATGAAGCGGCTCATGTCCTGCTTCTCTTCGACGTTCATCCCGGCCATCGGCTCGTCGAGCAACAGCACCTGCGGCTCCATCGCCAATGCGCGGCCCAGGTCCACCCGCTTTTGAAGCCCATACGGCAGGCGGCCCACCGGCACCTTGCGGTAGGCCTGGATCTCCAGGAAGTCGATGATTTTCTCGACCGCTTCGCGGTGTGCGGTCTCCTCGCGTTCGGCCGCCCCCCAGCCGAACGGCAGGCGGAAGGCCTGCTGGAAGAGGTTGGTCTTCATGCGCAGGTTGCGCCCGCTCATCAGGTTGTCGAGCACCGACATGCCCTTGAAAAGGGCCAGGTTCTGGAACGTGCGCGCCACGCCCATCTCGGCGACCTGGCGGCTGTTCATGTGGCTGAAGGTCTGGCCGCGGAAGGCAATGCGTCCTTCCTGCGGCGCATACACGCCGTTGATGCAGTTGAGCATGCTGCTCTTGCCGGCGCCGTTGGGGCCGATGATGGCCCGCACCTCGTGTTCGCGGACGTCGAAGCTGATGTCGGTCAGCGCCTTCACGCCGCCGAAGCGCAGGCTGATGTTCTTGACGTCGAGGATGACCTCGCCGATCTGGCGGGCGCGTCCGCCGGTACCGGTGCCCGCGCCCGTTGCGCTGACGGCGCCAGATGCCGCCGCCGCATCGGCTGGGGCACCCACTGGCGGCAATTCGGCGACGTTTGCCATGCTCAGGCCGCCTGGCGAACGGTCGGGAAGGTCTTGGCGTCGACCATCTTCAAAGTCGCCGACACGCTGCCGCTGCGCCCGTCCTCGAACTTCACCGCGGTCTCGATGAACTGTTCGGTCCGCCCGCCATACAACGCGTCAACCAGCACGCTGTACTTGTCGGCGATGGTGCCGCGGCGCACTTTGCGCGTGCGCGTCAACTCGCCGTCGTCGGCGTCGAGTTCCTTGTGCAGCACGAGAAAGCGGCTGATCTGGCTGCCGGCCAGCAGCGCGTCGGCAGCCAGGTCGGCGTTGACCTTCTCGACGCAGTCGCGGATGAGCTCCAGCACTGCCGGCTTGGCTGCCAGGTCGGTGTAGCCCGCGTAGGGCAGGTTGCGCTTCTCGGCCCAGTTGCCGACCGCGTCGAAGTCGATGTTGACGAAGGCGCAGACATGCTCGCGCTTGTCGCCGAAGGCCACGGCTTCCTTGATGAACGGGAAGAACTTGAGCTTGTTCTCGACGTACTTGGGGGCGAACATCGCGCCGTCTGCCGGGCCGCCCATCAGGCGGCCAACGTCCTTGGCCCGGTCGATGATCTTCAAGTGGCCTGCGGCGTCGAGGAAGCCGGCGTCGCCGGTGCGGTACCAACCGTCGGGCGTCAGCACCTCGGCGGTGGCCGCCGGGTTCTTGTAGTACTCCTTGAGCAGCCCCGGGCTCTTGACGAGGATCTCGCCGTTGTCAGCGACCTGGATCTGCACGCCTTCGATCGGCACGCCGACGGTGTCCGCGCGCACCGCGTTGTCGGGTTGTAGGCAGACGAAGACGGCCGTTTCGGTGCTGCCGTACAGCTGCTTCAGGTTGATGCCGATCGACCGGTAAAAGGTGAAGAGGTCGGGGCCGATGGCTTCGCCGGCGGTGTAGGCCACGCGAACACGGTTGAAGCCCAGCGTGTTGCGCAGCGGCCCATAGACGAACAGGTTGCCCAGCGTGTAGATCAGCCGGTCGCCGGCGCCGACGGCCTTGCCGTCCATGATCGCCGGGCCGACGCGCCGGGCGATGTCCATGCCGCGCTGGAACATCCAGCGCTTGACGCGCCCCGCGTCTTCCATGCGGATCATCACGCTGGTCAGCAGGCCTTCGAAGACCCGTGGCGGCGCGAAGTAATAGGTCGGCCCGATTTCCTTCAGGTCGATCATGACCGTGGCCGCGCTTTCCGGGCAGTTGACGACATAGCCGCACGACAGCCACTGTGCGTAGCTGAAGATGTTCTGGCCGATCCAGGCCAGCGGCATGTAGGCCAGCACCTCGTCGTGTTCGGTCAGCTTGTCGAAGGCCTGGCCGGCGGCGGCGCGGTCGAGCAACGTGAAGTGGGTATGCACGACACCCTTGGCGTTGCCGGTGGTGCCGCTGGTGAAGAACATCGCCGCCACGTCCTGCGGCTGGCCGGCGGCCACCTGGGCGTCGAAGAAGCCCGGGTGGGTGGCGTCATAGGCGCGGCCCGCGGCGACCAGGCTGTCGAGCGATGTCAGTCCCGGCTCGCCGTAGTTGCGCAGACCGCGCGCATCGTCGTACCACAGCTGCTGCAGCTGCGGGCAGTCGGCGCGCAGTTCGAGCAGCTTGTCGATCTGTTCCTGGTCTTCGACGATCGCGAAGCGCACATCGGCGTTGTTGATCGGGAAGCGGTACTCGGGCGCCGCGGCATCCTGGTACAGCGGCACAGGCACTGCGCCCAGCGACTGGCAGGCCAGCATCGCGGCATACAGACGCGGGCGGTTCTCGCCGATCACCACCAGATGGTCGTCCCGCCGCACCCCGGCCTCGGCCAGGCCGCAGGCCAGCTGGCGGACGAGCACTGCCACCTCGGCCCAGGTCATGGTCTGCCAGATGCCGAACACCTTTTCGCGCAGTGCCGGCGCCGTG
Source organism: Burkholderiales bacterium (assembly GCA_031359905.1). Lineage (GTDB taxonomy): Bacteria > Pseudomonadota > Gammaproteobacteria > Burkholderiales > Burkholderiaceae_C > Rubrivivax. The sequence goes on along the minus strand of JANMAP010000209.1, from coordinate 4,493 downwards.
GGGCGTTGGCGGGCGTGGTCCAGCATCAGACGGGGGAACGTCGTCTGCACCGTTTGTCTCCAGGGGCGTGGGCTTCGCAGCACAAGCGCGAAACCTTTGACGCTGATTCTGGGCAAAACTTTGACGTCAAGTTGTCGTTGTCACGACAATCCTAGGGTCGATCCCAAGAGGCCTTTCCACTAGCCTCTTGACTGATGCGCGTTGCGCGAACATCCGCCCACGACGATGGCTGGCACCAACTTCCCATCCGCCGCGCGTGCCGTTGCAGTGCACGCAGCGATGTCGCGACCGGCGGTCGAAAACGACTGGCGGCAGATCCACTGGCTGGCGCAACTCGACGCTGCCGAACGCCAGCGCGTGATCGCGGATCTGCGGGTCATCAGCGTCGAGCCGGGGCAGCTGGTGTGCCGGCTGGGCCGGCCGGTGAAGTACTGGTTCGGCGTCATCGACGGCCTGCTGAAGATGAGCAACGATTCGGCCGACCCCGGCGGCACGGGCATGCCGCTGACCTTCACCGGCGTGTCGTCGGGCGGCTGGTTCGGCGAGGGGACGGTGCTGAAGAACGAGGTCTACCGCTACAACATCCAGGCCCTGCGCAGCAGCACCGTGGCCGGGATCCCGGCGGCGACCTTCCACTGGCTGATCGACCGCAGCCTGGGCTTCAACCGCTTCGTGATGATGCAGTTGAACGAGCGCCTGGGCCAGTTCATCGCCGCACGCGAGATCGACCGGCTGACCCACGCCGACGAACGCGTGGCGCGCAGCCTGGCCGCGCTGTTCCACCCGGTGCTCTACCCGGGCGTCGGTGAACTGCTGCGCATCACCCAGCAGGAATTGGGCTACCTGGTCGGCCTGTCGCGCCAGCGAGTCAACGAGGCACTGCAGGCGCTGCAGGCGGCGCAGGTGATCCGCATCGAGTACGGCGGCGTGCGCGTGCTCGACCTGAACCGCCTGCGCGGCTACCGTCAGGCCGGCTGAGAGGCAGAGAGTCTCTGAGGCGCCGCGCGGCGGCGGCGCGCGCGCACTGCGGTGGCCAGCGGCAACAGCGCGATGGTCAGCCACAACGTGCCGGGCTCAGGCACCACGGCAGCGGGCGTGATGTCGATGTCGAACGTGCGGGCGCTGCGGCCCGTGCCCAGGACGAAGAAGTCCTCGCCGCCGATGCTGGCCGGTACGAACGAGAACGGGCTGACGCCACCGCGCGTGGCTTCCAGTCCGAGCAGGGTCTTGCCCGCGCCGAAGATCGCGAAGCGGTTGCCTGCGTCCAGGTCGGCCAGGCCGAAGTTGCTGCTCCCGAAAGCCAGGCTGAAGGCGGTCAACACGAACTCGGTTTCGCCGAACAGATTCGACGCGCCGGCCTGGTCGTTGAAGCTGAAGCTGCCGGTGCCGACGACGACCTGCGCTGCCGAGGTGATCTTGAAGTCGTACTGGACGGTGGCCGCCGATGCGGGGAGCGCCAGGGCCAACACGGTGCCGAGGGCGGCGGCGAAGGCGGTGGCGAAGGATGCGAGTGTCTTCATGGTGCGTGTTCCTGTGGTGTCTTGCGGAGCGTCGCGACGGGTCGGCCCGGTCAAGTGCCGATCGGCCCCAGACCAAGCTCGTCGACAGTCGCCTGCACGCCGATCAACTGCAACATCGGGCGCGCCGCCTCGATGCCGTTCGGCCCGTCCGGATCGAAGGCGATCACGGTCAGCTGCGGCAGGTGCGTGATCGGCGCGAAGAACGTCGTCGCGCTGAACGTGCCCTGCGGGAAGTCACTGCGCAGTGCGCTGACATCCAGCTTGTCCTGGCCGACCTGGAAGTCGAGGATCAGGTCGTAGAAGTCGATCAGGCCGGTGTAGGCGAACGTGTCCGCGCCGGCGCCGCCGGCCAGGATGTCGCGGCCCTGGCCGCCCGTCAGGATGTCGTTGCTCTGGCCGGCACCGCCCGACAGGATGTCGCGGCCGCTGGTGCCGTTGAAGGTCGGCTGGGCGATCGTGAAGCGGGCGAGCGCCGGGTCGTGGTCGCTGATCTGGTCGACGAATTCGGAGTTGACGTGCACCACGTCGTATGCCGTCGGCAGCGCGGTCAGGCCCACGCTGGCCATCAAGTGGTCGAGCGTCTGGGCGTTGCCGTCGAAGTTGTACGAGTAGCGCTCGTTGGCCTGCAGGGCTTCGATCAACGCGGTCAGGCCCGGGCCACCGGGCCCGGCGCTCTTCAGAATGTTCAGCGGGTTCGAGAACTCGAAGTCGTTCAGGTCGCCAGCCACGACGATCTTGGCGTTGGGGTTCACCGCCTCGATGCTCTGCACGAAATCCTTGACGATGGTCGCCTGGCTGTTGCGCCCGGACTCGCTGGACAGCACCGGTGGCTGCGTGACGCCGAACAGCGGGTCGTCGCCGCCCTTGGACACGAAGTGGTTGCCGATGACGAACACCGTCTCGCCGTTGAACTTGAATTCGCCGGCGATCGGCTTGCGGCTGTTGCTGAAGGCGCCATTGGTCGGATCGACCAGGCCGGGCGAAGCGCTCAGCTGCGGCTGGCCGCCGGCGCTGGACACCGTCGTCGGCGTGGTCGCCGTGCCGCCGGGTCGGTCGACGAAGTCGACGCGCGCCGGGTTGTAGAGGAACACCACGCGGATGTTGCCGCCGGGTTCGCCGCCGTTGGTCCCATTGACCGGATCGATCTGCCGGTACTGGTAGGTCGGGCCGCCGGCAGCCGCAATGGCGCTGATCAGCGTCTGGATCGTCACGTTGGCGGCAACCGTGCCGTCGTTGACTGCCCCGTTGTTGTCCTGCACTTCTTCGACGTTGATGATGTCGGGTGAACGCAGGTTGTTGACGATGACTGCGGCCAGCCCGTTGAACTTGGCGGCGCCGTCACTCGGGTCGAGGTTCTCGGCGTTGAAGGTGGCCACGGTCAACTGATTGGCGCTGCCGACCAGCGGCGTGACTTCTTTGCCCAGCGTCGAGGCCTGGACAACGACCGGCGCCGTGCCGAGCAGGACTTCGAAATCGCTGCCGCCATAGCTGACCACGCCGGTCACCGAACCGAGTTTGGCGCCGACGCTGACCGACGGCAGCGTGGTGTCGGTGTTGACCAGGTCGCCGAGCTGGATGCGTTCGGGGTTGAAGTCGCTGGCGGTGATCAGGCTGCCGCCGCGCGATGTCCGGCTGGTGGCGCCGGCACCGTCGTTGGCCAGCACCCAGATGTTCTCGCTGGAGCCGCTGTAGATGGTCGGTGAAATCGCGACGGGATTGTTAATCTGCACCCGCATGCCTTCCAGGCTTTCCCAGAAGTCGATGCCATCCTGGCCAGGATCGAAGCTCCCGTTGCTGTCGACGTTGGTGGCGTCGTTCTCGATCACTTCGGTGGGGGGGACGCGGTCGATACCGATCACGACGGCCGCGGGGAGCGCGGCAGTGCCCAACTTGACGACCGTGGGGCCGTCGATTTCGGTGGTCGACAGATTGCTGGCTGACGAGCGGAACTCGGCGACTTTGCCGCTGACCTGGACCAGGTCGCCCACCGCGACGCCGGGCGCACTGTTGGTGAAGACAAAGATCCCTTCCGAGGTCGCCGGGTCGGTGTCTGGATTCGGGTCCTGCAGGTAGAAGCCATTGGTCCCGACGGCGGTGACGATGCCGGGGACGTTCTGGACCGTCTGGTTCAACAACGGCGAGCGGTGCGCCGCGCCCTGGATGTCGTGGATCTTGATCGCCTGGACGTCGTTGTCGGTGATGTTGATCGATGCCGATGCCGTGCTCACGTCGTAGGCCGCGGTATCGACCAGCGTCAGCGTGATGGTCTCGTTGCCTTCGGGCGCGTTGTCGTCAACCGGCGTGATCGTCACGTCGACGAACGACGCGCCAGCGGGGATCGTCGTGCTGCCGGACAGGGTGGGTGTGTAGTCGGTGCCGTCGTTGGCGGCGCTGCCGATTCCTGAGCCCACGGTGTAGCTGACCGCCAGGGCGGCGCCGGTATCACCGGTGCGGCTGATGCGGAACGTCCCGGGGTCAGGGCCGGTCTCGCTGGCATTGGCGTCGATGGCGCCGATCGAGACGACCGGTGTGCTGCTGACCACCGTCGAATAGCTCAGCGAGAAGTCGTCGACCGCCAGCCCGTCGTCCGCGCCCGAGGCGTTGGCGTCGGTCCAGCGAATCCAGAGCGTCGCGCCCGCCGTGACCGACAGGCTGGCGATCGCCGCGCTGATGGCCGTGCGGTTGGCGGCCGCGTTGCCGTCGAGGGCGCCCACGGTGCCCCCCGTGATGGGCGCCGTGAAGTCCAGGGCGTCGACGTCGGTCCAGGTGCCGGTGGTCAGCGACGTCGCGTTCAAGCTGTACTGGAAGTCGAGCCTGTCCGGTCGATTCAGGGTACCGATCCGCCACTGCTCGCCGATGTAGGACAGGGTCAGCGAGGTCAGGGTCGCCCCGGTGTCGTTGCTGAACGAGGCCCCGATCGTCGGAACCAATGTCCCGGACTGCAGGCTGCCGAGTGCCCGCTCGGTGCTGCTT
>JANMAP010000197.1:0-5248 GCA_031359905.1 Burkholderiales bacterium | reverse complement strand
GGCGGGTAGGGCCGGGTCAGGGCTTCGTGCAGCGAAGCGGCATAGCCTTCCAGGCTGTTGTAGCTGACGGCCAGCCGGGCCTGCGCTTCGCTCTGGTAACCCAGCCGGCCCATGCGCAGGCTGGTGGCGTGGGGCAGGGCCAGCGAATGCTCACCCAGCGGCTGCAGGCCGTGGTCGCGGCCGGCGACGAAGGTCGGGCAGACCGCCGGCGACGCGCCGAACAGCGTCAGCAGCAGGAAGGCGTGGCGGCGGAAGTTGCGGATCAGCGCGAAATGCTCGTCGTTGTTCAGCCCGGGCAGCGACCAGTTGTAGTGGATGCCGCTGATGGTCTGCATCCGCCGGCCGTAGCGATGGCCCAAGCCCATGCGGTAGACGCTCTTGGCCCGCGCGACGTTGCTCGACCCGTAGCGGCCGATCGGGATCGTCTCGTCGGTCGGCAGGCCGCAGGGCATGCTGCCGACCCACAGGCGTTCGTCGCCGCCGCCGTTCGACGACTGGGCCAACGCGCGGTAGACGAACTGGTGGATCTCGGTCAGCTCGTCCAGGCAGCCGGCAACGCTGGCGTGCACGCCGGTGATCAGCTCGAGCTGGCTTTCGCTGTAGTCGGTGGTGATGTGCGGGTGGGTCAGCGGCGAGCCCAGCGCGGCCGGATGCGGGGTCAGCGCCAGCGACCCGCCGGGCAGCGCGCGCAGGCTTTCCTTTTCGATGCCGCGGCGGATGCCGAGCAGGCGTTCGGCGCTCAGCGCTTGCAGTCGTCGGGCCAGGCTCATGCGGGAAGTCTCGTCGGGGGACACGGTGGATCACGGGGCGGCAGCACGGCGGTGGCCTGGTCGGCGCGTCAAAAGCGGGTCATGCGCCGTGGCACGGCCGCGAGCGTAATCGTTCGCCGCCGGGCGCGCTCGGCGCCGGCAGCGAAGACCCGGCGTCACAGCGCCGGGGTTAACCCTTGTCCGGGGCGCAGCAGCGGCTGCACGCAGAATGCCCCGCATGCAGCGCCGTCACTTCGTGCTGGGCACCCTGGCCGGCGCGGGCGCGCTGGCCATCGGCTGGTGCGCGCTGCCGCCGCGTCAGCGCCAGCGCGGCAGCCAGCCGCTGGCGCTGGCCGCCGGCGAAACGGCATTCAGCGGCTGGTTGAAGATCAGCGCCGACGACCGCGTGCTGGTGGTCTGCCCGAAGTCCGAGATGGGCCAGGGCGTGCACACCGGGCTGGCCGCGGTGCTGGCCGACGAGCTCGACGCCGACTGGTCGCGCGTGGCGGTGGCTGCCGCGCCAGTGGATGCGATCTACGGCAACGTCGCCAGCCTGCTCGACGGCTTGCCCTTCCACCCCGACGACGACAGCGCCGTGCGCCGGGCGCTGGAATGGCTGACAGCCAAGGCCGGCCGCGAATTCGCGCCGATGCTGACCGGCGGTTCGTCCAGCCTGCGCGACCTGTGGCTGCCGATGCGCGAAGCCGGCGCGGCGGCGCGCGCCATGCTGGTCGACGCCGCTGCGACGCGCTGGGGCGTGCCGGCGGCTGACATCCAGGTCGCCCGGGGCGTGCTGCGCCATGCCTCGGGCCGGCAGGCGCGCTTCGGCGAACTGGCCGCCGCGGCCGGCGCGCTGCCGATCCCCGACGCCCCGCGGCTGAAGACGCCGGCCGAGTTCAAGCTCATCGGCCAGCCGCTGCCGCGCCTGGAAGCCGCCGCCAAGGGCAACGGCAGCGCGCGGTTCGGCTGCGACGTGCTGCCGCCCGGCCTGCTGCACGCCAGCGTGGTGATGTGCCCGACGCTGGGCGGCCGCGTCGCCGGTCACGACGGCCGCGCGGCCGCCCTGCTGCCCGGCGTGCGCCAGGTGCTGGCCTTCGCGCCCGGCCCGGCCGGCGGCAGCGGCGGCGTGGCAGTCATCGCCGACACGCCCTGGCACGCGATGCGCGGGGCCGACGCGGTGCAGATCGACTGGGACGCCGGGCCCGCCGCCGGGGTCTCCAGCGCGGCCCTGCTGCGCACCTTCGCCGCCGCGCTCGACGCCGGCCCCGGCTTCATCTACCGCGCCGAAGGCGATGTCGACGCTGCGCTGAGCGGCGCCGCGCGGCTGCTCAGCGCCGACTACAGCGCGCCGTATCTGGCGCACACCGCGCTGGAGCCCGTCAACTGCACGGTGCAGGTCGGCGAAGGCCGGGCCACCGTGTGGGCGTCGACCCAGGCACCGGACATCGCCCGCGCGGTGGTCGCGCGCACGCTGGGCCTGGCGGTCGAGCAGGTCGACGTGCAAGTGCAGTGGATCGGCGGCGGCTTCGGTCGCCGCCTGGAGGTCGACTTCATCGCCCAGGCCGCAACCATCGCCGCGGCCATCCCGGGCCAGCCGGTGCAGACGCTGTGGTCGCGCGAACAGGACAGCCGCCACGACTTCTACCGCCCGGCCTGCGTGGCGCGGCTGCGCGCCGGGCTGGACAGCAACGGTCGCGTCGTTGCCTTCAGCCAGCACAGCGCCGGCCAGGCCATCCTGCTGCAGGTGATGGCGCGCTATGCCGCCGGCATCACCGCGCTGCCGTTGCTGACCCGCGTGCAGGCCGGCGCGGCGCGCGCCGCGGCGCCGCTGCAGCGCTGGGTCGGTGCGCTGCCGGGGCTGGGCGAGGACAAGACCAGCGTCGAGGGCGCCTTCGACCAGGCCTACGAATTCGGCGCCGTGCGCGTGGCCCACAGCAGCGTCGAGGCGCCAGTGCCGGTCGGCTTCTGGCGGTCGGTCGGGCATTCGCACCACGCCTTCTTCCAGGAATGCTTCATCGACGAGCTGGCACATGCCGCGGGGCAGGACGCGCTGGCTTTTCGACGCGGCCTGCTGCAGCGCCACCCGCGCCACCGCGCGGTGCTCGAACGCGCCGCGGCGATGGCCGCGTGGGGCCAGCCGCTGGCGCCGGCCGACGACGGCGCGCCGCGCGCGCAGGGCCTGGCACTGCACCAGAGCTTCGGCGCCATCGTGGCCCAGGTCGCCGAGGTCTCGATCGCCGCCGACAGGTCGACCATCCGCGTGCACCGCGTGTGCTGCGCGATCGACTGCGGCACCGCCGTCAACCCAAACCTGGTACGGCAGCAGATGGACAGCGGCATCGTCTTCGGCCTGGGCGCGGCGCTGTATGGCGAGGTCACCATCGACGATGGCCAGGTGCGGCAGAGCAACTTCCATGACCTGCCGGCGCTGCGCCTGGCCGACTGCCCGCGGATCGAGACCGCCATCCTCGACAGCGACGCGCCGCCCGAAGGCGTCGGCGAGGCCGGCGTGCCGCCGATCGCGCCGGCGGTGGCCAGTGCACTGTTCAAGCTGACCGGCCAACGGCTGCGCGCGCTGCCGCTGAAGCTGGCCAGGGCATCGACCGGCGCATGACGCAGCTCACCATCAACGGCCAGCCGCGCGACGTGACGGCCGAACCGGAGACCCCGCTGTTGTGGGTGCTGCGCGGCGAGCTGCAGCTGACCGGGACCAAGTACGGCTGCGGCAAGGCCCTGTGCGGCGCCTGCACCGTGCATCTCGACGGCGCGGCGGTGCGCTCGTGCGTGACGCCGCTGGCCGCCGTCCGCCAGCGCCCGGTGACGACCATCGAAGGGCTGGACTCGCCCGCCGGCCGCGCCCTGCAGGCCGCCTGGCTGGCCATCGATGTGGTGCAGTGCGGCTATTGCCAGAGCGGGCAGTTGATGTCCGCCGCCGCGCTGCTGGCCGCCACGCCGCAGCCCAGCGACGCCGAGATCGACGCCGCGCTGGCCGGCAACCTGTGCCGCTGCGGCACCTACCCGCGGATCCGCGCCGCGATCCACGAGGCGGCACGCCGGCTGGCCGCGACATAGCCCGCCGACCGCGCTCGAGGCGCCCCGCCCGGGCTGCCTTCACCTGGTCATTCGCCTGGATGTTCACCTGTGACCAGCGCCGACTGAAGCGCTGGCAGCGCGCTCCCGCCGGTGGCGTCAGAAGGTGTGAATGAATCCGGCGTGGCCGAGCAGGCCGTCCGAACAGCCCCAATCTAGACGCAAAGCGCAGCCGTGGCTTGGGCTACGGCGAGCATTTGCAACGACGAGTGGGGCTGTTCGGGCGGGATGAGCGGACATGCTGGATTCGTTCACACCTTCTTAGATCTCGTCGGCCTCGATGCGCAGGCTGCGCCGGCGCACCCCCTGGCCGCCGCTGTGGGCCTGGACCTTCAAGGCTTGGCCCACCGGCACGACCCGGCTGAAGCGGTAGTCCAGCCCGTCGAAGGCGCCGGGGTTGTGCGTGGCCACGCGCCGGCTCCATTGCTGGCTGCCATTGGCCAGCACCGTCAGCTGGTGCCAGCCGCTGCCGCCGTCGGCGGGCAGCGCGACGGTCATCGCGATGCCGATCTCGAAGCGCCGTTCGCGCTGCGCGTCGGCGGGGATGTGCAGCGTCGCTTGAGCGAGGTCGCCGGCGCTGGTCGACCAATGTTCGGGGGCAGGCATCGCGGTGGGCAGGCAAGGATGTCGGAGCGGCCGGATTGTGCGAGCAGCGCGGGCCGTTGCGAGCAGCGACAATCCGCACCCCGCGCCCGCGATGCCGCCCCCCCACCTCCCCCGACCATGCCCGAGACCACGCCGCCCGACGCGGACCACCCGGCCGACGCCGCACCGGGCACGCCGCCGCCCGACGCCGCTGCGGAGCCCGCCAAAGTGCAGGGCGCACACGCGGCGCAGACGCCCGAAGGACCCGCCGCGCCATCCGCAGTGCCGGCAGACGAGGGATCGCCGCAGCCGACCACCGCGGCCCCGTCGACCGATGCAGCAGCAGGCGCACCAGCGGCCGGGGCAGTAGACGGGACAGCAGCGCCAGCAGACGGAGCCGCAGACGCGCCAACAGACGCTGCCGCTGGCGTGCCGCTCGACGAGGTCGCGGCGGTTGCAGCGCCGGCCCAGCCGGGCGATGTCGGCGCGTCCGCGCCGACCGTCCCCGAACGGACGCCGGCGCAAACGGCAGCCCGCCTGGCTGAGCTGTTCCCGTTGCTCTTTGCCAGCAGCGGGCCCAGGCCGCTGAAGCTGCGCATCCAGGCCGATATCCAGCATCGCGCGCCCGGCGAGTTCACGCGCAAGGCCTTGTCGGCCTTTTTGCACCGCCACACCACCAGCACTGCCTACCTGCTGGCCCTGGTCCAGCCCGGGCAGCATCGTTTCGACCTGGACGGAGCGGCGGCCGGCGACATCGACCCGGTGCACCGGGACGCGGCGACCGTCGAACTGGCGCGCCGCCGGGCCATCGTCGACGCCCGCCG
>JANMAP010000151.1:0-2868 GCA_031359905.1 Burkholderiales bacterium | reverse complement strand
GCCACGCATGTTTCGCGCCAAGACCACCTTCGAGGGGCTGGCCCGCAGCTCGGTCCAAGCCTATTTCCATTCAGTCTCGATCCTGCGCGGCCCGATGCGCGCAGCGCTTTTCAGCCAGCGCTTCAAGTCCGAACTGGCCGGGTACGACGCACAGGAGGTGTTCGACCGCCATGCGGCCCAGGCCGGTACCGACGACCCGCTGGCGCTGATCCAGTACCTGGACCTCAAGACCTACCTCGTCGGCGACATCAACACCAAGGTCGACCGCGCATCGATGGCGCATTCGCTGGAAGTGCGCGAGCCGCTGATGGACCACAAGCTGATCGAGTGGCTGGCGACCCTGCCGTCGACGATGAAGGTGCGCGGGCAGGAAGGCAAGTTCCTGCTCAAGAAGGCGATGGAGCCGATGCTGCCCAGCGAGGTCCTGTACCGGCCGAAGATGGGTTTCAGCGTGCCGCTGGCGCAGTGGTTCCGCGGGCCCTTGAAGCAGCGCGTGCGCGATGCGGTGCTCGGCGATCGGCTGGCATCGACCGGCTGGTTCAACCGGCCGTATCTGCAGCAGCTCGTCGACACCCACCAGAGCGGGGCCAGTGACCACAGCTCGCCGCTGTGGTCGCTGGTGATGTTCGAGGCCTTCTTGCGCAACGTGCTTGATGACGGCGACACCGCCTCCGCGGCGGCTCATCGCCCTGCCGAAGCACTGGCATGACGTCGCGTGGCCGCTCCCGAGCGTTCGTCCCGGAGCGCGCTGCGCGAAGGGCAGCGCGGTGACCCTGCGCGTGCTGCATGTGCTGGATCACTCGATCCCGCTGCACAGCGGCTACACGTTCCGCACCCTGGCCATCCTGCGCGAGCAGCGACGCCTGGGCTGGCAGACCTTCCATCTGACCAGCCCCAAGCACCAGGGCGGCGACGGGCTGGAAGAGACCGTGGACGGCGCCTGGCACTTCTACCGCAGCCCGGCCAGCGGCAGCCCCAGCCGGCTGCCGGGGCTGGGCCAGATGGCCCTGATGCGGCAACTGGAACGGCGCCTGACAGCAGTCGTCGACGCCGTGAAGCCCGATCTGCTGCACGCCCATTCGCCGGTGCTCAACGCCATCCCGGCGTTGCGGGTGGGTCGCCTGCGCCGCATCCCGGTGGTCTACGAGGTCCGCGCCTTCTGGGAGGACGCCGCCGTCGACCATGGCAGCACCCACGAAGGCAGCCTGCGCTACCGGCTGACGCGGCGTCTGGAGACCCATGCGCTGCGGCAGGCCAGCCATGTGTTCACGATCTGCGAAGGGCTTCGCCGCGACATCGCCGAGCGCGGCGTGCCGGCTGATCGCATCACGGTGATTCCCAACGCCGTCGACATCGAGAAGTTCGAACCCGGCGGCGTGCCCGATGAGGCGCTGAAGCGCCGCCTGGGCCTGACCGGCGCGACTGTGGTCGGCTTCATCGGCAGCTTCTATGCCTACGAAGGCCTGGACCTGCTGCTGCAGGCGCTGCCGGCCATGCTGCAACGCCGGCCGGATCTGCGGGTGCTGCTGGTCGGGGGCGGGCCGCAAGATGCCGCACTGAAGGGACAGGCCCAGGCGCTGGGCTTGGCCGACAAGGTGATCTTCACTGGCCGCGTGCCGCATGGCGACGTCCAGCGCTACTACGATTTAGTCGATGTGCTGGCCTATCCCCGCCATTCGATGCGCCTGACCGAACTGGTCACACCCTTGAAGCCGCTGGAGGCGATGGCGCAGGGGCGTCTGCTGGTGGCCAGTGACGTCGGCGGGCACAAGGAATTGATCCGCCACGCCGAAACCGGTTGGTTGTTCAAGGCCGGCAGTGCGCAGGCGTTGGCCGATGCCGTCGGGCAGCTGCTCGAACGTCGTGACCAGTGGCCGGCGTTGCGCCGCGCCGGGCGTGAGTTTGTCGAGCGCGAACGGCATTGGGCCGCGTCGGTCGCACACTACGCCCCGGTGTTCGAGCGGCTGGCAACGGCCCGCAGCACCTGAGAGACCGACCCATGGTCGATACACCGCACATCGTCGTCTTCAGCAGCTTGTTCCCGAGTGCCCGTCAGCCGGGAGCCGGGCTGTTCATCCGCGAGCGCATGTTTCGCGTCGGTGCGCAGCTGCCGCTGGCGGTGGTCGCGCCGACGCCCTGGTTTCCGCTGCAAGGACTGCTGCGGCGTTGGCGCGCGGGCTTTCGCCCGGGCGCACCGCGTCACGAAGTGCAATCCGGTCACGACGTCTGGTTTCCGCGTTTCTTCTCGCTGCCCGGCCTGCTCAAGCGGTTCGATGGGCTGTTCATGGCCTTGGGCGCGCTGCCGCGGATGTGGCGGCTCAAGCGCGCCGGGCGGCTCGACATCATCGACGCGCACTTCGGGTTCCCGGACGGCTTCGCTGCCACGCTCATCGGCTGCTGCCTGCGCGTGCCCGTGACCATCACCCTGCGCGGCACCGAAGTCCGCCACGCACAGGATCCAGCGCTGTCCGGCCGACTGCGCCAGGCCCTGCAGCGGGCCAGCAAGGTGTTTGCGGTGTCGGAGTCGCTGCGTCGCGTCGCGCTGGGCCTGGGCATCGCGTCCGACCATGTACGTGTCGTCGGCAACGGCGTCGACGTGCAGAAGTTCAAGCCAATGCCGCGCGACGCCGCCCGCCAGCAACTGGGCTTGCCCGCGCAGAGTCCGGTGCTGGTGACGGTCGGTGCGTTGGTCGAGCGCAAGGGATTCCACCGAGTGATCGAGTTGCTGCCGGCGCTGCGCCGGCGCCACCCGGGTCTGACATACCTGGTTGTCGGAGGCGCAAATCCCGAGGGCGATTGCTCGGCGCAACTGAGGCAGCAGGTGCGCGCACTTGGGCTGGCCGATGCGGTGCGCTTTCTCGGGCCTCT
>JANMAP010000109.1:0-5497 GCA_031359905.1 Burkholderiales bacterium | reverse complement strand
GCACTGCAGCTCTTCGACAACCGATTCGTCGGCACCGGCGCCATCGAACGGCAGAACCCGCGCCGCACGGCGCTCGCGCACAAGCAACTGCTGCAAAGCCTTTACGGGCTGAAGCTGAAAACCGCACTCGGCCTGCCCGTGGAAGCGCCCGAGCCGAAGGCGCCCCGCAAGACCGCGCGCTCATCGACGCGAAGCACGAACAAGGAGGCCGGATGACCCCGCTGAACTTCCGCCCGCAGCAGGCCTGGGGCGAACTGCTGCTGCGCTGGTGGCAGGAACTGAGGGAAGACACCGGTGGCCGCGCCGCGCTGCGCCGCGCGCCCGACATCACCGCCGTGGTGATGCTGCCTGCCTTCCAGCGTCTACACCGCCGCCTGCTGGGCGCCGGCTGGCCGGATCAGCCCTGGCACAACGACCGGCTGGCGGCCGCCGCAGGGCTGCTGGCGCATGTGCGCGAGGACAGCGAGCGCAACCTGCCGCAGGCCATGAGCGACGGCGACAAGCCCAGCGTCAGTCCGTTGCGATTCCAGCGGCTCTTGGAGTCGCCCGACGGCGACGCGCTCTTCAGCGGCCTGCGCCGCACGCTGCCCTTGATCCAGCACCGCACCGATGTCTTCATGCTGACCACCGACGTCGTCAACTGGGGCGACGCGATCAAGAAGCGCTGGGCCTACGCCTACGCCTGGCCGGCCAAGACCGGCGCCTGAACCTGCTTCGCAGCCAGATCACCCTTCCATCTCGACAGCACACCAGGGAGAGACCACGATGACCCGCTTTGTCCAGCTCCACGCCCTCACCGCCTACCCGCCTGCCAACCTCAACCGCGACGACACCGGCCGTCCCAAGACCGCGCTGCTCGGCGACGCGCTGCGCCTGCGCATCTCATCGCAAAGTTTGAAGCGCGCATGGCGAACTTCCGACGTCTTCGAGAGCGCCATCGGGCCGGATCATCTGGGCACGCGCACCAAACTGCTCGGCATCGAGCTTCACCAGCGGCTCACGGCCGGCGGCGTCGGCGAGAAGCAGGCCCGCGAGTGGGCGCGCGCCATTGCGGGCCAGTTCGGCAAGCTGAAGGCCGACAAGAAGACCGAGAACAACGACGACCTGCAGATCGAACAGCTCGCGCACGTCAGCCCCGGCGAACGTGCTGCGGCCGATGCATTGGCCCAGGCCTGCGCCGGCCGCGGGAGCGGGCCCACGGCCGATGAACTGAAGCTGCTGACCCGGCCCCGCGCCGCCGTGGACATTGCGATGTTCGGCCGCATGCTGGCCGACACGCCGGCATTCAACATCGAAGCCGCCGTGCAGGTGGCGCACGCCATCACCGTCCACAAATCCGCGGTCGAAGACGATTACTTCAGCGCCGTCGACGATCTCAACCAGGGTCTGGAGGACAAGGGCGCCGGGCACATCGGCGAACGCGGCTATGGTGCCGGTCTGTTCTATCTGTACCTCTGCATCAACCGCGAGCTGCTGCAGCAGAACCTGGGCGGTGACGCCGAACTAGCCGGCCAGGCGCTGCAAGGCCTGCTGCACGCCGTGAGCCAGGTGGCACCGACAGGCATGCAGAACAGCTTCGGCTCGCGCGCCCGAGCCAGCTACCTGCTGGCCGAGAAAGGCGACCAGCAGCCGCGCTCTCTAGTTCAGGCCTTCTTGAAGCCCGTCAAACCCTACGGCGACCGCGACATGCTGGCGCTGGCGGTCGAAGCGCTGGCACAGCGCCGCGACAACTTCGACAAGGTCTACGGCGCCTGCGCCGACAGCCGCTGCCATTTCGACGTCGAGAAGGGCGAAGGCTCTCTTGCCGAGGTGGTGGCCTTCGTCAAGGACTGATGCGATGGAGTTCCTGCTCTTCCAACTGCAGGCACCGCTGGCGGCCTGGGGCGACGTGGCCGTCGGGCAGTACCGCGGCAGCCGTGAGCACCCGGGGGCGTCGGCGCTCATCGGCCTGCTGGGCGCGGCGCTGGGCATCCGGCGTGAAGACGATGCCGCGCATGCCACGCTACGCGACGGCTACGGCTTCGCGGTCGGCACGGTCAGCAGCGGCCAGCTGCTGCGCGACTATCACACCGCCCAGGTGCCCGGACGCAGCGACATGCAGACCCGCCCGCACCGCACCCGTCGTGACGAGCTCAACCTGCCGCGCCACGACCTGAACACGATCCTGTCCACCCGCGACTATCGGCAGGACGCCGCCTGGGCCGTGGCCGTGCAGGCACGCCCCGGGGCCGCACACACCCTTGGCGATCTGGCGCAGGCCCTGCGCCAGCCACGCTTCGTGCTGTACCTGGGTCGCAAGTGCTGCCCACCCGCCGCGCCGCTGGCGCCCGTGGTGGCAGATGCGGCGTCGGCGCATGCCGCACTGGTGGTGTACTTGGCCGCCGCAGACCCGCCGGCCGTGTTGCGCGGCCTGGCCTGGGCCGATGGGGTGGATGCGGGCGTGACTGCCCACCTGAGCGCCCCGCGGAAGGATCGCGTCATCCGCCGCCGCGGCTGGCAGTTCGGCGACCGCACCGAGCATCTGGCACTGCTGCACGCCGAAGCCGAAGACGATTGACGAGGCCGCCCAACATGCACTTCAGCCTCATCACCCCCACCCCCGGCCATGAACGCGACGCCGCGCACGACTGGACGCGCGGCGCCTATGAAGTTCACCAGTGGCTGTGGCGCTTCCTGCCGGCGCCGCCCGGCACGCCGCGCAACTTCCTCTTTCGTCGGCGCGACGCGGACGGCCTGCCGCGCTTCTATATCGTCTCGGAGCGCGAACCGGCAGCGCCCACCGCGCACTGGCAGGTCACCAGCAAGCCCTACGCGCCCGAACTGGCTGCCGGCGACCATCTGGCGTTCGACCTGCGTGCCAACCCCGTCGTCACCACGCGCAACGCTGCCGGCAAGGCGGTGCGGCACGACGTGGTCATGCAGGAGAAGACGCGGCTGTTGAAGCAACACGGCCTGTCGCGGTGGGCCGAATGGACCACGCCGGACCGGCCCGCGCTGCCCGATCTCGTTCAGCGCACCTGTGTCGCCTGGCTGCAGGCTCGCTGCCAGCGCCTGGGCATGGTCCTGGAAGATGCGACGAGCTTGCGTGCCGAGGGCTATGAGCAGCATCGCGGCAAAGGCGGCGCGCTGCGCCTGTCCACCGTCGACTTCAGCGGGCGGCTGCGGGTTGCGGATCCAGCGGCCCTGCGGCAAGCCCTGTTCGAGGGCATCGGCCACGGCAAGGCCTTCGGCTGCGGATTGCTGCTGGTGCGGCCCATCAGCTAAGCTGAGACCTGCCAAACACAGGGTACGGCCCATGCACACCCTCACTGACGACGACGTCAAGCGCCAGCCCACGCAGATGCTCGACGACGCACAACGCGGCGAGCCCGCGCTGGTCACCGTCAACGGCGAGCCATTGATGATGACGGTCCCGCTCGGCAAGGGAGCCTCGTCGCCCTCAGTTCTGCTGGAGCTGGCGGCCCGGCTGTTCGACAGCGAGCAGATCAGCCTGGGGCGTGCCGCGCACATCGCGGGTCTGTCGTACAGCGAAATGATCGACGAACTGGGCCGGCGCGACATCGATGTCGTGCGCTACAGCGTGGAGGAGTTGAAGCGAGAGATTGCGTATGTCTCAACGCTTGCTGGTCGCTGATAGCGGGCCTTTGATCGCGCTGGCTCGTCTGGACTTGTTGGCCTTGCCGCGAAAGATCTTTGCGCAGGTGTTGGTGACCAGCACCGTCTGGAGCGAGGTGGTGGGCGGCCGGCCCCGCGTTGAGCACGCGGCATTGCACGAAGCCCAGCGGCAAGGCTGGTTGGAACTGGTGGCCGACCCAGCGACCGTGCCTGCGATGTTTGCGAGCCCGCTGCTGGACGACGGTGAGCGAACGGCACTGGCGCTGTCGATGTCTCTGATGCCCGACTGCGACGTGCTGATTGACGAGCGCAGGGGCCGCATGTTGGCTCAAGCCGCCGGCCTGCAGGTGTTGGGCACGCTGGGCCTGCTGGCGAGGGCACGCCAGTTGGTCTTGATCGGCCCGCTGCGGCCTCTGGCCGAGTCGCTTTTGTCCAGCGGATACCACTTGGCACGTCCGCTGGTCGAAGAGACTCTCGCTGCATTGGGCGAGTAGCCGGCGTGGCCGCCAACCTGCTCCCCCCGCTCAAGCCGCTGCCGATCAAGGAGCGCATCAGCGTCGTCTTCGTCGAGCGCGGCGAGATTGACATGCTCGACGGCGCCTTCGTGGTGGTGGACGCCACCGGCGTGCGCACCCACATCCCGGTGGGCGGGGTTGCCTGCATCCTGCTGGAGCCTGGCACGCGCGTCAGCCACCGCGCCGCCGCGCTGGCGGCGCAGGTGGGCACTTTGCTGGTGTGGGTGGGTGAGGCCGGTGTGCGGCTGTACTCGGCCGGACAGCCCGGCGGCGCGCGCAGCGACCGGCTGCTGTACCAGGCGAAGCTGGCCCTCGACGAGGGCCTGCGACTGAAGGTGGTGCGCAAGATGTACGCGCTGCGCTTCGGCGAAGAACCCCCCGAACGCCGCAGCGTGGAGCAACTGCGCGGCATCGAAGGCGCGCGAGTGCGGCGCAGCTACCAGCTGCTGGCCCAGCAATTCGGTGTGAAGTGGACCGGCCGCAGCTACGACCCCGAGACCTGGGACGGATCCGATCTGCCGAACCGCTGTTTGTCGGCAGCCACGGCCTGCCTGTACGGAGTGACCGAGGCAGCGGTACTGGCCGCAGGTTATGCGCCCGCGGTGGGGTTCATCCACACGGGCAAGCCGCTCTCCTTCGTCTACGACGTGGCCGACGTCTACAAGTTCGAGACCGTGGTACCCATTGCATTCAAGGTGGCAGCCTCCAACCCGAGCGGCAACCCCGAGCGCGCGGTGCGGCTGGGCTGCCGCGACGTGTTCAGGCAGAGCAGGCTGCTGGATCGGATCATTCCCGACATCGAAACGATGCTCGCGGCCGGCGAAATTCAGCGGCCAGAGCCGGCGCCCGAAGCGATCGGCCCCGCCATCGCCAACCCCGAGAGCCTGGGCGATGCTGGTCATCGTGCTTGAGAACGTCCCGCCGCGGTTGCGCGGGCGGCTGGCTGTGTGGCTGCTGGAAGTGCGCGCCGGGGTCTATGTCGGCAACTACGGGCGGCGCGTCCGCGAGCACATCTGGACGCATGTCGAGGAAGGCATCGAGGACGGCAATGCGGTGATGGTCTGGCGTAGCAAGGCCGAAGCGGGTTACGAATTCAAGACCTTGGGCACCAACCGGCGGATTCCAGCCGACTTCGACGGCGTGCAACTGGTGAGCTTCGTGCCGGAGACCGGCAGCAACGTTCCTTAAAAACTTGCTGGCCCCATGGGCTGTTTTCGTCGGTGCCTGTCGGCCATCGCGAAAAGCGCTTGCGTGACAGCGAGATAGGATTGGTGCGTTCCCCACGTGCGTGGGGATGAACCGACGTCTGCCAGATCCCGCCGAGCCGCTGGGTCGCGATCCCCACGTGCGTGGGGATGAACCGTCCG
>JANMAP010000095.1:0-2697 GCA_031359905.1 Burkholderiales bacterium | reverse complement strand
CGCGCGAGCCGTTTGGCGCTCTCGCGCTCGATGAGCGCCTTCAACGCCTCGCTCAGAACGGCGGTCCGATCCATGGGGCCCGTCAATTTGATGGCTTTGGCCAACAGTTCGTCATCGATGTTGATCGTGGTTCTCATGCACTGACCTCGCGTTTTAGACACCAATCCTAGCATCATTAGATGTCGACATTGATGCCTCTTCGGCCCGGGGCCATGCAGGTCTTCGTGCAGCGGCCACCCCAGCGCCAGCGCCTCGGCACGCGCCTCCACGAGCAAGGCCCGGACATGCGGCCGCGCCGAGCCGTCAACGATCTGCTCGCGCACGGCGATCGGCAGCCGGCTCGGTCGCCAGGCGGCGCACCAGCTGCAGTCATTCCGCAGGGTCGGTGACGTGTCGTTGCGTCGCCTGCACAGCGCCAGCACCGCTTTCAGCCCTGCGCGATCGTCGATGGCGCGGAAGGCGACGCCGTCCAGCGCAAAGCGCTGCATCGACGCCGGCACCACGCAGACGCCAAGACCTGCGGCCACCAGGGCCAGCGCGGTCGTCACCCGCGGCGCTTCCTGCACGATGTTCGGGCTGAAGCCGGCACGCTGGCAGGCCGCCACCGTGCCGTCGTAGAACGCGGGGCCCTGCTGCCGTGCAAAGACGACGAAGGCTGCGCCGTGCAGCGCCTTCATCGCGACCGGCGACGTGGCGCCGCGCTTGGCCAGCCGATCGCCCCGCGCTCCTAGTGCCACCGCCCGGAGCAGACCACGCTGTACCGCCTGGCGCAGCAAGACGCCGCGACCTTCTTCGCCCAGGCCGAAGTCGCTGCTGGCGTCGAGCGGCCTCAGTTCGACCTGGAACAACTGTCCCGCTACATCGCGCACCCCGCTCCAGCCAAGGAGCGCGTGCAAACCAATGCTGCGGGCCAGGTGGTGCCGAAGCTCAAGACCCCCTGGCGCGACGGCACCACGCACCTGGTCATGAGCCCGCTGGAGTTCATGCAGCGCCTGGCAGCCCTCGTGCCGGCCCAGGCTGCATCTGATCCGGCTGGCTGGGCGGCGAAGTCTGGTCCCGGCGCGATCCGACCAACGACTGCCCGTGGTTCCAGGTCACGCGCGACCCGATGGGCGCGTGCGCGACGCCGGCGACGGGCCTGACCCGCTGTGTGCTGCGCCGCCTGACCGGCTGAGCCGTGCCAGGGTCAAGCCAGCTTGAACACCGCCATCGCGGTGACCATCTGCTGCGCCTGCACGCGCAGGCTCTCGGCGGCAGCCGCGCTCTCTTCCACCAGCGCGGCGTTCTGCTGTGTGGCCTGGTCCATCTGACTGACGGCCTGACCGATCTGCGACACGCCGCCCGCCTGCTCGGTGCTGGCGGCGCTGATCTCGCCGACGATGTCGGTGACGCGTTTGATGGCGCTGACGATGGCGCCCATCTTCGTGCCGGCTTCGTCGGCGAGTGCGCTGCCTTGGGCCACGCGCTCGACGCTGTCACCGATCAGCGCCTTGATCTGCTTGGCCGCCTCGGCGCTGCGCTGCGCCAGGTTGCGCACCTCGCTGGCGACGACGGCGAATCCGCGGCCCTGCTCGCCGGCCCGCGCGGCCTCGACCGCGGCGTTCAGCGCCAGGATGTTGGTCTGGAAGGCGATGCCGTCGATGGTGCCGATGATGTCGGCGATCTTCTTGCTGCTGGCGTCGATGCCGCGCATGGTCTGCACCACGCGGCCGACCACCGAGCCACCGTCGACGGCCACGGTCGAAGCGCTGATCGCCAACTGGTTGGCCTGCTTCGCGTTGTCGGCATTCTGTCGCACGGTGCTGCTGAGCTGTTCCATCGACGCCGCCGTCTGCTGCAGCGCGCTGGCCTGCTGCTCGGTGCGGCCCGACAAGTCGTTGTTGCCCTGCGCGATCTGCGCGCTGGCAGTGGCCACGCTCTCGGCGCCGCCGCGCAATTCGCCCACCAGGGCAGCCAGCCGCTGCTGCATGCCGGCCAGCGCGGTCAGCAGTTGCGCGGTCTCGTTGTCGCCTTGCACCGCCAGCTGCTGCGACAGGTCACCGTCGGCCACCGCCTGCGCCACGGCCACCGAACGCCGCAGCGGCGTGACGATGCCGCGCGTGATGCCCAGCGCCACCAGCGCGCCCAGCGCCGCGGCCAGCGCGATGGCCAAGCCGAAGAGCAGCACCGTGCGCTCGAAGCGCGCGGTCGATGTGTCGTAGGCCGTCTTGGCCTCGACCAGTTGCACGTCGATCAGCTTCGAGACCTCGTTGCTGATCGGGTCGATGGTTTCGTACAACGGCTTGATCAGCGCAGCCACGCGCGCCTTGTCACCACCTGCCAGGGCGGTGCGCAGCGCGGCGATGTGCGGCTGGGCCTGCTGCATCAGCGGCAGCAGCGCGGCGATCGAGCGCTTCTCGGCCTCGACCAGCTGGGTGGCGGTGTAGGCCTGCCATTCGGTGGCGATGCGACGGGTGGCCTCGTCGACGCCGGCAGCGCCGGCCTGGGCGTCCATCAGGCCGACGGCGTGCTTGTTGGCGATGTCGATGACGTTGACCGCATACATGTCGGCCACGGTCTTGAGCTGCGCCAGCGGCACCACGCGGTCGGCGTAGATGGTGGCGATGGTCTGGTTCGCGGCCCGGGTCTCGAGCAGGCCGTAGCCGCCCATGAGCGTGGCGCAGAGGATCAGACCGCCGACACCCAACGCGAGTTGGG
>JANMAP010000367.1:0-3790 GCA_031359905.1 Burkholderiales bacterium | reverse complement strand
GGTGATGGGGGCCTGAATCCGCAGCCATCGCCGCAGCGTCCATCAGCTGCGCCGCGGCCGGCACATGGTCTAACAGATGGGCCGACGCGTGACCCGAGGCATGGCCCGAGGCATGGCCCGAGGCATGACCTAACCCATGACCCAACCCATGACCTGACACATGACTCAAGACATGGCCCGCAGCGTCACCCGAGACAGGGCCCGACGCATGGTCCATCGAATGATGCGTCGCAGCGTGGGCGACCACAGTGGCGGGGACGTCGCGCGGTGGCAGTTCGATCACTGCATCCGGCAAGCCGGGCACCGGGCACAGCAGCGCTGCCGCGATCGCTCCCCGGACGGGAAGCAAGACCGACAGCAGGACCAACAGACCCATTCGCCAGGCTCGGCAGATTCGCAACGCTTTCACGCTTTCAGCCTAGCACGGGGGCCTTGACCCCGCTGGCGCAGGCCCGACCGGGCAGCGGGGCCGCGGCCGCTGCCGCCTGCGCCAGATCCCGCCGCCTCGTTGGACAGCGTCTCGATGATCGGGCAGTCCGGCCGGTCGTCGCCATGGCAGCACTGCACCAGATGCTCGAGCGTGGCTTTCATGGTGCGGAGTTCATTCAGCTTGGCTTGCAGCTCCTCGATGTGCGCCTGGGCCAGGGCTTTCACCTGGCGGCTCGGCCGGCGGCGGTTCTGCCACAGCCCCAGCAGCTGGCGAATCTGCTCGATGGAAAAGCCGAGATCCCGCGACTGCCGGATGAAGCGCAGCGTGCTGACTTCCCGGTCGGTGTACTGGCGGTATCCGGCGTCGGTTCGCGCGGCTTCGGGAAACAAGCCCACGCTTTCGTAGTGCCGAATCATCTTGGCCGACACCCCGGTGGCTGCCGCGGCTTGGCCGATGTTCATCATCGGGGGGCTCATGGATCATTCCTCAGGTGGGCACGTCCGTCGTCTGCGCATCAAGAATCAGTCTGAAGGTTGCCACGATTGGAATGTCAAGCCCCGCCCGCCATCTCTCTGGCAACAGGGTCTTCGGGCGCGCGGCTTGACTTTCCCATCATGGGAAGGATGACAGTGCGGCAGCGGTCACACACCCCGCCCACTCTTTGGAGAGCCCGATGATTGCGTTCCAAGTCGATGACATGA
This sequence comes from Burkholderiales bacterium, assembly GCA_031359905.1. Lineage (GTDB taxonomy): Bacteria > Pseudomonadota > Gammaproteobacteria > Burkholderiales > Burkholderiaceae_C > Rubrivivax. The sequence goes on along the minus strand of JANMAP010000367.1, from coordinate 2,659 downwards.
CCTGCGGTCACTGCGTCAGCACCATCACCAAGGCCTTGCAGGCGGCCGACGCCGGCGCAACGGTACAGGTCGACCTGGCGAGCCACCGCGTGCATGTCGAGCCGGCATCTGCCAGCACCGATCAACTTGCCCAGGCCATCAAGAATGCCGGTTACACGCCCGTGCCTGCAGCGGTACCGGCCGGGCGGCCAGCAGCCGCCATCCGAACAGGCGGCTGCTGCGGCTGCGGCTGACGGTCCTCTCTCGTATGACCCGCATCACCCGCATGACCCCCAGGACTGCCGAGCGCTGCGCAGCCGGCCAGCGCCGGTTCGACGCCGGTGGCCTGGGCGACCCGCAGGCATTGCCGCTGGCGCGCCGGTGTGACGCCCAGGCGCTGGCGCATCACCCTGGTCATGTGCTGCTGGCTGGCGAAGCCGCAAGCCGCGGCGATCTGCGCCAGGCTGTCGGCCGACCGCTGCAGCAGATGCACCGCGCGGTCCAGCCGAAGCTGAAGCACGTACTGGTGCGGTGATCGGCCGGTCGCGCTGGCGAATGCCTGCGCGAAGCGGTTCGGCGGCAGGCCGGTGACGGCTGCCAGGTCGGCCACCAGCAGCCGCTGGTCGAGCCGCTCCCGGATGTATTCGGCCAGCCGGGCTTGCAGCAGCGGGGTCAGCGGGTTGGCGCGCTGCGCGGCCTGGACTTGGCGGCGGGCCAGCCGCAACAGGACCAGCCGGGCCAGGCTGTCGACAGCCTCGGCCCCGAAGGATTGATCCTCGGCGAGTTCCGCGGCCAGCATGTCGATCATCGGGCCGGCGCCTGACAGGCCGGCGTTGAACAGCGGAGCGCCGTCGCCCAACAGCGGCCCCCAGGCGCCGTCGTCGGCGCGCGCGAACGCGCCTGGATCGAAATAAATGTTGATGTGGCGGCTGCTCGACGCTTTCGACCAGGCCGCGGCGGCGCCGGCCGGCGTCAAGAACAGCGAGTGGCGACGCGCCAGGAAGGCCCGCGGCGGATCGCCCTGCAAGCCACCGGACACGCGGGCCGGCGACAGGTTGATCGACAGGCGGGCCACGCCCAGCGGCGGCAGCGTCACCGCATACGGTGGCGACGCGTAGAGCACCGCGGCCAGTGCGCCGCCGCGCTCCTGTGCGGCCTGCAGTTCACAGCCGCCGGCGCGCGCCAGCGTGCCGCCATAGGTCTGTCTGCCGATCGCCACGGACTGATTCATCGCAAGGGGGGCGCGCCGTGCGCCGCTGTGGAGGACGACCCTGAGTCGGGCCGCGGCAGCACGCCTTACTTACTGCGCAGGCCGGCTGACACAAAGCGCGCCCACAGTTTCGTGCGCCGGCGTGGCGAATCTGCAAGACCGGCGCGGCGCGCCATGGGGCAATGCGGACCTCCTCAACCCCCTTCAGGACTTCGCATGAACATCGACCGTCGATCCTTCACCCGCCATCTCACCGCCGGCGTGGGCCTGGGCCTCAGCGGCGCCGCCACGCTGGCCAGCGCCGCCGACGACAGCCTGCGCGCCGAGGCCGGCAACCTGCGCCACGGCAAGATCTTCACGATCACCAACAGCGCCGCCGGCAACGAACTGCTGATCATCGGCGAGGGCAGCGGCGGCGCGCTGGCGCTGCTGTGGCGCACGCCCACGGGCGGCCTGGGCTCGGGCGCCGGCCTGGGGTCGCAGGGCGCCGTCACGCTCAGCGACGACGGGCGTTACTTGTTCGTCGTCAATGCAGGCAGCAACAGCGTGTCGACCTTCGCGCTGGGCAACGGCGAGCTGACGCTGACGTCGGTGCAGGATTCCGGTGGCCTGCATCCGATCAGCGTCGGCGAATTGAACGGCCTCGTCTATGTGCTCAACGATCGCGGCGCGGGCAATGTCGCCGGCTTGCGCAACGACGGCGGCAGGCTGCGGCCGATTGCCGGCAGCGTCCGCCCGTTGTCGGCGGCCGGCGGCACCGGCCCGGCGCAGGTCAGCATCGGCCCGGAAGGCGACGTGCTGGTGGTCACCGAGAAGGTCACCAACCGGCTGGTCAGCTATGCGCTGGCCAGGGACGGCAGCGCCGGGCAGCCGCGGGTCACGGCATCGGCCGGCGTCACCCCATTCGGCTTTGTCTTCGACCGCCGCAACCGCCTGCTGGTCAGCGAGGCCGGCGCCAACACGCTGTCGACCTACCGCCTGGCCGACAACGCGCCGACGGCACCGCTGGTGGTCAGCGCCGCCGTGCCCAACGGCCAGGCCGCCACCTGCTGGGCGATGGTCACGCCGAATGGTCACTTCGTCTACACCAGCAATGCCGGCAGCAACACGGTCAGCCAGTACGCGCTGGACAGCCAAGGCCGCGCGACCTTGGTGGCCGGCGCCGCCGGCAGCACCGGCGCAGGCGGGGCCGGCGACATCGCCATCCCCAAGCATGGCCGGGCGCTGAGCGTCCTGGCGCCGCGCGCGCCCGGCGTCGTCAGCTTCACGCTGGCCGCCGATGGCACGCTGACGCCGGCGGGCTCGATCGGCACGCTGCCCGCCGGCGTGGTCGGACTGGCTGCGAACTGAAGGCCGGACGGCGCGGCGCGCCCAACGGCCACCCCGCCGGCGGGGGCGCCGCGCCCCGGCCCGCAGCCCCCAGTGAGCCCACAGGGCGCCCCGGACCAGGTGGACAGCCCCGCGCCCCCC
>JANMAP010000361.1:0-19598 GCA_031359905.1 Burkholderiales bacterium | reverse complement strand
AGAGAAGTCGACATGGCCTGGCGTGTCGATCAAATTGAGGTTGTAAATCTGGCCGTCGAGCGCTTTGTACTTGAGCGCAGCGGTCTGCGCCTTGATGGTGATGCCGCGCTCGCGCTCGATGTCCATCGAGTCGAGCACTTGCGCTTCCATTTCGCGGTCCGACAGGCCCCCACACCGCTGGATGATGCGATCAGCCAGCGTGCTCTTGCCGTGGTCGATGTGGGCAATGATCGAGAAGTTGCGGATGTGGTTCATCGAGCGTGATCGCATCGCAGCGTGAAGGCCTGCGGGCCGGTAGCGCGATGATTTGCGATGTCTGTGCGCCAGGCTGCTGAAGGGGCGCTTTCAGCGATGGCTGCGGCGGCGCGAGAGACAAAAAAAAGGCGCGTCCAAAATCTTGACGCGCCTTCCAACAGAACGTTTGGCAACTGCTTGTTGGGCATTCATTGTAGCCAAAAGAACCGGCCGGAAAGCCGCGCCAATGCTTGATTTCCGGCCGTTGCAGGGTTCCAACATGGAACTTTTATCCACATATTATGCACAGGTCGTTGGGGATCGCTGAAGGATCATGACGCTGGCCACTTCGGCCGAGCGAAGCAGGTAAAAGCAGCCCACTTGACCGCGATTCTAGATGGTCACCGCCGGAATCCCGGATGGACCGACAATGAAGTGAAAGATCACTAACTTAAGTGCTCCACGACCGTTGCTAGAGCGTTGAAGAATCCCTTCGTCATCATCCCGTATTGTGAAAAGACCCGCCGTGTCAGTCGACTTGACGCGGGTCTTCAATGACCAGGACCGGACCGATACTCAGCGACCAGGCCGGATCACGAAGTAGTTGGTCCACTCGCCACGGCGCACCAGCATGCTGATGGCACGCGCCTTCTCGACCTTGCCGGCCACGCTCGCGAACTGCTTGCTGTCACTGATTTCGGTGTTGTCGACCGACAGGATGACATCGCCCTCGCGCAGCCCCGCGCGCGCCGCGGCGCCGTCGACGGCGTCGACACGCACACCACCGCGCACCCGCAGATCCTTCTTCTGCGAGTCGCTCAGGTCGGATACCGCCAGACCCAATGCGCTCTTGACCGCGGGTGCCGAGGCGCCCGGTTCGGCCGCCGCGCGGCGAACCGGGCGGTCGGGTTCGAATTCGGCCACCGTGACGCTGACATCGCGTGTCGTGCCACGGCGGAAAATCTGCAGAACTGCCTTGGCCCCGGGTTTGGTGGCGCCCACAATCCGCGGCAGGTCGCCGGACTTGTCGACCGGCTTGCCGTCGACCTTGACGATGATGTCGCCGGCTTCGACGCCCGCCTTGTCGGCCGGGCCGTCCTTCTCGACGCCCTGCACCAGCGCGCCTGCGGTCTTGCCCAGGCCGATCGACTCAGCGACCTCCTTCGTCACCGGGGCGATGGTCACACCGATACGGCCGCGGATGACGCGGCCATTGGAACGAAGCTGTTCCGAGACCCGCACCGCGTCGTCGATCGGGATCGCGAAGCTGATGCCCTGGAAGCCACCAGAGCGGCTGTAGATCTGCGAATTGATGCCGACCACCTCGCCGCGCAGGTTGAGCAGCGGGCCGCCGGAGTTGCCAGGGTTGATCGCGACGTCGGTCTGGATGAAGTTCAGATAGTCGCCGGTGTCGCGCTGCTTGGCGCTGACGATGCCGGCGGTGACGGTGTTCTCCAGGCCGAATGGCGAGCCGATGGCCATCACCCACTGCCCGACCTTGAGCTGGTTGACGTCGCCGATCTTGACGGAGGGCAGGCCGCTGGCTTCGATCTTGACCACCGCAACATCGGTGCGTCGGTCGGCGCCGATGATCTTGGCCTTCAGCTCGCGCCTGTCGGTCAGCGTGACGATGACCTCGTCGGCACCGTCGACGACATGGGCGTTGGTCATGATGTAGCCGTCGGCGCTGAGGATGAATCCCGAGCCGACACCCCGCTGCTGCGGCTCTTCGTCACCACCGCCGCGCGGTGTCCCACCGCGTGGGCCGGGGCTGCGGTCCGGCCGGTTCGGCAAGGGGATGCCGAAGCGGCGGAAAAACTCCTCGACGCTGGGGTCGATCTCCTGCGCACCGCCGCCGCCGCTGGCACGGCGCTCGGTGGTGCGGATGTTGACCACCGATGGTCCGACGCGTTCGGCGATCTCGCTGAAGTCGGGCAAGTGCACGGTCTGCGCCCACACGGGCGTTGACCAGGAGACAGCGCCGGCCAGCGTCAGGGCCGCCAGCCCCAGGGCCAGGCGGGAGATCAGAGTGGAAGACATCGACATGCGGGTAGTGGGGTCCATGCTGAGCAGCGTTTAAAAAAAGGGTCGGGGGGAGGAACGGGTCCGACGTCGCCGCCTCGCGGGACGACTGCACGTCGGCTTAGCGTTGTCGCTGCAGGCCGTCGGCGAACTGCTTCAAGGTGGTCGCCGGCGCGTCGCCGATCACGGTGATCCAGTGATCCTGGCGGCGCAGGCTGATGGTCGTCGTGGCACCCATGCGGGCCTGCATGTCGCTGCGATGACGACGCTCGTCAAAGGGCTCGATGAACATCGAGACCTGCGCCAGACCGTCGGAGAAGACCGCCTGCAGCACAGGATCGCCCGGCCGCTGGCCATCGGCCCCGGCGCTGTCCAGGGGCCGCTTGACGCAGCCCGACAGCGTGAACCCCGGCACCGGACGGGCCATCGCCCAACCCTCGTCTTCCAGGCGGGTTCGTTGCTGCTGGGGCTTGACGATGCGGTAGCCGTCCAGGCCCCGTATGGCCTCGATCAGCGGCTTGGGCTGCGGCTTGATGCCCACCTCGACTTCGGAGAAGGCCGCCGATTCCAGCACCGCCCGCGCCGGGCCGGGGCCGAGAACGTCGGCGCGCAGCATCAGCCCGGTGGCCTGGTCGGCCCACAGGCGCTGCGGGAAGCGCAAGTCGTCGCGTGGCTCGAGCAGGAACACCACCGCGTCCCGGCCGGCCACCCGCGCCACGCCTTCACGACGCAGCTCGTATTGTTCCAGTGCCCGCGGGTCGACCGCCTGCGGTGTCGTCTGCCAGCCGGAGATCAGCGGGCGCCGTTCGACGACCGCGGTGCGCGATTGCGGCCACAGCGTGTGCACCCGATCGTTCTGCCGATAAATGCGCTGTTGCTGCCCATCCAGCGCTTCCAACGTTTCGTAGGTGTCGTCACCGACGCAGTAGTGCCAGACGCGCGAGCTGGACATGGCGCCGCCGGCGCTGAAGACCATCGTGCCGCGGTAATTGCCGCTGTTCGCCGCAGCGTGCATGCGGGCCAGCCAAGAACGCGCATCGGCCAGCGGCGACGTTGCGCCGACGTCGCCAGCGCTGGCCACCGGGACCAGGCAGGTCACCAGCGCAAACAGCGGCAGCCACCGCCAATGGCCCAGGGCTCTCATCGCTCGGCCGGCATCACCATCGGCATGACCAGCTCGGCGCTGCGCAGGCCTCCGCCGGGCAGGGCCGCGGCGCCGCGGGCAGCCTGGTGGGCCCGCAGGTAGTCGTCGAGCCGGCTGTCGCGGATCAATGCACTGGGCGCAGAAGCCACGGCAGCGCCGCGGGGTGCCGGCGCCTGCGCCTGCGCCAGTACCGCCCCCGGGTCGGGCTGTGGCCGCAGCACGATCAGTGCACTGCCCACGGCGACGAATCCCGCCACCACCGCGGCTGCCGGCAGCAGCCAAGGCAGCCGGCCACGAACCGGGGTGGCGGTGGGCGCCAGGACTACCGGCTCATCGGCCAGACGCGCGCGCAGGCGCTGCAGGAAAGCGCGGTCCGCGGTCGGCAAACTCGCCAATTCCTCGGATCGCATCACGTCACCAATCAAGTGGTAAGCATGCCAGGTCTGACGCGCCTGGGGATCATCCCGCCACGACGTACAGCCGGGCTGCACCGCGCTGACCTCACCATCGACCAGTGCCGACAGCCAAGCCCGGGTCTGCTCCGGGATGGCGTCGCTGCCGGAGGCCGAGGCGGCGTCCATCGCACTGCCGTGCTTCAATCGGGGATGTTGGGGTGTCATGGTCAGGAATGGGGTGTTGAAAAACGAACCTGCTGCTACCAGCGTTCGCCTTCGCGGGTGTCGAGCAGGGGGCGCAACCGGGCAGCGATCGCTTCTCGAGCTCGAAAGATCCGCGAACGCACCGTCCCGATCGGGCAGTTCATGACGTCGGCAATTTCTTCATAGCTCAATCCTTCGATCTCTCGCAGGGTGATGGCCTGGCGCAGATCCTCGGACAAGGCATCGATCGCGGCGTTCACCGCCGCGGCGACTTCCTTACTGGCCAGCAAGGCTTCGGGTGTCTCGCCGTCGCTTAGTTCATTCTCGACCCGTGAAGTTTCGTCGCCATCGGCATTCAGCGCAGCCGCCGATTCGAAGACCAAGGGGTCGCGCTTGAAATCCGACAGCGCTTTCTTCGCAGAATTCACCGCGATCCGATACAGCCAGGTGTAGAAGGCGCTCTCACCACGGAATTGCGGCAGTGCCCGGTAGGCCCGGATGAAGGTTTCCTGGGCAATGTCCTGCACCAGATCGGCGTCGCGCACCATGCGCCCGATGAGCCGTTCGATCCGCCGCTGGTACTTGACGACCAGCATTTCGAAGGCGCGGCTGTCACCTTGCTTGACGCGTTCGACGAGCGGAGCATCGGCGTCGCCGTCAGCCATCAGCGACCCTGCTCCGCCGCTGCCGTGTCCAGGGCGCGCGGCGGGGCATGCAGCGCCACGCGCAGGCCATGCCACACAGCACCAGCGTCGCCCGCACCGACAGCCAGCCAATGGCCGCCGCCCGCCACGCGCTGGCGCAGCAGCATCCAGGAACCGGTGTCGATCATCAACTCAACGGTGCCCGCGCGTCCATCAATCGACCACTGCTGGCCATCCCAGCACAGATCGACGTGACCGCCCGGCAACCATCGCCACGACAGCCAGCCCGTGGCGGTGGCCAGCGCCACGGCGATGCCGAGGCGAATACCGATGCCGCCGATGCCAAGGGCGATCTGACCATGGGCCGTGGCCCACAGGCCCATCACCCCGGCCGCGAGCGCGCAGACAAGGGATTGAAAGATCCGCCAGGGCCGCCTCGGGCAGCGCAGGCGAACCGGCGGCGCGTCGCGCACGGCGTTGGTCAGGCGCGCCGGAAGACCAGCGTGCCGTTGGTGCCGCCGAAGCCGAAGTTGTTCTTCACCGCCACGTCGATCTTCATCTCGCGCGCCTGGTTGGCGCAGTAGTCCAGGTCGCAGTCGGGATCCTGGTTGAAGATATTGATGGTTGGTGGCGAGACCTGGTGGTGCAAGGCCAGCACGCTGAACACCGACTCGACGCCGCCGGCGCCGCCCAACAGGTGTCCGGTCATCGACTTGGTCGAGTTGACGACCATGCGCTTGGCGTGGTCGCCGAAGGCCAGCTTGATGGCGTTGGTCTCGTTGGCGTCGCCCAACGGGGTGCTGGTGCCGTGGGCATTCAAATACTGCACCTCGGACGGGTTGACGCCGGCGTTGCGCAGCGCCGCCAGCATCGACCGCTTGGGGCCGTCGACGTTGGGCGCGGTCATGTGGAAGGCATCGGCGCCCATGCCGAAGCCGGCCAGTTCGGCATAGATCGATGCGCCGCGCCGCTTGGCGTGTTCGTATTCCTCGAGCACCAGCACCCCGGCCCCCTCGCCGAGCACGAAACCGTCCCGGTCGCGGTCCCAGGGTCGCGATGCGGTCTGCGGATCGTCGTTGCGCAACGACAGCGCACGCGCAGCGGCGAATCCGCCGATGCCCAGCGGCGAGACGGTGGCCTCGGCGCCGCCGGCGATCATCACATCGGCGTCGCCGTACTCGATCAGCCGGCCGGCTTCGCCGATGCAGTGCAAGCCAGTCGTGCAGGCGGTGACGATGGCCAGGTTCGGGCCGGTGAAGCCGTAGCGGATCGAGATGTGGCCGGAGATCATGTTGATGATCGACGCCGGCACGAAGAACGGGGAGATGCGGCGCGCGCCGCGTTCGCCGTAGTCGATCAGCGTCTGCTCGATCATCGGCAGGCCCCCGATGCCCGAACCGACCATGCAGCCGATCCGTTCGGCGCTCGCCTCGTCCAGCGCGTCACCATGCTGCAGTCCGGCGTCCTGCACGGCCTGCACCGCCGCCGCCAGCCCGTAATGGATGAACGTATCCATGTGCCGCGCTTCCTTGGCGGGCATGTAGTCCTCGACCTTGAAGCCCTTGACCTCACCGGCGAAGCGGCAGGCGAAGCCCGTCGCGTCGAACTTGGTGATGTCCGCAATGCCCGATCGCCCGGCCACCAGATTGGCCCAGCCTTCGGCCACCGTGTTGCCCACCGGGCTGATCAACCCCAGGCCGGTGACGACGACGCGACGACGCGACATCGAGGCTCAGGCCTTCTGGTGGTTGACCGCGTAGTCGATGGCCAACTGCACCGTGGTGATCTTCTCGGCCTCCTCGTCGGGAATCTCGATGCTGAACTCGTCCTCGAGTGCCATCACCAGTTCGACCGTGTCCAACGAGTCCGCGCCCAGGTCGGCGACAAACGCCTTCTCGTTCGTGACGTCGGCCTCGGGCACGCCGAGTTGCTCGGCAATGATTTTCTTGACTCGCGCTTCGATATCGCTCATGACTCCTCCAGGAGTGGGATCCACAAAAACAGCCCACGATTCTACCGGCGGGGCGTGGACCGGATTTCAGGGATGGCGGCGGCCCTTGCTTGGTGCTCGGGCGGGCCGTCAGACCATGTACATACCGCCGTTGACGTGCAGCTCGCAGCCGGTGATGTAGCTGGCGCCACGCCCGGCCAGAAAAACCACCGCCTGCGCCACCTCGTCGGCCTGGCCGAGCCGGCCCAGCGGAATGCTGGCCAGCAAGGCGGCCTTGGCAGCATCGGGCAGGCCGTCGGTCATGTCGGTAGCGATGAAACCCGGCGCCACGCAATTGACGGTGATGTTGCGGCTGCCGAGTTCGCGCGCCAGCGCGCGGGTCATTCCGGCCACCCCGGCCTTGGCCGCAGCGTAGTTGGCCTGGCCGGCGTTGCCGCTGGCCCCGACCACCGAGGTGATGTTGACAATTCGGCCATAACGCTGCTTCATCATCTGTCGCATGACCGCACGGCTGCTGCGGAACACGGCCTTCAGGTTGGTGTCGATGACGGCGTCCCAGTCCTCGTCCTTTAGACGAGCGGCGAGCATGTCGCGGGTGATGCCAGCGTTGTTGACGAGCACGTGCAGCGCGCCTTGTTCGGAGACCAACGAATCCACCGTGGCCTGCACCGCCGCGCCGTCGGTGACGTCGAGGACCACGCCCTTGCAGCCGGCGTGCCCGGCCAGGGCCTCGCTGATGCCGACTGCCCCGGCGGATGTCGTCGCCGTGCCGATGACGCGAAAGCCAGCGTTGGCCATCGCCGCGGCGATCGCCCGGCCGATGCCGCGCGACGCGCCGGTGACGAGGGCGATCTGCGCCGCAGGTGCGGTCGACGCGGTCTCGGTCACGCGAGAAGCTCCTGGGCCTGCTGCAGGCTGGCCGGGTCGTGCACCGCGGCACTGACGAGATCGGCATCGATGCGCTTGACCAGCCCGGTCAGCACCTTGCCGGGGCCGCATTCGAAAACATGGCGCAAGCCGCGCGACTGTAGCGCCTGCACGACCTCGACCCAGCGCACCGGCCCGAAGGCCTGGCGGTACAGCGCATCGCGGATAGCGTGGGGGTCGGTCTGCACCGCGACGTCGATGTTGTTGACGACCGGGATGCGCGGTGGCTGCAGCGCCACGTCCGAGAGACGCTCGCGCAACGCCTCGGCCGCCGGTTTCATCAACGACGAGTGGAAAGGCGCCGACACCGGAAGCAACAAGGCACGCTTGGCGCCGGCGGCCTTCAGCCGTTCGCAGGCCTGGTCCACGCCGGCCTTGCTGCCGGCGATCACCGTCTGCTTGGGGTCGTTGAAGTTCGCAGCCTGCACCGGTTCACCGCTGTCGGCGACGACTGCCGCACAGGCCGCGGTCACCACAGCCGCGTCGAGGCCAAGGATGGCGGCCATCGCGCCCGCGCCCACCGGTACGGCGCGCTGCATGGCCTGCGCACGCAGGCGCACCAGCGGCACCGCGTCCCGAAGACTGAGCACTTCTGCGGCCACCAGCGCACTGTATTCGCCCAGCGAATGCCCGGCCACCGCGGCGGGCTCGGCGCCCCCTTCGGCGCGCCAGGCGCGATAGCAGGCGATGGCTGCCGCCAGCATCACCGGCTGGGTGTTGGTGGTCAGCTCGAGGGCTTCCTTCGGACCGGCATGGATCAGGCCCGCCAGGTCCTGATCGAGCTCTGACGAGGCTTCGGCCAGGGTCTCGACGATCGCCGGATGGTCGCCCCAGGCGTCGAGCATGCCCACGGCCTGCGATCCTTGTCCGGGGAAAACGAATGCGAACGCGGTCATCAGGTCGAAGTGGTCGGGGTTGATGGGGGTTGGTCGGATGGAGGGTGTGGCCGAGCCGGTGCTGCGCGGCGGCGAATTCAGAAGTCGAGCAGCACCGCGCCCCAGGTGAAGCCGCCGCCGACGCCTTCCAGCATCACCGTGTCGCCGGGCCGGATGCGACCGCTCCGGACCGCCGTGTCCAGCGCCAGCGGCACCGACGCGGCGGACGTGTTGCCGTGCTCGGCCACGGTGGCGACGAGCTTGTCCAGCGGCAGCTTCAGCTTCTTGGCCGTGCCCTGCATGATGCGGATGTTGGCCTGGTGCGGCACCAGCCAGTCGAGATCGGCCTCGGTCCGGCCGGCTTTGGCGAGCACGGCGCGCGCCGCGCTGTCGAGCACACCGACAGCGAGCTTGAAGACCGCGGGCCCGTCCATCTTCAGCAGCGGGTCGCCCAGCACCTGCCCGCCGGCCACCGTTCCAGGCGTGCACAGGATGCCCACGTGGCGCCCATCGGCGTGCAGTTCGCTGGCCAGCACGCCGGGCACGTCGCTGGCTTCGAGCACCACCGCGCCAGCGCCGTCGCCGAACAGCACGCAGGTTGTGCGGTCGTTGAAGTCGAGGATGCGTGAGAAGATTTCCGAGCCGATCACCAACGCGCAGCGCGCGCTGCCGGCGCGGATCATGGCGTCGGCGACGGCCAGCGCGTAGACGAAGCCCGAGCACACCGCCTGCAGGTCGAAGGCCGCGCAGCCGGCCACGCCGAGCTTGTTCTGCAAGATGCAGGCGGTTGACGGGAAGACCATGTCGGGCGTCGAGGTGGCCACGATGATCAGGTCGATGTCGGCAGCGCGGCGGCCGGCGGATTCCAGCGCGTGGCGCGCGGCGACCAAGGCCAGGTCACTGCACACCACGCCAGGATCGGCGAAGTGGCGGGCGCGAATGCCGGTGCGCTCGACGATCCAGTCATCGCTGGTTTCGATGTCGCGGTCGGCGAGCAGGGCCACCATGTCGGCATTGCTCAAGCGGCGCGGCGGCAGATGGCTGCCGGTGCCGGTGATGCGCGAATAGCGGGGGGCCTGGGGCGGGTTCATGCAGCTTGTTGCGACGCGGCGAGACCGTCTTCGAGGCGCGGCAGCGGGCTGACCTGCAGCGTGTTCACGATGCGCTCGCGGACACGGTCGAGCAGCCGGTTTCGCGCCGCATCATAAGCCCGGGCCAGCGCGTGTTCGAAGGCGAAGGCGTCGGCCGAACCGTGGCTCTTGAAGACCAGGCCGCGCAGCCCGAGGAGGGCCGCGCCGTTGTAGCGGCGATGATCGACACGGTGCCTGAAACGGCGCAGCACCGGTGTGGCCACGAGTGCGGCCAGCATGCTGAACGGGCCGCGGGTGAATTCCTGGCGAATGAAGTCGGCCAGCATCGAGGCCAATCCTTCGGATGTCTTGAGCAGCACGTTGCCGACGAAGCCATCACAGACCACGATGTCGACGCTGCCCTTGAAGATGTCGTTGCCCTCGACATTGCCGTGGAAATTGAGATTGCCGCTGTCGGCCGCAGCGCGCAGCAACTCGCCGGCGCGCTTGATGGTCTCGCTGCCCTTGATCGCTTCTTCACCGATGTTCAAAAGGCCGACGCTGGGGTCTTCCTTGCCGTCGATGGCCGACACCAACGCGCTGCCCATCAACGCGAACTGCAGCAGTTGCTCGGGGGTGCAGTCGACATTCGCACCCAGGTCGAGCACCGTGGTGTAGCCATCCAGGCGCTGCGGCATCACGGTGGCGATGGCCGGGCGGTCGATGCCGTCCAACGTCTTCAACAGATAGCGGGCAACGGCCATCAAGGCCCCGGTGTTGCCCGCCGAAACGCAGGCATCGGCAGCAGCAGGCCGGTCACCGTCGGGCTTCAGCTGGCTGATCGCCACCCGCATCGACGAGTCGCGCTTCTTGCGCAGAGCGACTTCGACCGAATCGTCCATGGTCACGACCTCGGACGCCGCGACCAACGTGCACCGCGCCCAGCCGCGGGCCAGCTTCAGCGCCTCGGTTGTGCCGACGAGCAGCAGTTCGGCATGCGGATGCTTGGCCAGAAAGGCGCGGCACGCGGGCAGCGTGACGCCAGAACCGACATCGCCGCCCATGCAGTCGACGGCAAGGCGCACGGTCGACAGTGGCGCGGGCGCGGGCGAGAGTGACACCGTGGAGTGCGAACCCGGGCGACGGGTTCAGGCAAACATGGCAGCGAGCGCGTCAGGCGAGCCGGCCACGGCACCCGGGGCGGCGGCCGGCCGATGGGCCGCAGGGCTCAGGCGTCAGCCTTGGTCTTCAAGACCTTGCGGCCGCGGTAGAAGCCGGTCGGGCTGATGTGGTGACGCAGATGCACCTCGCCCGTCGTGGGCTCGATGGCGGTGCCGGGTGCGGCCACCGCGTTGTGCGAACGGTGCATCCCGCGCTTGGACGGTGATTTCTTGTTCTGCTGAACGGCCATGAAGATCTCCTCGGGGCGGCCCCGCATGACTGGGCGGGGGCGCGGCGGCTGGACGGCGGTGCTGGGCTCCGCGTGGGCTTGCTCCAGCCAATCTCAAACGACATCCCGTCGCCCAAAAGTCAGCTTTCGCAAAGCCCGCGAGTATAGCCGCCGGCTGGCCGATCCAGGCAACTCACCCGGATGCCGATCGCTTGCGCAGTGCCGCCAGCGCAGCAAAAGGATTCGGCCGTTCGGCCGGCGCCGCCGCCTCGGCCGCTGCGCCAGTATCGCCCAGGTGCAGGGGCAGCGGGCAGCTGTCGTGGCGCGGCACGATCGGCAAGGCCAGGATCAGTTCGTCTTCGATCAACCCGAAGAGATCCAGCCGGGCGGGAAGCGCCAGCACGTCGTCGTCGCTGTCCTCGTCCAGGCGGACGGCTTCGTCTTCATCGGTGACGAAGCGAAACCGCCGGTCGACGACCAGCGCCTCGTTCAGCGGCTGCAGGCAGCGCTGGCAGAGAAGCCCGACCCGGGTTTCGGCGCGCAGGTGCAGCCAGATCTCCGGCTCGCCGCCGCGCACCGGCCGGGTCATGCCCTGCGCCACCCAGCGCACCGCCGGCGGCAGTGCATCGGCCAGCGGCAGGACGCTGCCCACCAGCCGAAGGCAGCTGGATTGGTCCATTTCGCCCTCGATCTGCGCCTGTTCGCCGGCCAGGCGGCGCAGGTCCAAACGCTTCGGATCGTGCCCGCGCTCGCTCATCGGGTGGTGGTCAAGTTGCTGCTGCGGGGCAGCGCCGGTGCATCCACGCGGGCACGGCCGGACGGGAATCGATCAGCGCCGGTCTGCGCACGAAGTGACGGCAGGCCGCCCGATCCGCATGAACGATGACGCGTGGACATGGCCAGGGCAGTGTAGTGGTGTAGCGGTGTGGCGCTGTGGTGGCGCCATGGGTCGCGCCCGGCGGCAGCGGGGCGATGGGAGAATTCGTCGATGACCACGCCGCGGCTGATCCTGGCCTCCACGTCGCGCTATCGGCGCGAGTTGCTGGATCGCTTGCGTGTGCCTTTCGACGTGGTGGCGCCGGGTGTTGACGAAGCCGCGCTGGCCGGCGAAGCGCCGGCGGCGCTGGCGGGTCGGCTGGCGCTGGCGAAGGCGCAGGCCGTTGCGGCCAGCCACCCGCAGGCCGTCGTGATCGGCTCCGACCAGGTCTGCGATCTCGAGGGGCTGGCACTGGGCAAACCAGGGGGGCACGCGGCGGCCGTCGCCCAGCTGGAGCGCCTGAGTGGGCGCATCGCGGTGTTCCAGACGGCCGTCGCGGTGGTCCGCGCCGACACCGGCTTTGCCCAGTTGGAACTGGCCGCCGTCCGGGTTCGCTTTCGCCAGCTCAGCAGGGCCCGGATCGAACACTATTTGCGACTCGAACAGCCCTACGACTGCGCGGGCAGTGCAAAAAGTGAAGGTTTGGGCATCGTGCTGCTCGAGGCCATCGAGTCCGACGACCCGACGGCGCTGATCGGTCTGCCGCTGATCCGCACCGCGCAGTTCCTGCGCCAGGCCGGCATCGATCCACTCGAGCCATGACACCGGGCCGGCTGCTGCTGGTGCCCAATGCGCTGGACCTCGGCGCCGAGGCAGTCGACCTGCAGGAAGTCATCCCGCTGGGCGTGATCCGGCAGGCGGCCGCGCTGGTCCATTGGGTGGTCGAGGACGCGCGCAGCGCACGGGCCTTTCTGAAGCGCGTGGACGCCGTGGTGCCGCGCGGCCGACCGCTGCAGGACACCGACATCCGCGAACTGCCGCGCGCCCGCAAGGGCAGCGGGCAGGACGTGCCGGCCGTCGAATGGCAGGCCCTGCTGGCACCGGCGCTTGCCGGCAACGATCTCGGCCTGCTGTCGGAAGCCGGCCTGCCTGCCGTCGCCGACCCCGGCGCCGCGCTGGTCCAGGCAGCGCATGCGCTGGGCGTTCCGGTGGTGCCGCTGCCCGGCGCCAGCGCACTGCTGCTGGCGCTGGCTGCCAGCGGCCTGAACGGCCAGAGCTTTGCCTTCGTCGGTTACCTGCCGCAGGAACCCGCCGCCCGCCTGGCGCGGATCCGCGATCTGGAACAGATCTCGCGCCGCAACGCCCAGACGCAACTGATCATCGAAACGCCGTACCGCAACACCGCCCTGCTGGCGGCGCTGCTCGACGGCTTGGCGCCGGCGACGCGGCTGGCGGTCAGCTGCGGACTGACGCTGAGCGCCGGCCGGACCCGCAGCGACAGCGTTGCCGCGTGGAAAACAACACCCACCAGCCTGCCCGACAAGCTGCCGGCGGTGTTCGCGCTCCTCGCCTGACGCTGCGCCGGGCTACTTCTCGCCGCCGAGCAGCGAAGCGACCTTCTTGCGCGGCCGGATGTTCGGCGACAGGGGCTTGGCCGTCGTCGGCGCCGGGCTCTTTTCCCAGGACGCGGCACCATCGCCGCTGGGCTGGTACGGCTGGTCGAAAAACGGGTCGCTGGACGGCGGCATCTGCCGCCGCGGGCGCTCCGCGGCGCGCTCGATGACGCGTTCGGCCTCTTCGCGAACGGCGTGGTCGCGCAACGCCGGGCGTTCGTCTTCGCCGCGGTGGCGCGGCCGGCGCTGGCGCTCGTCCTCGACCTCGATGGCTTCGATCTCGATCGGCTTCTTGATCAGCTTCTCGATGTCGC
The DNA here is from genome assembly GCA_031359905.1 of Burkholderiales bacterium. Taxonomy (GTDB): domain Bacteria; phylum Pseudomonadota; class Gammaproteobacteria; order Burkholderiales; family Burkholderiaceae_C; genus Rubrivivax. Next base: position 6,058 of record JANMAP010000361.1, on the reverse strand, counting down.
TGACCAGGCGCATGTCGTCGCGCGCCACCAGCGTCACCGCCAACCCCGAAGCGCCGGCGCGGCCGGTGCGGCCGATGCGGTGCACGTAGTCTTCGGCATTGAAAGGCACATCGAAATTGAAAACCGCGGGCAAATCGGCGATGTCCAGGCCGCGTGCGGCGACATCGGTGGCCACCAGCAGATCGACCTCGCCGGCCTTGAATGCGGCCAGCGCCTTCAGCCGCTCGTCCTGGCTCTTGTCGCCATGCAGGGCCTGCGTCTTCAGTCCGTCGCGCTCGAAGCTGCGCGCCAGCCGCGCCGCGCCGAGCTTGGAATTGACGAAGATGAGTGCCTGCGACAGCTCGCGGCTCTTCAACAGCTGGCGGATGACGGCCCGCTTGTCGTCGTCGGCCACGCTGTAGAAGCGCTGCTCGACGTTGGTCGCGGTGGCGTTCGGTCGCGCGACCACGACCAGCACCGGATCCTGCAGATAGCTGTTGGCCAGCTTGCGGATCTCGGGCGAGAACGTGGCGCTGAAGAGCAGCGTCTGCCGCGCCTTGGGCAGGTACGACAGGATGCGCTGCAGGTCGGGCAGGAAGCCGATGTCGAGCATGCGGTCCGCTTCGTCGAGCACCACGTATTCGACTTGATTGAGGATCGCGTTCTTGGCCTCGATGTGGTCGAGCAAACGGCCCGGCGTGGCGATCAGCACCTCGACGCCAGCCTTCAACTGCAGGGTCTGCGGCTTCATGTCGATGCCGCCGAAGACCACGGCGCTGCGCAGTTGGGTGTGCTTGGCGTAGTTCTTGACGTTGTTGGCCACCTGATCGGCCAGTTCGCGGGTCGGCGCGAGCACCAGCGCCCGCACCGGGTGTCGCGCGGGCGAGACACTTGAAGTCTCGTGACGCAACATCTTCTGCAGCAGCGGCAGGGTGAAAGCGGCCGTCTTGCCGGTGCCGGTCTGCGCCGCACCCATCACGTCACGACCGGCCAGCACGATGGGAATCGCCTTGGCCTGGATAGGCGTCATCGACGTGTAGCCCGAGTCGACGACGGCGCGCAGCAACTTGGGATCGAGGTCCAGGGTGTCGAACCGGGGCCCGACATCAGGGTTGGTCAGAGTTGTTTCGTTCACCGGGCGGATTATCCAGCAGTGACATGCATCACGGTTGGCATGTTTTGGTGCACTAGAATTTCTGCACCGATGGTTCCAACACAAGAAGACGATCGCACCCAGCTCAGCGCGCCGTACGACGCGGTCAGGCGGCGATCGGAGGTTGAACAGCTGCTGTCTCCCTGGGAGGAGTTCAGGCGTGTCATTCCGCTGGTCTCCCTCAAGTCACTGATCGGGCGCCCCCACCCGTCGGTGCCGAAGGTGGCGGTCCTGCTGTGCACCATGCAAGGTCAGCATTTTCTTGCCGAGCAGCTGAATTCGATCGCCACCCAGTCGCACCCGAGCTGGGCGATCTGGGCCTCGGACGACGGGTCCGACGATCACACCCATGCCATCCTCGACTACTACCAGTCGCACTGGGGCGAAGACCGGATCTCGATCCACGACGGCCCTGCCGAGGGCTCGACTGCCAATTTCCTGTCGCTGAGTTGCCGTGTCGACATCGACGCCGACTACTTTGCCTACGCCGACCAGGACGATGTCTGGGAGTCGGACAAGCTCGAGCGCGCGGTGGCCTGGCTGCAGACCATCCCGCCGGACGTGCCTGCGCTGTATGGTTCGAGGACACTGCTGGTCGATGCGCGCAACCAGCACATTGGGTATTCGCCGCTGTTCCAGCGCGCACCGAGCTTTCACAACGCGCTGGTGCAGAGCATCGCCGGCGGCAACACGATGGTCTTCAACCGCGCTGCGCGCGACCTGCTGCGCCAGGCCGGCGAAAACATCTCGGCAGTGACGCACGACTGGTGGGCGTACATGCTGGTCACCGGCTGCGGCGGCCGGGTGCATTACGACCCGTACCCGACGGTGCGCTATCGCCAGCATGCCAACAACCAGTTCGGCTCCAACCGCAGCCTGCGCGCCCATCTGCAGCGCCTGCGGCTCTTGCTGCAGGGGCGTTTTCGCGGCTGGGTCGATGCCAACCTGCAGGCGCTGCAGGGCGTGCGCCACTTGATGACGCCCGAAAACCAGCGGGTGCTCGACGATTTCGTCGCCGCGCGCCAGCGCTGGCTGGGTGCAAGGCTGGCCGACTTGCGCCGCAGCGGCATCTTCCGCCAGACGCGGCTCGGTAACCTGGGCATCCTCGCCGCCGCGCTGATCAACCGGTTATGACATGTGCCGGACCGGATCGCACCGGGCCGACCGACGACAGTGCAGGTACCTGATGTCGCCGTCACGACCGCTGCGGTGGTTGTGGTCTACCGACCAAGGATCGACCCCGGGCCGACGCTGACCAGCCTACGGCAGATCCTGCATCGGGTGCTGCTGGTTGACAACGACGAGACCGGCCAGCAGGCCCTGGCCGACTTGGCCCAGACGTTGGGCGCGGGCTACCTGCACGCCGGCAACCGGGGCGGGCTGGCGGGTGCCTACAACCGCGCGCTGGCCCGTTTGCATGACGACTCCCCGCACATCGAGCAGGTGGTTTTCCTGGACGAGGATTCGGACCCGACCGTTTTGCGCGCGTTGTTGACCGACCCAGGAACCGTCGGTGCGATGGTCGACCCGCGAACCGCCGCCGTCGCGCCGGCCTACCGCGACCGCGCCACCGGTCTGCGCGGTAAGTACATGCGGCTGGGCCGCTGGTCGATGCGCTTCCATCCGCGCGAGTTTGCAGGCCTGCAGCCGGTGGCTTTCGTGATCAATTCGATGGCGGTCTGGCGCGTGGCGGTCCTGCAGCACGTGGGCGCCTTCAACGAGGCCTTGGCCATCGACCACGTGGACACCGAGTACTGCCTGCGGGCGCGCCGCCTCGGCTATGGGCTGCTCGTCAACGGCTCGTTCGAGTTCGCGCACGCCATTGGCCAACGCCGCAAGTACCGATTCCTCGGGATGCAGTTGCAGGCTGGAGGTCATGCGCCAGCGCGGCGATTCCTGATCGGTCGGAACACGGTCTGGTTGGCGCGCCAGTGGTGCCTGCGCGAACCGGCGTTTGCGGCCCTGTGCCTGGCCCGAGTTGCCTACGAAGCGGTGGGAATCGCGATGGCGGAAGATGACGCAGGCGCCAAGCTGCGCGCGCTCGGTCGTGGTGTCGCCAGCGGTCTTCTGGCGCCTTCCAGACCCGGCTGAACCGTGAACACACCCGCCGACGACCGCAGCGCCGCCCAACGGGCGCTGGCCGCGACCCTTCCGGTGGCGGCCTGGTTCAGCTTCGCACCGCTCGGCCTCAACTACCCGGTCTGGCTGGCCTGCGCCGGGCTCGCAAGCTGGTCGCTGCTGCAAGAAGCCTGGGGACTGGCGCGTGTCCGACAAGTGCCCGGCAGCTCGCTGCTGCTCAGCTTCTTCGCCTGGATGATGCTTTCGGCGCTGTGGTCGCCGGCGGCCTGGCCGCGCATTGGCACCCACCTATGGATGTACGGGCTGCCACTGCTGACATTGCCGATCATTGCAGTCTGCCCTGGCACGCTGGCGCGGCGCGCGCTGGCCCACTTTGCCTCGGCTGCGGCAGCCGTCGGAGTGCTGACTTTAGCCCACGCCGCCGGCGTCCTAACGCCCTCGCTGATGTGGCACAGCACAGTCGATGCGACCGGCAACCAGCGCATCGTCACCTCGCTGCTGCTGGCGATTGGAGGCGCGCTGGCCTTGTGGTTCTCGGACCAAGCCGCCACGCCCAGGCGACGGGTCGTTTGGCTGCTAGCCGGCGCGGTGGCTCTCGGCGGTCTGGCGAGCCAGGACCGGCGCACCGGCATGTTGGCCCTGCCGGTGATGCTGTTGGCCTGGGCCCTGATGACGCCACGCCGAATGGCCTGGCGCAGCGGGCTGTTGCTGCTGGTGGTGGCCCTTTCCCTGGTCCTGTGGACTGGCTCGGCGATGGTCCGCGCCCGCTTCGGCGAGGGCGCGGCCGAGCTCCAGGCCTACCGTTCCAGCGACGACGTCACGAGCAGCTGGGGGCAACGCGTGCGCATGCTCGAGCACACGGCGCAAATGGTCGCCGAGCGGCCGCTCATCGGGCACGGCGTCGGCGGTTGGTCGGTGCGCTGGCGGGAGCGCGTCGATCCGACATCGCCGCTGGCGGCCAACACCACGCCGCACAACGAGTTCGTGCTCGTCGCCGCCCAGGCCGGCGTTCCAGCGATGTTGCTGTTGCTGGGCTGGATGGCGATGCTGATCGCGGCCGCGGCGCGGGCCGGGAGGAACGGCGTGCCGGCGGTCATGATCTGGTCGGCGCTGCTGCTTGCTGGGTTCTTCAACGCGGTGCTGCGCGACGCCAAGTTCGCCCTTCCGCTGTTGCTGCTGGTCGCCCTGACCGGGGCGCTGGTCCGCGAGTCGGATGCCCGCCGCGGGGGCTGAGCGGGCATCGCTGACAATCGCGCGGCTGCGCCAGTTTCCCCGAATGCCGTCCGAACTCTCTGTCGAATCCTGTCAGCGCGCGCTCGTCGTCGCCATCCCCGCCGAAGCGTTGGCGCCCGATCTGTACCTGCGTCCAGGTGTATTCACGCCATGGGCGCCTCCGCCAGGACTGGAGATGGGGTACGGCGAAGACGTCGTTGTGGCGCTGATGGCTGCGCTGGAGGACCATCGGCCAGATCTGCTGGTGCTGCCGGCACCCGGCCATGTCGACCCCTGGCATCGCGCCCTTGCGCTGGCCGGTCTGGAGGCCGCACGCCGCCGCGCGGCGCCAACCTGTGCCTGGCCCTCCGCCCAGGGGGCGAACGCGCTCGCAGCGGGCACCGCAACCTGGAACGTGCTGCCCGCCGAAGCCATCGCCGACGCCTGGCCGAGCCTGACCCACAACGCATGGCGCGAGCGCGGCGACGCGTTGCGGCGAGCAGCGGCGCCAGCCTCCTCACCGCTGGTCAGCGTGATCGTCCGCAGCATGGATCGCCCCAGTCTTGGCCTCGCGCTGGACTCGGTGGCCTTGCAGACTCATCGGCCGCTCGAGGTGGTGGTGGTCAATGCGCTTGGCCCGGAACATCGCCCCCTGCCAGGCCAGTGCGCCGACCTGACGCTGCTCAGCCCCGGCGAGGGACTGCCGTTGCCGCGAGCACACGCCGCCAACACCGGCCTTTCGATCGCCGCTGGCGAGTTGCTGCTGTTTCTCGACGACGACGATCGGTTGCTGCCCGATCACCTGGCGCGGCTGGTCGCCGCACTGGCCACTGCGGCGCAGGCGCCCGCGGCTTACGCGGGGGTGGACCTGGGTGGCCTCAACGCCGGCCGGTGGCGGACCGAGCACACCTTCGACGACGCCTTCGACGGCCTGCGCCTGCGCTTCGAGAATTACCTGCCGATCCACGCCGTGCTCTTCCGCCGCAGCGCACTCGGCGGCGAATTGCAATTCGACGAACGCTTCGACCTCTTCGAGGACTGGGACTTCTGGCTGCAACTGGCGTCGCGCGGCGACTTCCTGCACGTGCCAGGCGTCTCGGCACGGTATGCGCTCGCCGAGGGTCAGCACAGCAATGTCTTCGAGGACTCGCTGGCGACCCGGGCCGCGCGCTCGCGCCTGTTCGACAAGTGGCGGCAACGGGAAAGCGCGGTTCAACACGAGGCTTTGCTGGCCCGCTTGCAGTCACTGCACCGGGAGCGGGGGCAGGGCCAGGCCCTCGTCGACTCGCTGCGTGCGGGTGCCGCTCAGACCGCGGCTGTGCTGCATGCCCGTGAAGGGGAGATCCGCCAAGCCTTCGCGCAGGCCGCCGCGCTGCGCGACCTGGTGGCCGCGCGCGAATCCGACCTCATCGCCGGGCAAGCGCACAACCACGCACTACAGGCCACGCTGGCGGCGCGCGACGACGAGATCCGCGAAGCCGTCGCGCAGGCCGCCGACTTGCGCGATCTCGTGGCCGCGCGCGAGTCCGACATCGTCGCCGGAAAAGCTCACAACCAGGCTCTGCAGGTCACGCTGGCGGCGCGCGACGACGAGATCCGCGACTTGCAGACGACCGTCAGCAGCCTGCAGGCGAT
>JANMAP010000505.1:0-12044 GCA_031359905.1 Burkholderiales bacterium | reverse complement strand
CGGAGAGATCACCACCAGGTTCGGATAGGACTTGCTCTTGACGTCCGACAGCAGCACCGGGCTGGCGTAGATGTTGTCGACGGGAATGTCGAAGAAGCCCTGGATCTGGTCGGCGTGCAGGTCCATCGTCAGCAGCCGCTCGACGCCGACGGTTTCCAGCATGTTGGCCACCACCTTGGCGCTGATCGGCACGCGCATGCTGCGCGGCCGGCGGTCCTGTCGGGCATAGCCGAAGTACGGGATCACGGCGGTGATGCGCCGCGCGCTGGCGCGCTTCAGGGCATCGACCATGAAGGCCAGTTCCATCAGGTTTTCGTTCGTCGGCGCGCAGGTCGGCTGGACGACGAAGACATCGCGGGCGCGAACGTTCTGGTGGATCTCGACGTTGACCTCGCCGTCGCTGAAGCGGCCGACGTCGGCCTGGCCGAGTTCGACGCCCAGGTGGGCGGCAATCTCCTGCGCCAGCACCGGGTTGGCGTTGCCGGTGAAGAGAACGGTGTTGAACAGCACGGTGAAGTCCTCAGACGCTGGCGGACAGCAGGCCCATCAAGCAGCCACCGCGGATCCGGCCTCGCCGGGCCGTTGATGGCGCCCCACGGGCTGCGAAACGGCCTCTTCGAGTCCGCGGGGGGCAGCGCCGAAGGTGCTCCGGGGGTGGAACACTCTGGCAGGGGAGGAAGGACTCGAACCCTCGCATGTCGGAATCAAAATCCGATGCCTTGACCAACTTGGCGACTCCCCTACACCGGTGGCGGCTGACGCCCCCACCTTGAAACTCGGCCCTGCCTTGCGGCCTGCCTCAGCCCGGCGCGGACCACCCGACGAGCGGGTGGTCGACCAAGCTGCGGCACATCCGAACCACCCAACCCGCCGGGATTTCGCCCTCGGGAATCATCGCCACGGGTGACTCGCCTGTGCCTGCTCTCGCGAAGACCGCGCTGCCTGAACCCGTCATCCGGCTGTTGCCGAATCGGGCTTCCAGCCACTCGGCGGCTTGCGCCACCGCGGGGCATCGGTCTTCGGCCGGAGCCTGGAGATGGTTGACACCGAAATCTCCATGCCCGGCAAGCCAACCATCACAGCTTGATTCTTCGTCGGGAGAGCCCGCGACTATAACAGGCGGCGCATCGCGGACCAGCGCCGGGTGGCTGAAGATGTCGGCGGTGGCGATGCCGGCCGGGGGTTTGGCGACCGCATACCAGGCCGCCGGCAGGTCGATGGGCGTGAGTTGCTCGCCGATGCCCTCGACGAACGCATTGCGGCCGCCGACGAAGAACGGCACGTCGGCACCCAGCGTCAGGCCCAGCGCGGCCAGGCGATCGCGCGGCCACGACAGACCCCACAGCCGGTTCAGCGCCAGCAAGGTGCTGGCCGCATCGGAACTGCCACCGCCCAGCCCCGCGCCCCAGGGAAGGTGCTTGAGGATCGAGATGTCGGCGCCGAGCGCCGTGCCGCTGGCCTGTTGCAGGGCGCGCGCCGCGCGCAGACACAGGTCGTCGGCGGGCAGCGCCGGGCCGAGGTCGTGGCGGACGAGGCGGTCGTCGTCGCGGCGCTCGAAGTGCAGGCGGTCGGCCCAGTCGATGAGCATGAACGGCGACTGCAGCAGGTGATAGCCGTCGGCGCGCCGCCCAACGATGTGCAGGAACAGGTTCAGCTTGGCCGGCGCGGGCACATCGTAGAGCGCGCGCAGGCTCATTTCGCCGCGTCGTCCAGGCGCACGCGCAACTGCAGCGCGGGTGCGGCGCTGCGCCGGGCTTCGACGAATCCGTCGGCGCGCCGCGTCAGCGCGACCTGCCAGCCGAGTTGATCGAACCCTTCGGCCGACAGCGTGTGGGTGGCACCGGGCCACGGTCGACCGGCCAGCCAGTCGGGCAGCGCTGCGAGCGGCAGGGCTTCGCCGAGAGCGACCTGCGACAGCTCGTCCAGGCTGGCGAAGTCGCGCTGCCCATCGGACGTGGTCAGGCGGGCCAGCCCGGGCGACCAGCGGGCCTGCGCCAGTTGGGTCCCCAGCGGTGACACCAGGCGCAGTTCGCCGATCTCGCCGCTGCCGCGCAGGTCGAATGCGGCGCTGAAATTTTGCGCGGTGCGCTCGGGCGATGCGTCGACGCGCAGGCTCATCCGGCCGGAGATCCACGGCACGCCATCCACCGGCGGCGGCGTGGCGCAGGCGGCGAGCAGCGCAATGCAAACGGCGAGCAGCGAAAGCGCCCGCGCGTGCGGCATCACGGTTCGATGCGCAGGCGGCCCAGGGTTTCGCGCAGCACGTCATTGGCGCCGTCGCGGGCCTTGCCTTCGCGCAGGATCTTGCGCGCCTCGTCGCGCTGGCCGCTGGCCCACAGCACTTCGCCGAGGTGCGCGGCGATCTCCGGATCGGGGCGCGCCGCGTAGGCCAAGCGCAAGAGGCGCAGAGCCTCGTCGCGGCGGCCCATGCGGTACTCGACCCAGCCCAGGCTGTCGGTGATGAACGGGTCGCCGGGCGAGAGTTCCAGCGCCCGTGCGATCAGCATCCGTGCCTCGGGCAGGCGCTGCCGGCGATCGGCCAACGAATAGCCGAGCGCGTTGTGCGCGTGCGGGCTGTCGGGCTTGAGCGCGATCACCCGGCGCAGCAGCTTTTCCATGTCGTCCAGACGCTCGAGCTTCTCGGCCATCATCGCTTGCTCGTAGAGCAGGTCGGCGTCGTCGGCGAAGCGCTGGTTGGCCCCGGCCAGCACGTCGAAGGCCTCGCGCCAGCGCTTGGCGTCACGCAGCAGTCCCGTCTCGGCCAGCACCTTGGCGCGCGCGTCCTCGGGGCGCGTTTCGGGCGTGCGGCGGATCAGCTCGCGGGCCTGGGCCAGCTTGCCCTGGCGCACCAGGATGCTGGCGCGGCGCGACTGCACGTCGAGCAGTCGCTGTGGGTCGGCGACCTTGGCCAGCCAGCCTTCGGCCGTCTTGTAGTCACCGCGCTGTTCGGCCAGCTGTGCCAGGCTCAGCCAGGCCTGAACCAGCCCGCGGTCCGCGCGCGCCGGCGCGCTGTCGTCGTCATCGTCGTCGGTGCCACCGTTGGCCGCGGTCGCGGCGTTCGAGTCGCTCGGCCCGGCCGCGCCGTCACCCGCCCGCTGCGCCAGGTCGACATAGCGCAGCAGCGCTGACTCGGCTTCCTTCGGATGCTTGAGTTCCTGATGCAGCACGCCCAAGGTCAGGTACGGCGGCGCCTCGTCGGGCTGCTGCCGCGTGACGAGTTCGAGCTGGCTCACCGCTTCGGCATAGCGCTGGCTGCCGGTCAGCGTCCGTACCCAGGCCAGCCGAACCGACGTCGCCGCCGCGGATCGTTGCAAATAGGCGCTAATCAGGGCTTCGGCCTCGGGCCGCTGCGCCACCAGTTCTGTGGCCAGCAAGGCCGGGCCGGGGGCATCGGGATCCAGCGCCTGGGCCTCGCGCGCCAGGCCCAGGGCGCGGTCGGCGTCGCCGGCGTTCAGCCAGGCGCGGGCGCTGGCGACTTTGCTGGGTCCGCGCGTGGCCGCTGCGTCGGCATAGGGCTTCAGGGCCTCGTCGATCAGGCCGGCCACCTGCGGGCCGTCCTTCCCGCCCTGCATGAAACGCGGCAGCGCCGCGATCAGGCCCGGCCGCTCGTCCGCTGGCGTCAGTCGCAACAGGCTGCGCAGCGGTTCGGCCAGCTCGGCGGGCTTGCCCATCGCCAGCAGCAACTGGATCTGCAGGCGCAGCGCGTCGAGCGATTCGGGCCGCACGTTGCGCCAGCTGCGCGTCGCGCCCAGCGCCTGTTCCGACGCCCGTGCTTCCAGCGCGATCCCCACAGCACGGCGGAACAAGGCCTCGTCGCGCGTGCGCCGGGCGGCATCGAGAATGACTTCGAAGGCCGTGCCCGGCTCGCCGCCACGCAACTCGATCTCGCCAATGATGAGCTGGTAGAAGAGCGGAGCATCGAGGTTCGAATTGACAGCCACGGGCTCGGCAGAAACGCTGGCGTCGCCCGCGGCCACCGGTGCCGTGATCTGGGCCAACGCCGTGGCGGCTGCGGCAGCCAGCACAGCGGCGAGCAGACCCTGCTGGTGCCGGCGCGGTAAAACGAACATGAGGTGCTTGCTCCGAAGGTGCAAATTCATTCTCACATAATGCCCCGATGCCTGAACTGCCCGAGGTCGAGGTCACCCGCCGGGGAATCGATGCCCCGCTGCGCGGCACCCGGGTGCTGGCCTTGCGGCTGGGCAAACCCTTGCGCTGGCCGCTGGGCTGCGACCCGCAGCAACTCACCGATACCGCCGTCGGGCCGGTGACCCGGCGCGGCAAGTACCTGTGGCTGCCATTGCAGCGGCCCGATGCCCTCTCGGCGGGGGGCCTGCTGCTGCATCTGGGCATGTCGGGCTCGCTGTCGCTGTTGCAAGCCGCTCCGGCGCCCGGGCCGCACGATCACTTCGACCTGATCACCGTCGCCGGCACGCTGCGCCTGAACGATCCGCGGCGCTTCGGCGCCGTTGTCTGGTCGCCGGCGCTGGACGCAGCGCCCGCCGCCAGCCTGCTGGCTCGGCTGGGGCCCGAGCCATTCGACGCCAGCCTGACCGCCGACATCTTTCATGCCGCCTTGCGCCGCCGGCGGGTGGCCATCAAGAGCCTGCTGCTGTCGGGCGACGCCGTCGTCGGTGCCGGCAACATCTACGCCTGCGAAGCGCTGTTCCAGGCCGGCATCCACCCGGCACTGCGCAGCGACCGCATCAGCCGCCCGCGCGCGGCGCGGCTGCTGCAGGCCGTGCGCGCCACGCTGGCGCGGGCGCTGGACGTCGGCGGCTCGACGCTGCGCGACTTCAGCGACGTGCACGGCGCCAGCGGGACCTACCAAGCCGAGGCGGCGGTCTACGGGCGCGCCGGGCTGGCCTGCGGGCGCTGCGGCGGCACGGTCCGGCGCATCGTGCAGGCGCAGCGCTCGACGTTCTTCTGCCCGGGATGCCAGAAGCGTTGACGCAACAGGTGCATTCGGGCAGACGGACGCATGCGGGCGCAGACGGGGGTAGGCGGGCGTGAATTACGACAACGCTGGCAGCGCCGTAACGTCTGGGTACCGTCCACGCGGCCCGCGGCCAGTCGTTGCCGCGAACCCCCTGCGCTAGCATGCCGCGGCCGCCTCCATCACGCCCACCGCGGCCCCCATGCACAGCCCCATCGCAATCAGCCTTTCGTCGCTGGCCACCTGGCGCGACGACCTCAACCGCCGCATCGGCACCCTGCAGCGCTGGCTGGCCGATCACGAGCTGCTGGCCGACACCGATGCCGCCGTCATCGCCGGACTGCACGAGCGCCTGAGCGCCGACAAACTGGTGCTGGCCTTCGTCGCCGAGTTCTCGCGCGGCAAGTCCGAACTCATCAACGCCATCTTTTTCGCCGACACCGGCCGGCGCGTGCTGCCGGCCACCCCGGGGCGCACCACCATGTGCCCGGTCGAATTGCGCTTCGACGCCGGTACCGCCCCGCGCCTGTCACTGCTGCCGATCGAGACCCGCTTGCGCGGCCTGTCGCTGGCCGAGCTGCGCGCGCACGACGCGCACTGGCAGCATGTGCCGCTGGATGGGCGCGATCCGCAGTCGCTGGTCCAGGCGCTGAACGCCGTCACCCGCACGCAGCGGGTCGGCGTCGAGCAGGCCGTCGCGCTGGGCCTGTGGAGCGACGACGAGCCCGAGGACAACCCGCCGCAGGCCGACGACGGCAGCGTCGAGGTGCCGGCCTGGCGCCATGCCTTGATCAACTACCCGCACCCGCTGCTCGAGCGCGGTCTGGTGGTCATCGACACGCCGGGCCTGAACGCCATCGGCGCCGAGCCCGAGCTGACGCTGGGCCTGCTGCCGAGTGCCCACGCGGTGGTCTTCGTGCTGGCCGCCGACACGGGGGTGACGCGATCGGATCTGAACATCTGGCAGCAGCACCTCGGCCAGCCCAGCCTGCAGCGCTTCGCGGTGCTCAACAAGATCGACACCCTGGCCGACCCGATGGCCCCGGCGGCCGATGTGCTGGCGCAGATCGAGCAGCAGCGCCTGGCCAGCGCGGCGACGCTGGGACTGGCCGCCGAACGGGTCTTCCCGCTGTCGGCGCGCGACGCGCTGGCCGCGCGCGTGGCCGGCGACGATGCGGCCCTGGCCGCCAGCCGGCTGCCGCTGTTCGAAGCCGCGCTGGCCACCGAGCTGCTGCCGCAGCGCCGCGCGCTGCTCGTACAGTCGGCGCTGGGCGCGGTGCAGCAGTTGCGTCAGGCAGCGGCTCGCCGGCTGGTCGATCGCCGCCGCCAGCAGGCCGAACAACTGATCGAACTGCGCGGCCTGCGCGGCAAGAGCGGGACCAAGCTGCGCATGATGGTCGAGCGCATCGACATCGAGACCGCAGACTTCGAGCGCTGCACCGGCCGGCTGGCCGCGCTGCGCTCGGTGCAGCAACGCATCCTGCGCAAGGTGACCGGCCTGCTGTCGAGCGACGGGCTGCGGGCCGAGGTCTCGGCCATGCACTCGGCGATGGGGGCCCGCCCGCTGAATCTGGGCGCGCGCGCGGCCTTCGAGACGCTGATCCAGCGCCTGCTGGCCGCGCTCGACGCTGCCGGAAAGCAGGCCGACGAACTGCGCCAGATGCTCGAGGCCAGCTTTCGCCAGCTGAACAGCGAGTTCGGCTTTGCCTTCGCGCTCGAGCCGCTGCCTTCGCTGGCCGGGTACCACGCCGAGTTGCAGCTCGTCCAGCAGAGCTACAGCCGCTATCTCACGCTGGGCCAGGCCTGGCGGCTGGCCAACCCGAATTTTTCCGAGCAGTTCCGCCGGCTGCTGCTGTCCAAGCTGCGCGTGGTGTTCGAAAGCGCCGCCGGCGACGTCGAACTGTGGAGCAAGACGGCCACCGCGCAGGTCGAAGCACAGTTGCGCGAACGCCGCCGTGCCTTCACGCGGCGGCGCGACGCGCTGCAACGCGTGCAGGCCGCCGCCGGCGAACTCGAGCAGCGCATCGGCGAGGTCCAGACCCAGGACGAACAGATCGGCGCCCTGCAGCGTCAGCTCGAGGCGCTGGCCGATCAGGCCGCGCAGGCCGCGCGTGCCTTGACCGCGACGGGCGCCGCCCGTATTGATCTCGATCCCGATCCCGTGAGCCCGACCAACGTCGTCGAACGCACCAGCCCTGCGCTGCAGCGGGACGCGGCTTGACAGGCACGGCGCCGTCGCCCGGCGCCCCGGGGCGCCGACGGACCGCCGCTGCGCACGGGGCCGACCTGGCCGGTCGCGTCATCGCCTGGCAGCGCCGGCACGGCCGCCACGGCCTGCCCTGGCAAGCCACGCGCGACCCCTACCGCGTCTGGCTGTCCGAGGTCATGCTGCAGCAGACGCAGGTCGCGGTCGTGCTCGACTACTACACGCGTTTCCTGCAGCGTTTTCCGGACGTGCAGGCGCTGGCTGCCGCGCCGCTGGACGACGTGCTGGCGCTGTGGAGCGGCCTGGGCTACTACAGCCGAGCACGCAACCTGCACCGCTGCGCACAGGCCGTCGTCGGCGAGCACGGCGGCCAGTTTCCCCGCAGCAGCCAGGTGCTGGCAACGCTGCCGGGGATCGGCCGGTCGACCGCCGCGGCCATCGCCGCCTTCTGTTTCAGCGAGCGCGCGGCGATCCTCGACGGCAACGTCAAGCGCGTGCTGACGCGCACCCTGGGCTTTGCCGGCGATCTGGCCCGGGCCGCCGCCGAACGCGAACTGTGGGCGCTGGCGGATGGGCTGTTGCCGGCGCGCGATGTCGATGTCTACACCCAAGGCCTGATGGACCTGGGCTCGACCGTGTGCGTGCTGCGCCGGCCACGCTGCGCCGCCTGCCCGCTGGCCGATGGCTGCGTTGCGCAGGCCGAAGGCCAGCCCGAGCGCTACCCGCTGAAGACCCGCACGTTGCGGCGCGGCCGGCGCGAACACGTGCTGCTGTGGATCACCCAGCGCGACCGGCTCTGGCTGGTGCAGCGCCCGGCCAGCGGCGTCTGGGCTGGACTGTGGAGCCTGCCGGAATGGCCGTCGGTCGACGCGCTGCGGCTGCACACCGCGGGCTGGCCCGGGCACGGCCAGCCGCTGCCGTGCATTGAACATGCGCTGACGCATTTCGACTGGACCCTGCACCCCTGGCGCTGGACGTTGCCGCCGCGGGGTGCCACCACCGTGCTGCGCAGCCTGCCCGGCGCCGACAGCGGCCGCTGGGTGCGCGTCGACGAGGCGCTGGCGATGGGTCTGCCGACGCCGATCCGGCGGCTGCTCATGGGCGCGACTGGCTGACGTCAGCCGACGACGACCTTCTTGTCGCGGAGGAAGCCGTCGACCAGCGACAGTCGGATCACCGGATCGTCGAGCTCCATCAGCTTCTGCTTGGCGGCCAGCGACACCGGCAGCAATTCGCACCAGCGGTTGGCCACCCAGCCAGCGTCGTCCAGCCGGTACGGTGCGGTGAACGGCAGCTTGTCGTGCTGCTGCAGTTTTTTGATCGCCTCGGCCAGTGCGGTGACCGTCTGCAGCATCGCCGGGCCGGGCGCGCGGGCCGGGTCGTCGGCGATGGGATCGACGCGAGCTGTCCACAGCCCGTTGTCGCGTTGCGCCGGCGGGCCGACGATGCGAAAGCGCTGCTGCCCGGTGCAACGCACCTGCAGGATGCCGGTCTGCTCGGCATCGATGTCGTCGATGTGCGCGACCACGCCCACCGATTCCAGCGCCACCGGCTGGCGACCGCGGCCAACCTCGGTGCCCTGCTTCAGGCAGACGACGCCGAACGGCGTGCTGCTGCGCAGGCAGTCGCTCATCAGGTCGAGATAGCGGGCTTCGAAGACCTTGAGCCCGAGCAGGGCGCCGGGAAACAGCACGGTCTGCAGCGGGAACAAGGGCAGCGGATCGGGCCAGCCCAGGGTGGTGTTCGGCGGGGGCGTGGGGGTCGGGCTGGGGATCATGTCGGGGTCATGTCGGGATGCAGTCGCGGGCTTCAGTCTCGGGCGTCGAGTTCGCGGTGGCGGACCAGCGTCGCATACTGGCCCTGGAAGCGCTGGGCCAGCCATTCGACGGCGTAGACCGACCGGTGCTGGCCGCCGGTGCAGCCGATGGCCACGGTCAGGTAGCTGCGCTGGTCGTCCTCGAACGACGGCAGCCAGCGCTGCAGGAACTGCTGGATCTGCTGCAGCATTTCGGCGACCTCGGGCTGGCGTTCTAGGAACTCGGCCACCGGCGCATCGCGCCCGCTCAGCGGCCGCAGCTCGCGGACGTAATGCGGGTTGGGCAGCACGCGCACATCGAAGACGTAGTCGGCGTCCAGCGGCACGCCATGCTTGAAGGCGAACGACTCGAAGACCAGGGTCAGCGCCGACTCGCGCGCGCCGACCAGCGACCGCACCCAGCTGCGCAGCAGCGCCGGGCGCAGCTGGCTGGTGTCGATGACGGTGCAGGACTCGCGCAGTTCGGCCAGCAGGCTGCGTTCGAGCTGGATCGCGTCGACCAGCGCGCGGCTGGCGTCGCTGCCGGCGGGCAGCGAACTCAGCGGGTGCGGACGGCGGGTTTCGGAAAAGCGGCGCAACAGGGCATCGTCGCTGGCGTCGAGGAACAGCGCGCGGATGCGCACGCCTTCGCTGCGCAGCTCGCCGATCAGCGGCAGCAGATGCGGCAGCGACGCCGCGGTGCGCACGTCCACCGCCACCGCCAGCCGCGACGTGAAGCGGCCATGCTCCAGGCGGATGAAGTCGCGCAGCAGTTCCGGCGGCAGGTTGTCGACGCAGAAGTAGCCCGCGTCTTCCAGTGCGTGCAGCGCCACCGACTTGCCCGAGCCCGAGATGCCGGTGATCAGGTTGACTTCGTTGCCGCTGCGCGCTTCCAGCGGCATCCAATCACTCATGGGAGCCCCTCGTCCGACGGAGACGACGGACGATCCCCCGAGGGGATGGTGGCCCGGCTTGGCGAGCTGAGATGTTCGGCCCGCGTGCGTCGGGCGATGCAGCAGGCGTCATGCAAGCCCGCCTTGCAGCAAGGCCTGGGCGTGGGCCCGGCTGGTGCCGGCCAGGCGTTCGCCGCCGAGCATGCGCGCGATCTCGGCGACGCGGGCTTCGCCGGCCACGGCCTGCACCGCGCTGATCGTCTGCGCGCCTTGCAGGGCCTTGCTGACCACGAAATGGCCATCGGCACAGGCGGCGACCTGCGCCAGATGCGTGACCGCCAGCACCTGGCTGCTGCGGCCGAGCTGCTTCATCAGCCGGCCGACACTGTCGGCCACCGTGCCGCCGACGCCGGCGTCGATCTCGTCGAAGATCAGCGTCGGCACCGCGGCCGCGGCGTCCTGATGGCCTTGGGCCGTCGTCACTGCCCCCGCGGCGCCGTGCGCCGTGGTTACAGCAATCGCCAGCGCCAGCCGCGACAGCTCGCCACCTGACGCCACCTTGGCCAGCGCACGCGGTGTGCTGCCGGCGTGGCCGGCAACGCGCAGTTCCACCGTTTCCAGCCCGAAGGCCTGGGGTTCGGCCTGCGCCAGCAGGGCGACCTCGAAACGCCCGCCGGCCATGCCCAGTTGCTGCATGGCGTGGGTCACGGCGTCGGCCAGCGCGGGTGCCGCGCGCCGCCGCGCCTGGCTCGTGCGCTCGGCTTCGCGGCGCCAGTCGCGCTCGGCTGCAGCGGCAGCAGCGTCCAGCGCGTCGAGATCGGCTGCCGCGTCGAGCGCCTGCAACTCCGCCCGCCAGCCGGCCAGCAGCGCCGGCAGTTCGGCCGGCGAGCGCCGGTAGCGGCGCGCCTGCGCGATCCAGGCGCCCAGCCGCGCGTCGACTTCGGTGAGCCGGTCGGGATCGGGTTCGGTCCGGCCCAGGTAGCTGTGCAGGCTGTGCGCGGCGTCTTCGAGCTGCGCCTGCGCGCTGCGCAACACGTCGACGACGCCGTGCAGCTCGGGATCGTGATCGGCCACCGCGCGCAGCGCATCGAGCGCGGCGCCAGTCAGCGCCTGCGCATTCGGCTCGGCGTCGGCAAGCGCGTCGAACGCCGCACGGCTGCCGTCGAGCAGCGCCTGCCCATGCGCCAGCCGCTGCTGCTCGGTGTTCAGCTGTTCCCACTCGTGTTCTGCCGGCGCCAGCTTGTCGACTTCGGCGATCTGCCAGGCCAGGCGTTCGCGCTCGCGTTCCAGCGTGTCGCGGCGGCTGCGCGCCACGTCGAGCGCGGCGATCGCCGTGCGCCAGGCCGCCCACGCCGCGGCCAGCGGCCGACCGTCGATGCCGGCCTGGGTGTCGAGCAGCGCGCGCACCGCGGTCGGGCGTGTCAGGCTCTGCCAGGCATGCTGGCCATGGATGTCGACGAGGTAGTCAGCAACCTCGCGCAACTGCGCCACGGTGGCTGGGCTGCCGTTGATCCACGCCCGGCTCTTGCCCTGGGCATCGACCGTGCGGCGCAACAGCAGCAACTCGTCACCGCGAAACCCCGCCTCGTCCAGCCATCCCGCCAGGCTGGGCGGCGCATCGAATTCAGCGCTGACCTCGGCCCGCGCCGCGCCTTCACGCACCAGCGCCGCGTCGGCCCGGTTGCCCAGCGCCAGTTGCAACGCATCGACGAGGATCGACTTGCCTGCGCCGGTCTCGCCCGTCAGCACCGTGAAGCCCGCACCGAGTTCGACCTCCAGCTCGGCCACGATGACCACATCCCGAAGCGCCAGCCGCCGCAACATCACCGACTCGCAGCGAAAGCCGCGACGCGACCAAGAAGGCGCCACGGATCCAGCTCCGCCGCTCCGCCAACGCCAAAGGCGCTCGCGCCGCGACCCAGCAGATGCCGCGGTTCCGCCCCCGCCGCTCCGCCCCCGCAGCCAGCGGCAAAGGCACTTGCGCCGCGACCCCGCAGACGCCGCGGATCCGGCTCCGCCGGTCCGCCAGCGTCGCCCCCCTGGGGGGGAGGCGGCCGCGGGCCGCTACGGGGGGGGGTCAAATCACCCCTTCGTACCACCGCAACTTCTTGCGCAGCGTGGCGTAGTAGCTCCAGCCCCGCGGGTGCAGGAAGCGCACCTGGAAGGCCGAGCGCCGCACCCGCACCTGGTCGCCGTGCAGCAGGCTGGCCAGGG
>JANMAP010000500.1:0-4149 GCA_031359905.1 Burkholderiales bacterium | reverse complement strand
CGGCGTGAAGACAGTGGCCTTCATCGGCTTTTCCGACGCCTACGGCGACGGCTGGGCGCAGGAGTTCGGCAAGGCCGCCGAGCTGAAGAAGCTGCAGGTCGTCGCGAGCGAGCGCTTCGCCCGCGCCGACACGGCCGTCACCGGCCAGGTGCTGAAGCTGATCGCGGCCAAGCCCGATGCGGTGCTGATCGGCGCCTCGGGCACACCGGCCGCGCTGCCGCAAAAAACGCTGAAGGAGCGTGGCTACGCCGGGCGCTACTACCAGACGCACGGTGTGGCCAACGCCGACTTCCTGCGCGTCGGCGGCAAGGACGTCGACGGCACCTTCCTGCCGTCGGGCCCGGTGCTGGTGGCCGACCAGCTGCCGGCCACGCACCCGGCGCGCAAGTCGGCACAGGCCTATGTGGCGGCTTACGAGGCGGCCCACGGCAAGGGGTCGGTGTCGACTTTCGGCGGCCATGCGTGGGATGCCGGGCTGCTGATGGCGGCCGCTGTGCCGGTCGCGCTTCAGCGCGCGCAACCGGGCACCCCGGCCTTTCGCGCGGCGTTGCGCGATGCACTGGAGGGCGTGACCGACATGCCCGGTGCGCACGGCATCTTCAGAATGTCGGACACCGACCACCTCGGGCTCGACCAGCGTGCCCGCGTGATGGTGAAGATCGATAACGGGGCCTGGAAATACCAACCCTGAAAGAGCAGCCGTGAACTGACTGCATAATCCGTACTGTTGCGCGTCCTGCGCAGCACTCGCTAGGGGTGTTGAACGCAATTGCGTTCGACTGAGAGAGTCCCTTTGAACCTGACTGAGGTAATCCTCGCGCAGGGAAGCATGCCGAACCTCCGCGTCCTGCGGGGCGACCGGCCCGCCGACCTGCCATCGCTTTTGCGGACACACGATGGCACACGGACCTTTCCTTCTTCGATCGACTTCCGTGGCCGCCGCCCTCGCCTGCCTGGCCGCCGGCCCGGCGCCAGCGCAAACCACCACGCTCGACACCGTGACCGTGACTGGGCGCACGGCACTGGTGCTCGGCGTCGGCGGCTTCGGCGACATGCCGCTCGCCCGCCAACCCTTGCAAGCCAGCGTTCTGACCACCGAGCAGATGCGTGACCGCGGCATCACCAGGCTGGCCGACGTGACGCGCAGCGACCCCGCCGTCAGCGACGCCTACAACACCGAAGGCTACTGGGACTACCTGACGATCCGCGGCTTCGTCGTCGACAACCGCTTCAACTACCGCCGCGACGGGTTGCCGATCAGCGCCGAAACGTCGATCGCGCTCGACAACAAGGAGCGCATCGAAATCCTCAAAGGCACGAGCGGCATGCAGGCCGGCACCAGTGCGCCGGGCGGGCTGGTCAACGTCGTCGTCAAGCGGCCGGCCGCAACGCCGCTCGCCAGCGCGCGGCTCGAATGGCGGCAGCCGGGGTCGGTGCTTGCTGCGGTCGACCTCGGCCGCCGCTTCGGCGAAGCGCAGGCATTCGGGCTGCGGCTGAACGCTGCCGCCGAACGCCTCGACCCACCGACGCGCAACGCCCGCGGCGGCCGCCACCTGCTAGCACTGGCCGCTGACTGGCAGCTGACGCCCGACGCGCTGCTCGAAGCCGAGTTCGAAACCAGCCACCGCAGCCAGCCGAGCGCGCCCGGCTTCAGCCTGCTCGGCAGCAAGCTGCCGGCACCCGGCGACCCACGCCTGAACCTGAACAACCAGCCGTGGTCGCTGCCCGTCGTGCTGGAGGGCAACACCGCGTCGCTGCGCTACACGCAGAAGTTGAACGCCGCCTGGCGCGTGACGGCGCACGCGGCTACGCAGCAGCTGACCTCGCAAGACCGGGTCGCGTTCCCATTCGGCTGCTTCGACCCCGCGCCCGCGCCAGACGGCACCTACTATGCCGACCGCTACTGCCCGAACGGCAACTTCGACCTGTACGACTTTCGCAGCGAGAGCGAGCACCGGCGCAGCGACGCGCTGGAGCTGGCAGCGCACGGCAGGTTCGGCACTGGCGGCATCGGCCACGTGGTCAGCGTCGGCCTGCTGCAGACCCGCGTTCGCAACCGCTTCCAGCCGCAGGCCTACAACTATGTCGGCAGCGGAAATGTCGATGGCACTGCAACCACGCCGGCGGACCCGTCGCTGACCGACCAGAACACGAATCGCAGCGAACGCTCGACCGAATTGTTCGCTCGCGACGCGATCAAGCTGACCGAGCGCTGGACCACGTGGCTCGGCCTGCGCCATACGCAGTTGCAGCGCGAAAGCGTCCGCACCAACGGCAGCCGCCCGACCGGCTACGAGCAGTCGTTCACCACGCCGTGGCTGGCGGCCAGCTTCGCCGTTGACGGCGACACGATCGCCTACGCCAGCTGGGGCCGCGGCGTGGAAAGCGAGGTGGCGCCGAACCGGGCCCGCTACGTCAACCGCGGCGAAGCGCTGGCGGCATTGAAGAGCCGGCAGGTCGAACTCGGCTTGAAGGGCAGCCTGCCGTCAATCAGCTGGGGCCTGGCCTGGTTCGACATCGAACAACCGAAGTTCAGTGACATTCCACTCGCGGCAAAGGGATGCGAGAGCGACGCCCCCGGCAACACCTGTGTTCATGCGATCGACGGCACGGCGCGCCACCGCGGCCTGGAAGCCAACGCCACCTGGCAGGGCGGCCCCTGGCAATGGCAGGGCGGCCTGCAATGGCTGCAGGCGCGCCGCGAAGGCAGCGCGACGGCGAGCATCAACGGCACGCGCCCGACCAATGTGCCGGCCACTACCTTGAAGCTGCTCGGGCGTTACGACGTGGCGGCGCTGCCCGGGCTGTCGCTGGCCGGAGAATTGCGGGCCGAGGGCGACCGGATGGTGCTGGAGGACAACCGCGTGCGCACCCCAGGCTACGCCACGCTCGCCGCGAGCCTGCGGTACGCCACGCGCAACGGCGGCAAAGGCAGTGGCGCCGAACTGATTTGGCGCGCGGGTATCGACAACCTGGCCGACCGCCGCGCCTGGCGCGAGTCCCCGCTGCAATTCGGCCACGTCTACTTGTTCCCGCTCGCCCCGCGCAGCTTGCGGCTTTCGGTCGAAGCGACGCTGTAGGGCGTGTCTGCGCCGCAGGCTATAATGCGAGGCTGTTCCTCGATAGCTCAGTCGGTAGAGCGCCGGACTGTTAATCCGTAGGTCCCTGGTTCGAGCCCAGGTCGGGGAGCCAAGAATGACGGGGGTTAGCTGGTTAAGACCTGCTAACCCCTTTGTCTTTTCTGACGCCCGTGTCCTGTTCGTGTCCGAAATTGCTGGCGCAAGCGCGATGTGTGCTGCGCGCAACGATTGGCCGCTGACGCGACATCCCCACGGCTCAGCAGATGCTTGACGTGCAGCCGGCAACCCAAGGTCGCCGAACTCGGACGCCCCTGATAGTTCAGTCAGTCGTGGGGCACTCGTTGTGGCGCCAAATGTTGCCGCGCAATGAGGACGGACGCCGCTTCCTTGGCATGGATTCGCCGGCCGCTGCAAGCTACCGCTCGCTGGTCATGCCGCCAGTCGATGCTCGTAGTAGGGTCGCGCGCGATCGTCGAGGATGGCGTACTGCGCGGCAAGGTTCGCAGGATCGGGGTTCAGCCAAGCATCGACGTGCTCGGGTCGAATCGGAATGATGCAGCGATCATGCCCGGCAGCCGAGACCTCGCCCGGGGGCTCATCGGTGATGGCCGCGAACGACAACAGGTCCGGCTCTCCGGGAGCTGTCCACCGTGACCAGAGGCAGGCGACCAGCATGTCCTGAGTCGGGCGCGGTCTGAACTCCAGCACCACATTTTCGGCAGCTTCGTCCGAACCGAGTTCGCGTCCCTCAGCACGATGCCGGTTCACGTTTTCATAGAACGCGTTGACGACGGCAATGCCATGCGTGTAGCCGAAGATGCCCTTCCAGAACCCTTCAAGGTTGTCTCGCCGCGCGTTGTACGTCCCAGGGTACTTGGTGTCGTAGAACGCCGGCTTGCCGGCGGGCCGGCATTGGTAGCGCATCGGCTTGATGACGCGCCTTCCGTTTTCCATCACCATGACCGGTGCGTACAGCCCGGGAAAGATTCTCGAATCGCGGTCCTTGAGTTCCGTCCGCCTCAGATCGGAAAGCTTGCCCATCGCCCAGTCGATCTTGTCGGTGGCAATC
>JANMAP010000489.1:0-1630 GCA_031359905.1 Burkholderiales bacterium | reverse complement strand
ACCTTCGGCGACGTCGCGCCGCGCATCCGCTTTCTCGACCGCCTGCCGCGGCGCGACTACTTCGCGCTGCTGCAGCGTGCGGACGTGGTGCTGGACACGCTGCACTTCGGCGGCGGCAACACGTCGTACCAAGCGCTCGGTCTGGGGGTGCCGGTCGTGACCTGGTGCGGCGCCTTTGCGCGCGGGCGTTTCACGTACGCCCTGTACAAACAGATGGGCATGACCGACCTCGTAGCACAAACATCCGAGGCCTATGTGGAACTGGCCTGCAAGCTGGCCAACGACCCGGCCTATCGCGCCGGGATCGTCGAGCGCATCCAGCGCCTGTCGCCGGCCATCTTCGAGAACCTCGACGCGGTTCGCGAGCTCGAGCGCTTCTTCGAGTCGGTGCTGCCGCTGCCCGGGGCCACGCCGGGATCGTCTTCCGATTGACCTTGACCGCCTACCCGCCGCGCTGGCGCAGCGCCTCGTACAGGCAGATGCCCGAGGCGACCGAGACGTTCAGGCTCTCGACCGCGCCGTGCATCGGCAGGCGCACCAGTTCGTCGCAGGTCTTCGCGGTGAGCTGGCGCATGCCGCTGCCCTCGGCGCCCAGCACCAGCGCCAGCGGGCCGGTCAGGTCGGCCTCGTAGAGCGTGCACGGCGCAGCGTCCGAGGTGCCGACGATGCGGATGCCGCGCTCCTTGAGTTCGTTCAGGCTGCGCGCGAGGTTCGTGACCATCAGGTAGGGCACGGTCTCGGCCGCCCCGCTCGCCACCTTGGACACGGTGGCACTCAGTCCGGCCGCGTGGTCCTTGGGCGCGACCACGGCGTGCACGCCGGCCGCATCGGCCACGCGCAGGCAGGCGCCCAGGTTGTGCGGGTCGGTCACGCCGTCGAGCACCAGCAGCAGCGGCGCACCGACGACCGCGTCGAGCGTGTCGTCGAGCGAATGGCTGCGCGCCAGCGCCTCGACCCGCGCCACCACGCCCTGGTGGCGGTCGCTGCCGGAGAGCTTGCGCAGCCGCTGCGCATCGCTGTCGACCAGCACCGCGCCGGCCTCGCGGGCGCGCTGCACGAACTGGTGCATGCGCGCATCGCGCCGCGCCGCATCGACATGGATGTCGATCACCGAGCGCGCGGCGGTCTTCAGGCGCACCGTGACAGCATGAAAGCCGAACAGGATCTGCGGGGTCATCGGCCGATGCTAGTGCACGCGTCGGCACCCCCGCGTCGCGTACCATCCGCGCCGGCCGCCGCACACCGCCGCGCAAGGAGCAACCAGCCATGCAGATGATCTGCCTCGACATGGAAGGCGTGCTGGTCCCCGAGATCTGGATCGAGGTCGCGCGCCGCAGCAACATCGCCGCGCTGTCGCGCACCACCCGCGACGAGCCCGACTACGACAAGCTGATGCGATATCGACTCGACCTGCTGCGCCGCCACGGCCTGAAGCTGCCCGACCTTCAGGCCGCGATCGAAGGCATGGGGCCGATGCCTGGCGCGCGCGAGTTTCTCGACGACCTGCGCAGCCGCTACCAGGTGCTGATCCTGTCCGACACCTTCTATGAATTCGCCCAGCCGCTGATGCGCCAGCTCGCCTGGCCCACGCTGCTCTGCCACAAGCTCGAAGTCGATGCCGCCGGCTTCG
>JANMAP010000370.1:0-6603 GCA_031359905.1 Burkholderiales bacterium | reverse complement strand
TGCAGGGCGGGCGGCTGACGGTCGGCGACAGCGTGCGCGTCGTCGTCAGCCGCGTGGCTTGACGAAGCGCAACGTGGCGCGGTCGGATTCGCCGATCGCCGCGTAGCGCGCGCGGTCGGAGTCGCCGGCGGCGAAGGTCGGCGGCAGCGTCCACACGCCCTTGGGGTGGTCCTTGGTGTCGCGCGGGTTGGCGTTGATCTCGCTGCGCGCGTCCAGCCGGAAGCCGGCGGCCTGCGCGTGGTCGATGATCATCGCCTCGGGCACATAGCCGCTGGCGATGATGCGCGGCAGCGACGTGCCCGGCGCGGCACGGTGTTCCTCGACACCGAGCACGCCGCCGGGCTTGAGCACGGCGAAGAAGGCGCGCAGCGTGGCGTCCAGATGGCCGGCGTCGATCCAGTTGTGCACGTTGCGGAAGGTCAGCACCAGGTCGGCGCCGCCCGGCGGGGCGATGTCGAAGAAGCCGCGCTGGTCGCTGGGCAGCGTGCCGACGCCGACGCGGTCGTAGACGCGCGGTTCGGCGGCGAGTTTGTCTTCGTAGCGCTGGCGGGCGCGGCGCTGGCCGTCGTTCGGGCTGCTCCTGGGGTAGTGCGCGGCGTAGAGCTTGCCGTGCTCGCGCAGGTAGGGCGCCAGGATCTCGGTGTACCAGCCGGCGCCGGGGGCGATCTCGATCACCGTCTGCGTCGGCGCCAGGCCGAAGAAGCGCAAGGTCTCGAACGGGTGACGCGCCGCGTCGCGGGCGCGGTTTGCGGCGCTGCGCTGCGGGCCGGCGATGACGGCGGCCAACAGCGCGGCAGGGCTATCGCCCGCGGTGGCGATTGCCGTGGCGCTATCGGCCCAACAGGGCGGGGCGCTGCCGGCCAGCAGCCACAGGCTGGCCTGGCGGCGCGTGACGGTCTCGGGTCGGGGGGGCATCAGCGAACTTTCAAGGCAGCGGCGGGCAAGGGGTCGGGCCATTGGGGCGGCCGGCGCGTGCGATGCTACGGTCCCATGCGAGATCCTGCCGTCCCCGCGCTGTACGTTGCCTGCCTGTGCGCGGCCTGGTGTCGCACCTGCGATGCCTACGCCGCGGTGTTCGAACGAGCGGTGGCCGCGCTGCGTGCGCCGTCGCATGTCGTGACGTCGCGCTGGATCGACATCGAAGACGAGGCCGCGCTGGTCGGCGACTTCGATGTCGAGACATTTCCCACGCTGGTGGTCGCCGACGACCGGCGCGTGCTGTTTGCCGGACCCCTGACACCCCAGCCGGAAACCGCGCAGCGCGTGCTCCAGGCCGCCGCGGATGCGGCCCGCGATGGCGCTGCAGTGCCCCCGGCGGCTGCCGAGGTCGAGGCCTTCGTCGAACGCTGGCGCGCTGCGGCCAGCGCCGCGTCGCGCTGACCGGATGTATTGGCCAATGCCGCAGCGCGTGCAGGTCTGGCGCCAGCGGCTTACCCTTCGGCGCTGCCAGCCCACGCAGGCTGCCGACCGTCGATCCACCGGAGCCTTCAGCCATGACCCGACTCACCGCCGATGACTTCCACCCCGAGGTGCTCGGCTTGTTCGACCGCTATGTCCACGGCGACCTGAGCCGCCGCGGCTTCCTCGACGCCGCCGCGCGCCATGCCGGCGGCAGCGCTGGCGGCGCGGCGGCGCTGCTGACAGCGCTCAGCCCGCAGTTCGCGGCCGCGCAGATCGTCCAGCCCGATGACGGGCGCATCCGCACGCGGGTGGCCGAGTTCGGTTCAGCGCAGGGCAACGGCCAGGTCAAGGGCTTGCTGGCGCGCCCGGCTGCCGCCGCTGGCAGGCTGCCGACGATCCTGGTGGTGCATGAAAACCGCGGCCTGAACCCGCACATCGAAGACATCGCCCGCCGTCTGGCCGTGGCCAATTTTGTGGCCTTCGCCCCCGATGCACTGGCGCCGCTGGGTGGTTATCCCGGCGACAAGGACAAGGCCCGCGAACTCTTCCCCAAGCTCGACCAGACCAAGACGCGCGCCGATTTCCTGGCCGCGGCGCTGGCGCTGAAGGGCTTGCCTGAGAGCAACGGGCGCGTCGGCGTGGTCGGTTTCTGCTATGGCGGCGGGATGGTCAACTGGCTGGCCACGCAATGGCCGGAACTGGCCGCCGGCGTGGCGTTCTATGGCGGCCAGCCGCCAGCCGCCGACGTGCCGCGCATCAAGGCGCCGCTGCAGCTGCACTACGCCGGCAGCGACGAACGCATCAATGCCGGCTGGCCGCCTTATGAGGCAGCCCTGAAGACCGCTGGCGTGACGCACGAAGCGTTCTTCTATCCCGGCACGCAGCACGGCTTCAACAACGACACCACACCGCGCTTCGACAGTGCCGCGGCAGCTCAGGCCTGGCAGCGCACGCTGGCGTTCTTCGACAGGCATCTGCGCGGCTGACGCGGGTTGAACGGCGAGCCGCCAGCCGGGCGCGACCCGCTGCAAAGCTGTTTTTTCCACGGCGCTGAGCAGTCGGCCAGCCGGCCAGCCGGTCACCGGGTCAGCAAAACAGGATCAGCAGGACAGCATCAGCGGAACAGGATCCGGGCCTCGGCCGGCGACGCCGGGGGCAACCCGACCGCATCACCGCTGCGTTGCCAGACGCAGCGGCCTTCAGCGAACACGCGCATCTCGCCCGGGGCATAAAGCTGCCACGGCTCGTCCTGGGTCAGCGCTGTGGTGGCCACCAGTGCCATGCGGTCGCCGGGCCGGTTGACGCTGGCCAGGTCGAAGTCGACCGCCCGATCGACCAGCCTGGCGCGGCCAAAGGGGTGCGCCCGCAGCAACCAGGCCAGCCGGGTGCTGGCGTGCGTGTACAGGGCCTGGCCGTCGCTGAGCAGGAAGTTGAAGACGCCATGCCGGCGCACCTCGGCGACGAGTTCCGCCAGCACCGGCGCGATTTCCGGCCAGCCTGGCGATGACTGATGACGAAAGCGCCGGCGCAGTTGCTGCAGCAGCCAGCAGAAGGCCCACTCGCTGTCGGTGGCACCTGCCGGCAGGTGGCTGCCGTCCAGCGGCGGGCGGAAGTTCTGCAGATCGCCGTTGTGTGCGAACAGCCAGGCGCGACCGAGCCATTCGCGCTGGAACGGATGGCTGTTGGCCAGCGCCACCGCACCCTGGGTGGCCTTGCGCACATGGGCCAGCACGGTGCGCGCACGGATCGGGTGCTGACGCAGGAACGCCGCCAACGGTGCGTCGCAGGCCCGGCCGCTGTCGATGAAGACGCGGCAGTCGGCGCCGTCCTGGAAGGCCAGGCCCCAGCCGTCGGCGTGTTCGCCGGTCTTGCCGCCGCGCGCTGAAAAGCCATTGAAGGAAAACGTGGCCGCCACGGGTACGTTGCTCTGCAGGGCAAAGAGTTCGCACATGTGCCCGCTTCATCGGCGCGACGCCCGCCGGCTTGAGGCCGCCGCGGTGCCGGGCGGTGCAGGCGTCGCGGCCAAGGTCGAAAGCCGCATAAGCAGCCACGTTTCGCTTCGTTGGCGCTCGGCCGGGCGCTGCCTAGGATGCGCGCTGTCGATGCGGCAGATGGTCCGCGTCAAGTAGAAATCCCAATCATGAGAACCCTGCGCAGCATCACTCCCCTGTTGATCGGGTTGGCCCTGGCCGCCAGCGGCGCCGCCGCGCTGGCCAAGGACGTCAGGCTGCTCAACGCGTCCTACGACCCGACCCGCGAGCTGTACGCCGACTTCAACAAGGCCTTCGCCAAGCACTGGCAGGCGAAAAGCGGCGACGTCGTGACGGTCCGCCAATCGCACGGTGGCTCCGGCAAGCAGGCGCGGTCGGTGATCGACGGGCTGGAGGCCGATGTCGTCACGCTGGCCCTGGCCTACGACATCGACGCCATCGCCGAACGCGCCAAGCTGATGCCCGCCGACTGGCAGCAGCGACTGCCGCACAACGCGTCGCCGTACACCTCGACCTACGTGTTCCTGGTGCGCAAGGGCAACCCGAAGGGCATCCGCAACTGGGACGACCTGGTCAAGCCGGGTGTCTCCGTGATCACCGCCAACCCCAAGACATCGGGCGGCGCGCGCTGGGGCTATCTGGCAGCGTATGGCTTCGCACTGAAGCAGCCCGGCGGCAGCGACGCCAGCGCCAAGGGTTTCGTCGCCCGGCTGTTCTCCAACGTGCCGGTGCTCGACTCGGGCGCCCGCGGTTCGAGTGTCACCTTCGCCGAGCGCGGCATCGGCGACGTGCTGCTGGTCTGGGAGAACGAAGCCCACCTGTCGCTGAAGGAATTCGGCGCCGACAAGTTCGACATCGTCTACCCGCCGACCAGCATCCTGGCCGAGCCGCCCGTGGCCATCGTCGACAAGGTCGTCGACAAGCGCGGCACGCGCGCCGTGGCCCAGGCCTACCTCGAGTACCTGTACACGCCGGAAGGCCAGGAGATTGCGGCCCGCAACTTTTACCGGCCGATCGACGTCAAGGTGGCGACCAAGTACGCCAAGCAGTTCCCGCAGATCAAGCTGTTCACTGTGGCCGACACCTTTGGCGGCTGGGCTCGCGCCCAAAAGACGCACTTCGACGACGGTGGCGTGTTCGACCAGATCTACACCCGCAAGTGAGCCGCTGAGGACCGCCATGATCCTGTCCCGCGCGCTGCTCAAACGCCACAGCGTCCTGCCCGGCTTCGACCTGGCGCTGGGATTCGCGCTGCTGTACCTGAGCCTGATCGTCCTGGTGCCGCTGTCGGCGGCGTTTCTGAAGTCGTTCACGCTGACCTGGCCGCAGTTCATCGAAGCCACGACGACCCCGCGCGTGCTGGCCTCGTACCGGCTGACCTTCGGCGCGTCGCTGCTGGCGGCCCTGGTCAACGCGGTGTTCGGCTTCATCGTCGCCTGGGTGCTGGTGCGCTACACGTTCCCGTTCAAGCGGGTGGTCGACGCACTCGTCGACCTGCCGTTCGCGTTGCCCACCGCGGTGGCCGGCATCGCGCTGACGGCGATCTGGGCCGGCAACGGCACGCTCGGGCAGTGGCTGCCGTTCAAGGTCAGCTACACGCCGCTGGGCGTGTGGCTGGCGCTGGTCTTCATCGGCCTGCCGTTCGTTGTGCGCACGGTGCAGCCGGTGCTCGAAGACGTCAACCGCGAGCTCGAAGAGGCTGCGGCCACGCTGGGCGCCACGCGCTGGCTGACGCTGCGCCGCGTGGTGCTGCCCATCGTCATGCCGTCTCTGCTGACCGGCTTTGCGCTGGCCTTCGCCCGCGCGTTGGGCGAGTACGGCTCGGTGATCTTCATCGCCGGCAACATGCCGATGGTCAGCGAGATCACGCCGCTGCTGATCATCACCAAGCTCGAGCAGTACGACGTTGCCGGCGCCACGGCCATCGCCGTGGTGATGCTGGTGACGTCCTTCGCGATGCTGCTGCTGATCAACGCGCTGCAGGCCTGGGCGCGCAAGCGGCAGGGGGGACTATGAGCCCCCCCGGAGCGCCTTCGACGCTTCCCGCCCAGGGGGGCCGAGCCCGGACGAGAAACAGTCCCTGCGGACTGTTTCTCGCCTGCGAGGGCCAGCCGGCATGCTTGCCGGCTGGCGGCGCTGGCGGCGCTGGCGGCCCGGCGGAGCCGGTTCCGCGGCGCCTGCTTGATCGACGGAGCGCTGGTGCGTTGCTTCCTTGGGCGGCCCGATGGACGCGGTGACGATCGCGGCCGCGCCGGTGCGCGTGGAGGCGGCGCCCGGCCTGCGTCCGCGCATGGTGCACCGTGCCACCGAGGAGCCGGCGTGGGTGCGGCGGCTGCTGATCGCGACGGCACTGCTGTTCATGACGCTGTTCCTGTTCGTGCCGCTGGCCACCGTGTTCTACGAGGCGCTGCGCAAGGGCCTGGACGTCTATCTGGCGGCGCTGGTCGATGCCGACGCGGTCTCGGCGATCCAGCTGACGCTGCTGGCGGCCGCGATCAGCGTGCCGCTGAACCTGGTCTTCGGCCTCGCCGCCGCCTGGGCCATCGCCAAGTTCGACTGTCACGGCAAGAGCCTGCTGCTGACGCTGATCGATCTGCCGTTCTCGGTCAGCCCGGTGATCGCCGGCTTGATCTACGTGCTGGTCTTCGGCCTGCAGGGTTGGTTCGGCCCCTGGCTGCAGGCCCACGATCTGAAGGTCATCTTCGCCGTGCCCGGCATCGTGCTGGCGACGATCTTCGTGACCTTCCCCTTCATCGCCCGCGAACTGATCCCGCTGATGCAGGCCCAGGGCATCGAGCAGGAGGAGGCCGCACGCATGCTCGGTGCCAACGGCTGGCAGATCTTTCGCCGCGTGACGCTGCCGAACATCAAGTGGGCGCTGCTCTACGGGGTGATCCTGTGCAACGCCCGCGCGATGGGCGAGTTCGGCGCGGTCAGCGTGGTCAGCGGCCACGTGCGCGGGGTCACCAACACGCTGCCGCTGCACATCGAGATCGCCTACAACGAATACCAGTTCGCTGCGGCCTTCGCGGTGGCCTCGCTGCTGGCGTCGCTGGCGTTGGTGACCCTGGTGCTGAAGTACCTGGTCGAGCAACGCGTCAAGGCGCAGAAGCGACCTGTGGACGCCGTGGCCGCCACGGCTACCGCCGGCGCCCAGGTGCTCTGAACATCGGTCGGGCACCTCATGAGCCCCCGCCCGCCCGCCCCGAAG
>JANMAP010000335.1:0-11962 GCA_031359905.1 Burkholderiales bacterium | reverse complement strand
CGGGCGGCCTCGCTGCGCGAGGCCGGCTTTTCGACCACCGGTGCGACCGGCGGCTCGATGGTCGGCGCGGTCTCACCGCCGCCACCACCGCCGCACGCAGCGAGCAGCGCGCTGAGCAGCAGCGCGCAAGCCGAACGCCGGTTGAACAGATAGATCACGGACAGACTCCCAAGGGGCGATACGAAGTGAAGCGACCTGCTGTCCTCGAACAGCTGACCCACGTCAGATTTTCCACCTTGGCAGCACAAGGGATGGTGCCAAAAAGGACGGCGACTCCGTCGTTCCTTACGCTTGGATGCGACTGAAACCCAATTTCGAGCCCCGCCGCTGGCGCCGCTGGCCTACAGCGCCGGCGCCAGGCTGCGCCGGGCCTGGTCGAGCGCAATCTGCTGGCGTGCCGCCCAGTCCGCCAGCTGGTCCTCACCGATGCGGCCGACGTTGAAGTACACCGCCTGCGGGTGCGCCATGAAAAACCCGCTGACGCTGGCCGCCGGCGTCATGGCCAGGCTCTCGGTCAGCGCCATGCCCACCTCAGCCGCGGCCAGCACGCGGAACATGTCGGCCTTGACGGTGTGGTCGGGGCACGCCGGGTAGCCCGGCGCGGGGCGGATGCCGCGGTACTTCTCGGCGATCAGTTCTTCAGTGCTCAGTGACTCGTCGGGTGCGTAGCCCCACAGTTCGGTGCGCACGCGCTGGTGCAGCCGTTCGGCAAAGGCTTCGGCCAGGCGGTCGGCCAGGGCCTTGAGCATGATCGCGCTGTAGTCGTCGTGGTCGTCGGTGAACTGCCTTTCCTTCTTCTCGGTGCCGATGCCGGTCGTCACCGCGAAGAGGCCGATGTAGTCGGCAGGCCCGCCGCTTGTCGATTTCGGGGCGATGAAGTCGGCCAGGCTGCGGTTGGGGCGCCGAACCGGACCCGTCGCACCGTCGACCACTGGCCGCTCGGTCTGCAGGCGCAGCGGGCTCCAGCGCAACGCGACATCGCCGCGCGTGGCGTCGGTGTAAATCTCGATCGTGTCGTCGTCGACGGTGTTGGCCGGCAGCAGCGCGACCACGCCATGGGCCTGCAGCCAGCGGCCTTCGATCGCCCGCTGCAGCAGCCGCTTGCCGTCGCTCAGCACGCGCTGGGCTTCGTGGCCCACCACCTCGTCGCGCAGGATGTCGGGGAACTTGCCGGCCAGGTCCCAGGTCTGGAAGAACGGGCCCCAGTCGATGCACGCCGCCAGGTCGGCCAGGTCGTAATTGCGGAACAGGCGCCGGCCGATGAACTTGGGCACTGGCGGCGTGTACGCGGCCCAGTCGATGGGCGCCTTGTTGGCCCGCGCGGCGGCCAGCGTCACCAGCGGCGTGGCCTTCTTGTTCGCATGCAGGGTGCGCACGCGGTCGTAGTCGACCTCGAGTTCGGCGATGAACCTGGCCGCGCGTTCGTCGGACAGCAGATCGGAACACACGCCCACGCTGCGCGACGCGTCGGGCACGTAGACCACCGGCCCGTCGTAATGCGGCGCGATCTTCACCGCGGTGTGCACGCGGCTGCAGGTGGCGCCGCCGATCAGCAGCGGGATCTTCCTGATGCGGAACCAGTCGTCGCGCTGCATCTCGGCGGCGACATGCTGCATCTCCTCCAGGCTCGGCGTGATCAGCCCCGACAGGCCGATGATGTCGGCGCCTTCGACACGCGCCTTGGCCAGGATGTCCTGGCAGGGGACCATCACCCCCATGTTGACGACTTCGAAGTTGTTGCACTGGAGCACGACGGTGACGATGTTCTTGCCGATGTCGTGCACGTCGCCCTTGACCGTGGCGATGACGATCTTGCCCTTGGCCTTGGCTTCGCCGCCGGCGTCGACCAGGGCCTTCTTCTCGGCTTCGATGTAGGGCAGCAGGTGGGCCACCGCCTGCTTCATCACCCGCGCGCTCTTGACCACCTGCGGCAGGAACATCTTGCCCTGGCCGAACAGGTCGCCGACGACGTTCATGCCGGCCATCAACGGGCCTTCGATGACATGCAGCGGGCGCCGGCCCTGGGCTTCGTAGGCGCGCCAGACCTCTTCGGTGTCGACGCTGATGAATTCGGTGATGCCGTGCACAAGCGCGTGCGACAGGCGTTCCTCGACGCTGGCGGCGCGCCAGGCCAGCCGCGCGCTGTCGTCCTTGGCCAGGCCCTTGGCGCTTTCGGCGATCTCGATGAGACGCTCGCCGGCGTCGGCGCGGCGGTTCAGCACCACGTCTTCGACGCGTTCGCGCAGCACCGGCTCGAGATCGTCGTAGACCCCGACCATGCCGGCGTTGACGATGCCCATGTCCAGCCCGGCGCGGATCGCGTGGTACAGGAACACAGTGTGGATCGCCTCGCGCACCGGGTCGTTGCCGCGGAAGCTGAAGCTCACGTTGCTGACCCCGCCGCTGACCTTGGCGCCGGGCAGGTTGGCCTTGATCCAGCGCGTGGCTTCGATGAAGTCGACGGCGTAGTTGTTGTGCTCTTCGATGCCGGTGGCGATGGCGAAGATGTTGGGGTCGAAGACGATGTCCTCGGCCGGAAAGCCGATCTCGTCGACGAGGATGCGGTAGGCGCGCTCGCAGATGCGGATCTTGCGTTCGTGGCTGTCGGCCTGGCCTTGCTCGTCGAAGGCCATCACGACGGCAGCCGCGCCGTAGCGCCGCACCAGCCTGGCCTGGCGCTTGAACTCGGCCTCGCCTTCCTTCAGCGAGATGCTGTTGACGATGCCCTTGCCCTGGATGCACTTCAGGCCGGCCTCGATCACGCTCCACTTGCTGCTGTCGATCATCACCGGCACGCGGGCGATCTCGGGCTCACCGGCGACCAGCTTCAAAAAGCGCTCCATCGCCGCGGCCGAATCGAGCATCGCCTCGTCCATGTTGACGTCGATGATCTGGGCCCCGTTCTCGACCTGCTGGCGGGCGACGCTCAGCGCGTCCTCGAAGCGGCCTTCGAGGATCATGCGGGCGAAGGCCTTCGATCCGGTGACGTTGGTGCGCTCGCCGATGTTGACGAACAGCGCGCCGGGCGCCAGCGTGACGGGCTCGAGCCCGGCCAGGCGCATCGGCGGCGGCGGCGGATCAACGTGCATGGTGGTAGGGTCGGTCATGGCTCAGTCCCTGGTGCTGGGCTGAGCGCGGTTGCCGCCCGCGGCCCGACCGGTCGGCCGCCGCGGTGTTCCGAGCCTGGCGGGTGCAGACCCGTCGCAGCGCTCCTCGGAAGCCAACGATTTTAGCGGCTGTCGATGTCAGCCGGGCCAGCGGCCGGCGGCGCTGATGCCCAGTCCGGCACGCCGCGCCGCCGGCGGTTGCGCTTCGGTGGGGCCTTCGTCCAGGCCGGCCTGCCGCGTCGGCCGGCAGGTCGACCGCACCTGCGGCGCCGCGATTTCTCGGACCTCTTGCGCTGCCCACACCGGTTCGTTGCCAAGCGAGACCGCGGCGCAGGGGAACACAGGAGAACACAGTGGATCGTCCTTGTTCGGGGTCGGTGGTTTTGCTACCGTGCCTGTTGACATGCACCCCCAGGGCAATCCTGCAAACGCCCCTGAACACCTTGACTGAGACAAGTGCCTCGCCGGCCGGCCCGCCGCGGCCGTGGCTGCTGGCCGACATTGGCGCCACCAACGCGCGCTTCGGCTGGCTGCCCGCAGGCGCCAACGCGCTCATCGAGGTGCGCAGCCTGCCGGCGGCAGACCACGCCGGGCCGACCGACGCGGCGCTGGCCTACCTGGCCGACCTCGCCGGCCGCCTGGGCACCGCCTACACGCCGCCGCGGGCGGCCGCCTTCGCCGTGGCCACCGCCACCGGCAGCGACCTGATCAGCTTCACCAACAGCGGCTGGTCGTTGTCGTGCACCGCTGCCCGCCAGCGACTGGGCGTCGAGCGCTTCGAGGTGCTCAACGACTTCGAGGCCCTGGCCCTGTCGTTGCCGCGGCTGGGCGCCAGCCAGCTGCAGCCGATCGGACCGCTGGGCCTGCCGCGCGCGGCGGGGACCCTGGCGGTGATCGGACCGGGCACCGGATTGGGTGTCGCCGGCCTGCTGCAGACGGCACACGGCTGGGTCGCGCTGCCCGGCGAAGGCGGCCACGCGACGCTGTCGGCGGCCGACGAGTTCGACAGCGCGCTGCTGGCCGCCGTGCGCCGCGCGCACGCGCATGTCTCGGCCGAACGGCTGCTGTCGGGCATCGGCCTGCCGCTCTTGTTCGCCGCGCTGGCCGAGGTGCTGGGCGAGTCGGCAGCGGCCGCTCACCCGCCGACCGCCAGCCAGATCGTCGAACGCGCGCTGGCCGGCGACTGCGCACTGTGCAGCCGCACCGTCGACAGCTTCTGCGCGCTGCTTGGCAGCTTCGCCGGCAACGTCGCGCTGACGCTTGGCGCACGCGGCGGCGTCTACATCGGCGGCGGCATCGTGCCGCGCCTGGGCGCGCGTTTCCAGCGCTCCCAGTTCCGCCAGCGGTTCGAAGCCAAGGGACGCTTCCAGCCCTACCTGCAGGCGATTCCGACGGCGCTGATCACCGACACGCTGGCAGCCCTGGCGGGCGCGGCGCAGGCGCTGGGCCAGTCCCCGTCGCGCGCGTAGCCGGCCGGCGGCGCGGCCCGTGCCGTTCGCATCTGTCGCCAAGCGACCGGCGTATCGTCCGGCATGCCTTTGTCGACCGCGCCCCCATCCACCCGCCGCCCTGCCATTGCTGCCGTTCTTGCGGCTGTTCCTGCTGTCGTTGCTGCTGTCGTTCGTCCCGCCCGTCGCCCTGTGCATCGCTACGCCTTGGATCGCCTGGCCCTGGCCTGGCTGGCGGCGTTCGCTGCAGGCCCGGCGGCGGCCCACGACACGTGGTTCGAAACCTGGGTTGCCGCACCCGGCGAAGTCCGGCTGGCGCTGGGCACCGGCAACCGTTTTCCGACCTTCGACAGCAGCATCGGGGCCGAATTCGTGGTCCGCCAGGGTTGCCGCGGGGGCGACGGGCGGGCCTTGCCACTGACGCCGCTGCGATCAACGCCGACGGCGCTGGAGTTTCGCGCCGTGGCGCCGGCGCCGGCCACCTGCTGGGCCCAGCTGCAACCCTTCATCATCGACGTGCCGGCCGACAAGATCGATCTCTACATGCAGGAAATCCGCCCGTCGCTGGATGCGCGCAGCCGCTGGGACGGCATTCGCGCCCGCGGCCTGCCATGGCGCGAACGCTACGTGAAGCATGCGCGGATCGATCTGGGGGCCACGCCACCGGCCGACCCGCAGGCCGCGCCGGACATGGATGTCGAACTGCTGCTGGAAAACGCCGAGCGGCCGCTGCGCCGCGGCCAGACCCTGCGCTTTCGGCTGCTGCGCCAGGGCCAGCCGGTGGCCGGCCAGGCGCTGGAACTGCGCACCGAGCTCAGCCCGCTGGGCATCTGGAACCAGACCGACGCCGAGGGCCGTGTCAGGCTGACGGTGCCGCTGGCTGGCCGCTGGTTGCTGCGCGGCACCGCGCTGCGCCCCTCGACCACCCAGCCCGACGCCTGGGACAGCGACTTCGTGACCCTGGCCTTCAGCGTCAGCGCCGACCCGTCGGCGGCGCCAAAGGGTGGAAACTAAAAGGGCATGAACTTCAGCACGAAGGCGCGTTCGGCGAACCAGGCCGCGGCCACGGCAGCGATCAGCAGCGAGCCGCCGACCAGCACCACACGCCGGTAGAAACGCCCGCGCCGCAGCGCGTAGGCCAGCGGCAGGAAGGCCGCGACGATGGCCAGCTGCCCACCTTCAACGCCGACGTTGAAGCCGAGCAGCGCCAGCAGCAGCGCCTGCCGGGGCAGCCCCAGGTCGGCCAGCACGCTGGCGAAGCCAAAGCCGTGAATCAGGCCGAAGCCGAAAGCGACGATCCAGCGCCGGCCCTGGAACACCGGATAGACGTTGTTCAGTGCCGCCAGCACGACTGACGCCGCGATGGTCGATTCGACCAGCCGCGAGGGCAGCTCGATCAGCCCCAGCGTGGCCAGCGACAACGTGATCGAGTGCGCCAGCGTGAACGCGGTGACGATGCGCAGCACGTCCCAGAACGCCAGGCCGAAGCGCGCCACTGGCTGCCAGCGCCCACGCGCTCCCGCAGCGCCGGCGGCCTGCCAGGTGAGCACCGCCGGCAGCAGCAGCGAGAGCAGGAACAGGATGTGGTCGAAGCCGATCCAGATGTGCCAGACGCCCTCGCGCGCGTAGTCGACGAACTGGCGCCAGCGGCTGGTCTGGGCGAGTTCGAAGCGCTGCTCGGGCGCCTGCGGGCTGAACACCGCCGTGCGTGTGCCGCCGCCGGCGCTCAGGTTGAGCAGGCCGCGGTGCTGCGGATCGATGTCGGCGAACAGCCGGTAGGTGACGACGATCTGGGCCGGTGCGGTGCGGTCCGCGGCGGCAGCAGCCGGGCAGTCGAAACGCAGCGGCAGCACGCTGTAGGCCCCATCGGTGTGCTCGTCGACGGCCTGCGCGCCGATGACGAG
Source organism: Burkholderiales bacterium (assembly GCA_031359905.1). GTDB lineage: Bacteria > Pseudomonadota > Gammaproteobacteria > Burkholderiales > Burkholderiaceae_C > Rubrivivax. The sequence continues at coordinate 5,503 of JANMAP010000335.1, read as the reverse complement.
CGGGCAGTCGTGGCCGTCGGCGCGCAGGGACAGCCGGCTTTGCGCGTAACGCGCGATGGCCGCGTGCTGGCCCTTCAGTTCGCCCCAGGTGATAGCGCCGTCGCCGTCGGCGTCCAGGCCAATGGCGACGTCGAGGTCGCGCAGCGCGATGTCCCAGCGGCCGCTGATCGTGCCGTTGCTCGTGCCGCTGTCCTGCGCCACGCTCACCGACAGATAGCTGTCAGAGGGTTTGTGAGCATGGGCTGCGGGTGGCAACAGCAGCGCACCGACCAGGGCCAGCATCCGCTGCAGCGCTTGCGGCCAGCGGGGCTGGCACCGTGGCGCAGCTGGCGCGGTGCTCACTTCAGTCTTCCCTGGCGCCGTCCGGCACCCGCGACGAATAAATCAAATGGAGCCAAGCGAACGCTGCGGAACCGGCTCCGCCGGGCCGCTGGCGTTGCCCCCAGGGGGGAGGCGCCGCAGGCGCTTCTGGGGGATTCACTTCAGCCCTTTCAGCTGGCCGGCCAAGGACTGCAGCGCAACGCTTTCAACGTGCGACTCGGACATCCAGCGCAAGGCCGGCTCGGCGGCGGCCGGATCGCGCGCAGCCAGCGCGGCTTCCAGCAGCACGCGGGCGTCGGCCGGCTCGCGCTGCTCGGCGAAGTTCTGCCGGGCCAGGACCAGCGCCTGCGGCAGCGCCGCCGGCGCGCGCAGGGCGCGCAGGAATCGCGCTTCTTCCTTGCGGTGGCTGGTGTCGCCGCGCTGGCGGGCGGCGTCGAAGCGCGCGGTCAGCTCGGCGGCCCAGGTCTCGCGTTTCGGGTGCCCCGTCGCCTGCGCCGCCAGCGCCAGGCGCAGCAGCAGCACGTCAGCGCGACCGCGGTCCTTCAGCCGCTCGAGGACTTCGGCGGCGCGGCCGCGGTCGAGCAGGAAGTCGGCATAGGCCGCCTGCAGATAAACGTCGCCGATGTCCAGCGCCAGCGCCGCGCGGAAGGCTGTTTCGGCGGCCTCGAACGCCCCGCGACGCTCTTCGATCTCGGCCAGCCGTGTGAGCGCCCACTGGCGCTGGGCATCCGTGGTTTCGGGATCTTGGCGCGTTTTGTCGAGTGCGGCGCGCAGGGCGGCAGCGGCCGGCGCGGCGCGGCCGGTGGTGGCATCGACCTGCGCCAGGCAGGCCACGCCGATCAGCGGCGGCGCCAGCGGGGCCAGGCCGTCGCAGCTGCGCCGGGCTTCGGCATAGTTGGCCTGCACCATGTGGATGGCGGCGCGCCACGACCAGGCTTGGGCGTTCCGCGGATCGGCGCGCAGCGCGGCGTCCAGATCGGCCAGGGCGGGCTCAAAACGGTGGTCGAACTGCATCACGATCGCGCGCAGCACGCGCACGTCGACCGGCGGTTCGGGCAAGTTCCACCAGGGCTGCAAGGCCGCCTGGATGTAGCCGACGTAGCGCGGATCGCCCTCGGCGGCGACGGCGTCGACGTAGCGGCGGGACAGCTCGACGGCCAGTGCCAGGTCCTGGGGCGCCCGACGCAGCGCTTCGCGCAGCGCGAACATCTCGCGAGCCCGCGGGTCGCTGGCGCGCGCTGGCAGGCGCTCGAGCACCTGGGCGTCGGACGAGGGAGTGAAGGGCGCAGCGGCCGCGGCGCCTGCCAGCCCCCCTAGGGTGAACACGAAGGCGCAGAAACGTAGGATTGACACTTTGCCGATGCTACCTGTGGTGCGAACCCAACTTCGACCCTGTCAACCGCCCCGCTTCCGGCCGCGTTGCAGCTACTGTCGACGGGTCCACGAAGGTTTAGGGGTGACAATCGTGGCTCGGCGACCGCCCGACGTGCTGTCAGGCGCTCCGGCGATCCGCCCTGTCACCGAAATCACCCCAGTCGATACATAGGACTTATTCCATGAGCAAGACCCTCAGCGCCCTGATCCTGGCCGCCTTCGGCGCCGTCGCCCTGAACGCTTCCGCCGCTTCGCACGCTGGTGGCGCCCCGATGAAGGCTGCCGCCCCGGCATCGGCCGCCAGTGGCGCGATGAAGAAGGAAGAGAAGAAGGCTGAAGCCAAGAAGGAAATGAAGAAGGAAGAGGCGAAGAAGTAATTCTTCGAATCTTTGTTGAGAAGGCAGGTGCGTTGCACCTGCCTTTTTTCGTTTCTGGCAGTGCATTGCACGTGCCTTTGGCCATTTCTGGCGGGTGTTTCGTCGAGCCGGCGACCGCCCGGCCCTAAGCTGCTGGGCAGCCACCCTGACCGCTGCAGGGAACAATTCCATGCGCACCCAAGTCGCCATCGTCGGCGCCGGCCCCGCCGGTCTGCTGCTCGCCGCCTTGCTGCACCGGCAGGGCATCGCCAACATCGTCATCGAGCAACGCAGCCCTGACTACGTGCTCGGCCGGATCCGCGCCGGCGTATTGGAACGGGTCACTGTCGGCCTGCTCGAGGAGGCCGGTGCCGCCGGGCGCCTGCACGCCGAAGGCCTGCCGCACGACGGCTTCGACATGTATTTCGCCGGCACGCGCCAGCGCATCGACCTGCACGCGCTGACCGGCAAGCAGGTCGTCGTCTACGGCCAGACCGAGGTCACGCGCGACCTGATGGCGCTGCGCCAGGCCAGCGGCCAGACCAGCTTCTACGGATGCCGGGATGTCGCGGTGCACGACTTCGACGGTCCCCATCCGCGGGTCACGTTCGGCATCGGCGACGTGGCGCACGAGGTCCAGGCCGACTTCATCGCCGGCTGCGACGGCTTCCACGGCGTGTGCCGCGCCAGCCTGCCGGCCGCCGCGCTGCGCACGTTCGAAAAGGTCTATCCCTTCGGTTGGCTGGGCGTGCTGTCCGACACCCCGCCGGTGGCCGACGAACTGATCTACGGCAACACCGAACGCGGGTTCATGCTGGCCAGCATGCGCAGCCCCACCCGCAGCCGCTACTACCTGCAGTGCCCGCTGACCGACCGGGTCGAAGACTGGTCCGACGCGGCCTTCTGGGACGAATTCAAGCGCCGCCTGCCGGCCGAGGACGCGGCCCGCCTGGTCACCGGCCCGAGCCTGGAAAAGAGCATTGCGCCGCTGCGCAGCTTCGTCGCCGAACCGATGCGTTTCGGCCGCCTGTTCTTGGCCGGCGATGCCGCGCACATCGTGCCGCCGACCGGCGCCAAAGGCTTGAACCTGGCCGCCGGCGACGTCGGCCTGCTGGCGCGCGCGCTGGCCGAGTTCTACCGCGGTAGCGCCGACGGCATCGACCATTACTCGCAGCGCGCCTTGGCGCGGGTTTGGAAGGCCGAACGCTTTTCGTGGTGGTTCACGTCGCTGATGCACCGCTTCCCGGACAACGGTGCGTTCGGCGAACGCATGCAGCTGGCCGAGCTGGAGTACCTGTTCACCTCGCGCGCGGCGCAGACCGCGGTTGCCGAGAACTACGTCGGGCTGCCGCTGGACTGAAAGTCCGGGTCGGCCGGCAGTGCCGCCGCCAGCAGCATCGGTCTCAGCCTGCGCCTGGAGAAACCGCCGGCCAGTCCTGCTGGGTCCCGCGGCATCATGCAGCCTGCTTCAAATGGGGAGCCCGAGATGTCCGACCACGCCACGGCACTGGCTGCCACGCTGATCCGCAACTTCGACAGCGTGCCGCTGACGCGCCTGCAGCGCGCACCGCACTACGAGGCCCACGGCGCCCGCCTGGCAGGCGGGACGGCGGCGCGCAAGCTGGGGGCGTCGATCGACATCCTCGAGCCCGGCAAGGTCGGTTGTCCGTACCACCTGCACCACGCACAGGAAGAGATGTTCATCGTCGTCGAAGGCCAGGGCACGCTGCGCGTGGCCGGCGAATTGCTGCCGATCCGCAGCGGCGACGTGATCTTCATTCCGCCCGGGCCGGAGTACCCGCACCAGATCATCAACAGCTCGGATGCGCCGCTGAAGTACCTGTCGATCAGCACGCTGGAAGTGCCGGAGATCTGCGAATACCCGGATTCGGACAAGTACCTGGCCGAAGGCAGCCTGGGCCACGCCGCGGCGTTCAAGGTCATCGCCCGCAAGGGCGCCAGCCTGGACTACTGGGACGGCGAGCCTTGACGTCGTCGCGGCCCGTGGCCGGCACCGCGCGACCCCCGCGCATCGCCATCGCCCAGTTGCAGATGCACTGGACGATCGACGCCAACCTGGCCGCGATGCTCGCCGCGATGCAGTTGGCGCGCGATCATGGCGCGACGGTCTGTGCCTTCGCCGAACTGGCCGTCACCGGCTTCCACCGCGAGATCGTCGCACTGGCCCGGCCCGAACTGGTGGCGCCGGCGCTGGCGCAGATCCGCGCGCAGGCGCAGCGCCTGGGCCTGGCGGTGGCGTTCGGCGCGCCGACCTTCGATGCTGACGGCAGCAAGCGCAACAGCCATCTGCTGATCGACGAAGCGGGACAGACCGTGGCCGTCATCGACAAGAACGGCCTGACCGCACCGGAAGCCACCTTTTTCGCCGCCGGCAGCACGCGACCGAGCGCCCGCTTGCAGGGCCTGTCCTGCAGCGCTGTCATCTGTCGCGAGATCGAAGACCAAGACCAGGTGCTCCAGCAACTGCGCGCCGACCCGCCGCAGCTCGTCTTCTGGCCCGGCTCGATGCGCCCCGATCCGGCCAAGCCGATCACCGACCCGCCGGCCCATGTGATGCAAGCGCAGGCCTTGGCACAGGCAGCCGGTGCCTATGTGATCCAGAACAACTGGCCCAACGCACTGAACCGGCCCGAGGAGAGCCAAGGCGCGGGCCGCAGCGCGTGCATCGCGCCGTCGGGGACCCTATTGTTCAGGCTGCCGGTGCAGGGCTTCGGCGTGGCCATCTTCGATCTCGGCACCACCGCCTTCGACTGGCACCCGCAGTAGCGCTTGTCGGCAGGTGTCGGCGGCTCGTCGGCGCCGCTGTCGGGCCCGTCAACGGCATCGGATCGCGTCAGTGGCCGGCGTGCAGATGTTCACCGGCGCGCAGCCGGTAGACCGTACCGCAGTACGGGCAGCGTCCGACACCTTCGCTGGCCACGTCGATGAAGACCCGGGGATGGTTGCTCCACAGCGGCATCTTCGGGTTGGGGCAGAAGACCACGCCGGGGCCGATCAGGTCGGCAGCGGCGAGCTCGACCAGGGCCTTGGGGGCGTCGGAACTCATGGGCGCACCCCTGTGCTCATACTGGGCTCAGCCATTCAGCGTAATTGGGATTGCGGCCGTTGACGATGTCGAAGAACGCGCTCTGGATCTTCTCGGTGATCGGCCCGCGTCGGCCTGCAAAGTCGCCCTGGCCGAGCTCGATGCGGTCGAGCTCGCGGATCGGCGTGACTTCGGCGGCCGTGCCGGTGAAGAAGGCCTCGTCGCAGATGTAGACCTCGTCGCGCGTGATGCGCTTTTCGACCAGCTTGAGCCCCAGGTCCTGGCAGATCGCGAAGATGGTGTCGCGGGTGATGCCGTTGAGCGCCCCGGCCGACAGGTCCGGCGTGTAGACCACGCCCTTCTTGATGACGAACAGGTTCTCGCCGGCGCCTTCGCTGACGAAGCC
>JANMAP010000347.1:0-4086 GCA_031359905.1 Burkholderiales bacterium | reverse complement strand
GCGCCTTCGATGTGCGTGAACGGGTGGATCACGGCGCCGGCGGCGATCTGGGCGTCGCGCAGCACGCAGTGCGCGCCGATGCGCACGCCATCGGCCAGCGTCACCTGGCCTTCGAAGACGCAGTTGACGTCGATCTCGACGTCCTGTCCGCAGACCAGTGCACCACGGATGTCCAGCCGCGCCGGGTCGGCCAGTCGCACGCCGGCGTCCATCAAGGCCTCGGCCTGCTGGCGCTGGAAGCGGCGTTCCAGGTCGGCCAGCTGCAGCGGGCTGTTGACGCCCAGCACCTCGGTGTCGCTGGCCGCGGCGGCGCTGACCACCGGCACGCGGTCGGCCACGGCCAGGGCGACGATGTCGGTCAGGTAGTACTCGCGCTGCGCGTTGTCGTTCTTCAGCGCCATGACCCAGCGCTTGAGCAGCGCCGTCGGCGCGGCCATGATGCCCGTGTAGACCTCGCGGATCGCGCGCTGTGCATCGCTGGCGTCCTGGTGTTCGACGATGGCGCGCACACCGGCGGCGTCGCGCAGGATGCGGCCGTAGCCGCTGGCATCGTCGAGCTCGATGGTCAGCAGGGCCAGCCGGCTGCCGCTGCAGGCGGCGACGAGCGCCTGGGCCGTGGCCGGGCGGATCAGCGGCACGTCGCCGTTGAGGATCAGCGTCGTCGCGTGGGCGTCGTCGAGCAGCGGCACGGCCTGCTGCACGGCGTGGCCGGTGCCCAGCTGCGGCATCTGGCGCGCGAACAATGCGCCGCTCGCGGCCGCGGCGGCTTCGACCGCTTCGGCGCCGTGGCCGGTGATGACGATGCTGCGGCCCTGGCCGCCGTCGACCGCCCGGCTGGCATCCAGCACATGCTGCAACAGGCTGCGTCCGGCCAGCCGATGCAGCACCTTCGGCAAGGCCGACTTCATTCGGGTACCCTTGCCCGCAGCCATGATGACGATGTTGAGTGCCATGCGCGTGTTGTGTGCCAAAGCGGCGATTATCGGCATCGCGCTGGCGGCGCTCGCGGCGCTGGCCGGCTGCAGCGCTGTGCGCCTGACCTACAACAACGGCCCGCAACTCGCGTGGTGGTGGCTCGACGGTTATCTCGATTTCAGCACCGAGCAGACACCGGCCGCGAAGCAGGCCATCGACGGCTTCTTCGACTGGCACCGTGCCAGCCAGCTGCCCGACTACGCAGCGCTGCTGGCCCAGGCCCGGACCCAGGTGCTGGAGCCGACCACGCCGGCCGCTGCCTGCCGCTGGCAGACCCAGGTTCGCCTGCGGCTCGACCCGGCGATCGACCGCGCTTTGTCCCACCTGGCCGATCTGCTGCCGGGCCTGGGCGAAGCCCAGTTCAAGCATCTGGAGCGGCGCTACGCCAAGACCATCGACGAGATGCGCGACGACTATCTGCAGCCCGATCCAGCGCAGCGCCTGAAGGCGGCGATCAAGCGCGCGGTGGACCGCACCGAGCAGGTCTACGGCAGCATCGATGAGCCGCAACGCCGCGTCATCGCTGCCGGCGTGGCGGCGTCGCCGTTCGATGCACCGGGCTGGCTCGCCGAACGCCAGCGGCGCCACAAGGACACCGTGGCCACGCTGCGCCGTCTGGCCGCCGATCGCGCCGACCGCGACCAGCGCATGGGCGCACTGCGTGCGCTGGCCGATCGCCTCGAGCGTTCACCCGACGCGGCCTACCGTGCCTACCAGCAGCGCCTGGCCGACTACAACTGCGCCTTTGCCGCGCAGGTTCACAACGCCACCACGCCGGCCCAGCGGCTGAAGGCGCGTGAGACGCTCAAGGGCTGGGAAGACGACCTGCGCGCGCTGATCGCCAACCCACCGACTGCTGCCCCAGCCGCCGTCGGCGGCTGAGATTCATGTCACGGCCGCCGCTGGCGGCTGAGGTCCACGTCTCCGCGGCGATCGAGGGTCACGCCACTGCCGCGCCGGTAGAGATTCACGCCACAGCAGCCGCTGTCGTCGTCACGACGGCACTTGCACCACCACGCGGCGCGGGTTCACGCCCAGTCGTGGAAAGTCGGCGAGCGCCGCCTCGAACAGCGCCGCCGTGGTCCCGGCGTCGTCGCGCAGGTTGCCTTCGTGGCTGGCGCGGGCCTCGAACAGCGGCTTGCCGCTGGCGCGGTCACGCAGCAGCACGGCCACTTCGCGCTCGTAGCGCGGGAATCCGCCGTGCACCGACATCCCCCAGCGCGGCGACAGCCACGGCCCATGGCGCCAGTAGCCGAAGCCGCCGCGCCACCACAGCGGATCGTCCCAGGGCGACAGCGTGCGCTGGCTGCGCGCGCCGACCTGCACCAACACGTCGGGCTGCCGGCCTTCGGCGACCGGCGTGAAGCCGGCCTTGGCCAGGGCTGGCGCCGCCGCCGCTTCCAGCGCGTCGGTCGCTGCCGGCTGCGCGGCTTGCGACGGCAGACGCTCGAAGGCGTAGCTGCCGCCCTGGCGGCCCGCCGGCCAGTCGCCGTAACTCGCCACATCGCTGCTCAGCGTGCGCAGGCCGCTGCAGCCGCCGAGCACGGCGCTGCAGGTGACGAGGATCAGACCGCGGGTCGACAGCATCGTCATTCCTCCGAATCGGCATGGGCCAGCGGGTGCAGCGCGACGACGGCATCGCGCGCAGCCCGGCCGGCGGGCGCAGTGGGTGCGGAACAGGGCTCGTCGTCGAAGGCATGGTCGCCGCCGGCATCGGCCACACCGCTGGATTGGAGCGTGGTGAAGGGGTACAGGTTCCGGTCCATCAGGTGCGACGGCGTGACATGGCCCATCGCGTGCAGCATGTTGTCGATGCGCCCCGGGTACTGGCGTTCCCAGTCGTGGATCATCTTCTTCACCTGCACGCGCTGCAGGTCGTTCTGGCTGCCGCACAGCGTGCACGGGATGATCGGGAAGCGGCGGTGCGCAGCCCAGCGCTCGAGGTCGGCCTCGGCCACGTAGGCCAGCGGGCGGATGACGATGTGCCGGCCGTCGTCGCTGGCCAGCTTGGGCGGCATGCCCTTCAGGCGGCCGCCGAAGAACATGTTCATCAGCAGCGTCACCACCATGTCGTCGCGGTGGTGGCCGAGCGCGATCTTGGTCGCGCCGATCTCGCTGGCCACGCGGTAGAGGATGCCGCGGCGCAGCCGCGAGCACAGGCTGCACATCGTCTGGCCTTCGGGGACCAGCCGCTTGACGACCGAGTAGGTGTCGCGCTGCTCGATGTGGAAGGGCACGCCGCGGCCGGCCAGGTATTCCGGCAGCACGTGTTCAGGAAAGCCGGGCTGCTTCTGATCGAGGTTGACGGCGACGATCTCGAACGCCACCGGCGCGCGCTGGCGCATCGACAGCAGGATGTCGAGCAGCGCGTGGCTGTCCTTGCCGCCGGACAGGCAGACCATGACCTTGTCGCCCGGCTCGATCATGTTGAAGTCGCCGATCGCCTGGCCGACCTGGCGGTGCAGGCGCTTGGACAGCTTGTTGGCCTCCAGGGCTGCCTTGCGTGGGTCGCGTGGTGCGTGCGGGTCGCGCGGTTCGGGCACGGCCGCCGGCGACGGGCCAGTGGGGGCGGCGGCAGGGGTGGCCGGCATCAGGCGGCTCCAGCGTTCGGGGGGGCGATGACCTCGACGGCCACGCCGTCGCAGTCCGGAAAGATGTTCGGCTTGACGACCTTGACCTGCGCGCGCCCGACACCCGGCAGCGCGTGCAGGCGCTGGGCGATGCGCCCGGCCAGCGTTTCGAGCATGTTGACATGCTCGCCCTCGCTTTCCTGCTTGGCGATCTCGCGCAGCTGGCGGTAGTCCAGCACATGGTGCACGTCGTCGCCCAGCGGCAGCACCGGCGCGGCGGGCAGCTCGATGGCGATGGAGATCAGCAACTGCTGGCGCGAGCGCAACTCGTGGTCGAGGATGCCGACGCTGGCCTGCACGCGCAGGTTGTCGATGCGGATGGTGGTCATCGGGGCGTCCCGGTGTTCGGCAGGTGGTGGAAGGCGAAGTCGCGGGCCATCGGCGCGAGGTGGCTGCCGGCGTCGACCAGCAGCGTCGTGCCGGTGATCGACGGGTTCTCGAGCAGGACGCGCACGCTGCGCGCGATGTCGTCGGGCGTCAC